>NZ_JAVRFH010000096.1:0-12461 GCF_031845825.1 Streptomyces lancefieldiae | reverse complement strand
TGAAGGACGTCGACGGCAAGGAGCGGCCGATGTGGCGCACCCGCTGGTGGGTGCCCGACGGCCGCCACAGCGACCAGCCGCACCCCCCGCTGCTGCTCGTCTTCAACCGGATCGGCCCGCGCAACCCCGACACCGTCATCGCGCAGCTGGCCGAGCTGACCCAGCGGCACTGGAAGGGCACCTGGTACGAGGACTGCTTCCACATGTACGACGGCAAGCTGCCCATCGTCGTCACCAGCATGAAGCACCTCAAGGAGCACGGCCCGGCCGGAGCGGTCTTCCGGCGCTTCGGCCGACCGCACCACCAGACCCTCCTCGAGGCGATCGGCAACCCACGCCGCGAAGCCCACGACGCCCGCAAGCAAACCGAGTACACCGCCCGCCACCGGGAGCACCAGGAGCAGCTGCGCCGCATCGCCGCACAGCACAAGGCCGGGCGAGAGGCCAACCGTCCCGTGTGCGCCGACTGCGGCACCCGGTTCACCGACGAACGGTGGAAGCCCCGATCAGCTGTCCGCCCACAAGGACATCAGATGTCCAGACAGAAGGACGCGGCCGTGTCCGTGGACAGCTACGGCTGCTCGGTTGCCGCTGGAAGGTTGTGCCATGCATGTCCGCAGGCGCCCTTGCAGTACGTCTCGCGGCGGCGAGCGTCAGCAACGGCAAACACGGAAACGAGGACGCGGAACGCCTTGACGTGTTCGGCGGAGGGCAGGCCCGCGAACCCGTAGCGGGGCGGGTCCATGCAGATCATTACCGAGGGGTTAGCCGTGGCCTTCACGCCGGACCGCGCCACCCCCGCACGGCCGTCCGCAGCTGTAATGTGCGCCTGCATCGCATAGCCAGCGACGTCCTGCAGAACCATCTGCTGGCGTGTCGGGGCGAGGCCTGAGAACCAGCTCACACCAGCGTCCAACGTGCGAAGCCCCTGGGCGATCTCGTTGACGACCCGCTCCATCTCGCGCCGGGAGGTGCGGCCGTCGTCGCTGCTCGGTTTGGTCATCGCTTGATGATTTCACGACGCCGGTTCTCCAGGGCCCCGGCCATCGTTGCTGGCACCAACCGACTGGGGAACAAAGAGCGGACTGGCCGATTTTGACAGAACTCCATCATCGGCACAGCTGAGCCGTAGATGCCGGCCTGGAAGTAGTCACCCAACGTGACTACTCGCTTGGCGCACTGGGCAAGAACCAATACTGCCCATCGCCAGTAGCACTGGACGCACCAGCTCACCCCCCATTCTGCATCGCACGGTACCGGCTGACGGCGAGAGCGCCCAGCGTCCCGGTCCCCGGGAGCCCCGCAGCCCGGTCAAGCTGCGGTGATGTGTTTGCGTGATCGCCAGATTACGCAAACGCCAGCCAACTCCACATTTTGGCACCCGGGTTCACTCGAGCATCTCGGGATGTAATCGGTCACCTCTGGAACAGGAATTCGATATGTTGCCGAAGTGGAGGTGGGTAAACCTTCTGGCCTGCAGGTATTTGGCTGCTTGGGTATGCGTGGTGCACAACCGGGTGTACATGTGGGAGAGTGGAGGGGGCGGCGCTGCGTCCTGACGGCGCCCGGCGCCGAGCCGACCACCGAACAGTCGGGCTCGGCTATTGACCTGCTGAGTCGGCCACGGAACAGTCGAGGATCCGCCCGTCTACGGTGCCGATCAGCAGTCGCCCGGCCTCGGGGAGTGTGAGTGACAGGGGCACGACGCGTTGGCCGCCGACTTCCAGTTGCTGCTGCCACCGCACGGACCCGTCCGAGGTGCGCAGGGCCACCAGCTCGCCGGAGTTGAAGGCAACGTAGACCGTGTCATTGTCCCCGTCCAGGGCGGTGGCCGGGAAGTCGGCGGTGAACACCCAGCGCGCAGCTCCGTCCCCGAGACTTCGCCGTACGATGAAGGCGTTGCCGGGCAGCAGGCCAGCACCGTCGTGCACGGCCCCCGCGTGCACCAGGTCTCGGTTTCCCGCGGTGCCGACCTCGATACCTGGCCCACCGAAGAGGTGCCTGGCGCGCTTGGCGTCCCAGTCGAGGGGGAACAGCCTGCGCACCGAGGGCTCACCGCCTGGGCCGGCCGGATCGACGGCAACCACCCACTTGTCCCGCCATGGCTCGCGCTCCTTGCCCTGGAGGAAAAGCAGTTGCCCGCTGTGGCGGATCGGAAAGGCGTGGTTGAAGAGGTCGAATCCCCCAAGCGGCACTTGCACCTCGGGGGCTTCGTTCGCGGGGCGGATCAGGGCGGCCGATTCCGGGCGGCCCCGGTCCCAGGCCGTGGGGCGGAACGCCAGCCAACCGTCCTCGCGCGTCGTGAGCGCGACGGATGAGTCGAGGCGGAGGGAGCCGAGCAGCTTCCCGTCCGCGAGGGACACTCGGGCGACGAGCGGCGGCTCGGTCACCCGTTCCCGGCCCACCCAGCGCACTCGCCGCCGTTCCACGTTGACCCAGGCGTCGCTCTGAGCGGCCCGGACCACGAGCTGTCGCCCGCCCTCCTCGTCCGGGACACACCACTCCAGTTGCCCGTCGGGCAGCCATGCCTCGGCCAGTACACCGTCCGAGCAGGCCAGCACCCGTCCGTCCCGCAACTCCTGGACGTCCCACACCTGCCGGCGCGGCTCCCACCACGGCTGGCCGGTCAACACGGCAAGAGACTCGACGCACTGATCAGCCACGTCCTCCGCCCTGGGCCGGTCAAACTCCATCCACTGTCCGCTCAGCTCTTCCTGCCGAACGGAGCCAGGCGCGACGTCGCTCCAGTCGGCCCGCTCGATGACCGCAGCGAACCCATGTGTATGTGCCTCGTCGAAGTCGTAGTCGTCAGGCGGAGCCACCACGACCCGGAGAACCCGTTCGCTCTCCCACGCGACGTGCAGCACCTCACGTGCTCCACCTATCACCGGGGTCGAGCGTTCCGAGTCCAGATCGAGGATCAGCAGCTCACCCTCGAAGGCGTACCCCCCGTCATACGACCCGGTCCCGACGGCCACGACCGGCAGCGTCGGATGGAAGGCAAAGGAATGGACAGGCCACCGGGACTCCAGGACCCACCGGCACCTCAGGTCCCCCGTGCCATAGATTCCTACCCGGTACGGCCGCCACCGGCTCGTGGCGGTCCCGCACCCGGACCACTGCAGATACCCCAGATCGCCGCCCACGGCGACGAGGCCCCGCTCCTCGTTGATAGCCACGGCCGAGGGCGTGCCGATCTCGGCGAAGGGGCGGTCCCCGAGTATGCGACGGATGGTCAGCGAACCGGACATGTGAAGGGACCCCCAGGTAGTGGAGGATCATCCTCGCATCAGCCCCTCCCGGCGAGCCTGCGAGTGCCGAGCATCGCGACGGATGCACACGCGGTGCTCCGCTTCTGCCGCGGTATCCGCTCCGGCCGGTCGGTGCAGCCGCGTGGTCTACGTGCCGGGCAGGGTGCGGGAGGTGAGCGGCAGGTAGTAGAGGGCTGTGTCCATCTCCCGTGGGGTCCAGGTGCGGGCCGGGTCGGGGGCATGGGCCAGGAGGTGGTCGATGGCGTGGAGGTAGCGGCTGTACCGGCCTTGGGAGTGGGTGAGTGTGACGCCGAGGGAGCGTAGCGCGGTGTGCGCGCGGTGGTCGTAGACGGCCATGCGGTTGGGCGCGGCGGCGGTCAGGACGGCGGATGCCAGGGCGTCGCCGGAGACGAAGCCGGGCAGTTCGGTCAGGGCGGCCCGGCCCGCGCGGGCTGCTTCGCTGCGGCTGACGGAGGTGTCGCGCACGGCGGACACGGCAGCCGCCGTCACTCGCCGCACCTTGCTGTCCGCCACGGCCATGAGCGCGCCGGCCCAGCGGGTGTCGGCGCGCAGGCGTTTCCACAGCAGCAGCGCCCCGATGTCGGCCTTGCCGAGGCTTCCTTGACCTGGTGCAGGACCTCGTCGTAGTGGACGCTGACCGTCCGCGTGTACGCCTCACGCGCGGCTATCAGCCGCTGCCGGCCTTCACCCCTGACCACAGGTCCGGCACGGCTTGCTACTCCATTCGTCAGCTGCGGTTGTCCGGCAGGCGCGGGACCGGCCGTGGGGTGGTTGCCCAGCGGCCGGCCCTCACTGGGGTGGCTGGTGGTCAGCCGTGGTAGGTGATGTAGCCGTTGCCGTCTCGGTCGTTGGACCTCTTGGTGTAAGAGTGAACGTCGGCGCGGGCGCCGCCGGGCTTGTAGAAGTAGATGGTGTCCTTGTCGTTGTTCCAGATGAAGTTGCAGTTCTGGCGGTAGACGACGTTCTTGGCGTCGGAGTCGGTGCCCCGCCCGCCGCGCAGGGTGATGTAGTCGCCGGGCTCGAGGACGTGGCTGTTCTTGAAGGCGAACGTGTTGCCGGCGGCGTCCTTGACGGTGTAGCCCTTCAGGTTGACCTTCGCGGTCTTCGAGTAGTTCTTGATCGTCAGGTACTCGTTGTGGGTGTTGCCGCCCGAGCACTTGTTGGAGTCCCGGCCGGGGGCGTCGTACTGGACGCCCTTGATCTTCAGAGCCGAGGAGTACTCGGCGGCCTGGGCCGGGACCGTCGCGGCGAGGCCGAGTGCGGCGACGGCCGCGGTGGTCGCGGCAGCGGTCAGGGCATAGCGGATACGCATGAGGAATCCCCCCTCAGTCGTGCGAATGGAGCGCCCGGAGCCTACCGGAAGTGATCGCAGAGTGCGGACGAAGTGAAGGAAGTGTGACCACTGGTCGTCTGGCTGGAGCCGCCTGCGGAACGCCGGCCGCACATGTGAGGCGTCACTGCTGGAGAACCCTCGCCCAGCTGAATGCGAGCCTGCACAACAACCGGCGTAGCGGGGGAGGACGTCGTTGCGGGACATGGAAGCGGTCAACGACGTACACGTGTTCCAACCCGGTCTGGCCGTGGTCGGCGTCGCCGCGGCCGAGAACCAGCTGCAGATATCGCCATCAGGGTCCTGAACCAGGCTCAGGCGCGCAGACCTTCGAGTTCGTTGGCGCGGCGGTGGTCTTTGGGGCGGCCGAGGGCGCGCCGCATACGGATCAGGTCGTCCAAGGCGGCATAGCGGATGGTGAAGCCCGCTGCTGCGTGGGCGCTGACTGCCCGGGTCAGGCAGGGGGCGACGTTCATGTCACCCCAGGACAGGGCGGGTGTGCACAAGTCGCCGCTGACGTCGGCTGCCTGGTAGGGCACCTGAGGAGAGTCGAGCTCGGGCACATCTGGACAGCCTGCGGCCGTCAGGGCATCGCGCAGGGCTTGCGCCTGCTCAGGCGTGCCGTCCCACAGCAGGTCCAGGTCACCGGTCAACTCCATCGAGCCGTGCATGATCCCGGCGACCTGGCCAATGACCACCGCGTGCGAGCCGGCCCCGTACAGGCACGAAGGAAAGGGAACGGATCAAAGCCGATCGCGCCGTCCGTGCCGAAAGTACCGACCACGTCGTCGGCTTCCGCCACGCCACGCCCCGTGGCGGCACGTTCACGGGTGGCGTCCTGGACACGCATGACAGCCTGACGAAGTCGAAGAACGGCAGCCTCATCCACCAGCTCATTCAAAAGCACCGGTCTCACGGACTGCCTTCTCTTTGCTCGATGGCTGGCCGCTCCCGAGGGAATCCCTGACGGGGAGACGCGCGCTGACTGGCGCTGCGCGGTTGACGCCTTCCACCACGCCGTCACCGAGCCTGCGGCAGCGGAAGGGAAGAGCGGGATCGACGTGGAGCTGGCCGCGAAGAAGGTTGGTCCGGCAACCCGGAGGCCGAAGCTGCCTGACCGGCAGCGTGTCCCGTCGGCGCGAGCAGACGTGTCGGTCTCGTCTCAGCTCAGCGTCGGCAAGGGCTGATGTGGGTGCCGGTCTACGAGGGGCCGCTGGCAGTTCCGGGGCGGCGCGTCGACAGGACGTAGGCGCCCGGTACCTGTTCCGTAGCGGGGGCTGCGGGCAGGAGGTGGGTGGGGATCTGGTTGCCGTGGCGGCGCATGATCTGCCGCCGGGCGCGGCCGGGGGAGGGGAACGGGCGGACCTTCATCGGGCCAGCGTGGCAGACGATCACTGCGTCTGCGGCCACTGCGTCAACAGGGTGCCGCTCTCCTCGTCGGTGAGGGTGATGCGGGCGCCGTGCCGGCCGATCCAGGCGGCGAACTTGCGGCGCGCGGTCGTCTCGCTGTACCACCAGCCGTGGAGCAGCGGCCGGCCGCCGGTGGTCAGGGCGAGGTGGTAGCGGCCGGTGGTCATGCGAGCCGGATTCCGCGGGGCCGGCGGGGCTGTCTGCGGATGGCGCCCTTGGCCTCGAGCTCGCGCAGTTGGTAGTGAACGGATGAGGGGCGCAGGCTCACGGCGGCGGCGATTTCGGTGACGGTGGGGGCGTCGCCCTGGTCGGTGATGGCCAGGCGGATGCAGCGCAGGATTTCCTCCTGCCGCGGGGTGAGGTACTCGACTTTGCGCTGGACCATGCCCCTAGTAGAAATCTTGTTCGAATATTAGGGCAAACTGGAGACGTGACCGACCTGCCGCCTGACCTGCCACGACTGCGCACCCTGGAGCGGTGGCTCGCTCTGGCCCTCGACGAGGTACGGCAGGCCATCACGCTGGCGGAGCAGCGGGAGCGCGAGCGGCAGTACGCCGCCGAGAACCGGCCGCCGCCCCCGGAATGGCTGCTGGAGCAGGGCCTGAACCGGGACGCGCCCCCGGTCCAGGGCCACGTCGGCGGCTGCTGGAACGCGGGCAGGCGCAGCCGGGGCATCAGCCGCGACGACGCACTGCGGGCACTCGCCGACGGGGTCAGGGCGTGCGGGGCCTGCCGGCCGATGCGGAACTCGGCTACCTCGAGGCGTGAGGGTGACGGGCGATCGCCATGCCAGGTGATCAGGCACTACGGCTCGGCTTACGTGCGGCCGTCTTCTTCCCCGCGGTCTTCTTGGCCGCCGTCTCCTTCGCGGTCCGCTTCCTCGGCAACTCGTGCACGTCGGCGTGACCGCCGCCGCGGCCGGCTTTCGCCTTGGCGACGGACTCGTTCAGCGCGGCCATGAGGTCGACCAGCTGACCCGCCTCGGCCGCGGGCCCCGGTGCGGCCGGCGGCTCCCGGTGCTCCCGCTTCGCCTCGATCAGCTCGGCGACCGCCTCGGTGTAGGTGTCGCGGAACCCGTCTCCCTCCAGACCGTCGCGGTCATCGTGTCCATCAACGCCAGCGCGCCGTCGATCTCCTCATCCGACAGCTCTACCGGCGCCGGGGTCAGCGAAGCCGGGTCCCGGACCTCGTCCGGCCAGCGCATCGCGTGCAGGACGAGCGCCTCGCCCCTCACCCGCAACAGGCCCAGGCACTCCCGGCCCGACCAGGCGTAATGCGGCCCGGCTCCCGCACCCGGCTGTGCCACCGCCTGCGCACCCACCGGGCGGGCAAAAGCACGCGCCGGAGCATGGGCGAGCGTGACTTCATCGCGCTCATCGACGGCGTCCACCAGCTCCTCAAGGCACCCATCGTGCTGGTCTGGGACCGCCTGAACACCCACGGCCGAAAGCGGCACATCGTGACGGACACGCTCGGCCTGCTCGTGGTCGTCGCGGTCACCGCCGCGAACATCGGCGACCGGGACGCCGCGGCGGGTCTGCTGATGCGGCTGCGCCGCCTGCACCGCGACCTCACCCTCGTGTGGGCCGACGGCGGCTACACCGGCGGCCTGATCGACTGGTGCCGGGACAGACTCGCCCTGACCTTGGAGATCGTCAAGCGCACCAACGACATGACAGGGTTCGTGGTGCTGCCCAGACGCTGGGTGGCCGAGCGCACGTTCGCGTGGTTGATGCACTCCCGGCGTCTGGCCCGGGACCACGAGACGCTGCCCGCCAGCAGCGAGGCGACGATCCGGTGGTCGATGGTCACGCGGATGAGCCGGCGTCTGGCACGGCCGCGAGCTGCCGGCCGGCAGTGAACATCCCCGACGCTTCCACGAGGAGCCACCCGCGACGCCAGGCGCCTGGCCTTCGAACGCACCCCTTCCACCTTCGCCGACGTCGTCCCAAGGCCCAGCTCCGCCGCGATCTCCTTGGCCTTCACCGGTCCCTCGCCCGCGGACTGCCGCGTCTCCAGCACGCCCAGAATTCGCTGGTAGTCGGGCGCGAGCACGGTCACCGGCAGCCCTTCCCGCCAGGGCGGCACCACCGACCCCGGCACCGGTGAGGGCACCGCTTCCTGCTCCGGCTCGGTCACGGCAGTCGTCTCGGCGGCGGACACGGCCAGGGCCTCGACCAGCTCCTCCCGCGCGATCACCCACCGGTCCAGCTCGATCTCCGCAGCCTCCAACGCCTCAGCCAACCGCGCGGCTTCCTCCCGCAGGCCCTCCACCCGCACCCGGGCAGCCGCCTCCCGTTTCTCCAGCATTCCCAGCACCGACGCCACCGCGCACTCCTCGGCCATGAAGCGGACACAAGACGCCGCATGCCTCCCTCACTCCGAGCGACACCATGCCCGAACAGCGGAGATCAAAAGATCGCGTCCGGTTGAGATACGGCTTCTCATGCCACTCCAGGTCAGGGCGGGTGTGCGCCGGATCGACACGGTCGATCCGGCGAGGGGATAGACCTCCTGATCTACGGCAGGGATCCTGGTTCCGTGCCGCAGACGTCTCGTTCGTCCCAGCTGCCCTCGCGGCGAGGAGAGCTTGCAATCAGTTCTTCACCGGCGTGTTGGTGCCGTCGTAAACCTGGCCGTTGGCAGCGTCAACCCTCCACATGTCAGGTTCGGGGACCGGATCGGAGCCGGTGCCGGCTGCTTGTTCGCGCATGGCCAGGTTCACGAGCCACTCGCTGCGCCAGGCGCCGTTGCGTTTCGCGGCCTTGAGCGTGAATGCCTCGATCGTGTACTGGGCCTTGAGTTGCGCGCTGTCTACGTCAGTGGCCTGGTTGGCCCGGGCCTGGGCGACCAGGCCGTCGAGTACCGCGGCCTCAGCCTGCTCGGCGTCGAGCTTCGCCTGGGGGAGACTGACTTCTGTCGGGCCGAGGGTGACGTCCACCTGCGATATCTGTCCCGCCCTGCTGACCTGGATGTCCAGCATGCGAGGCATCAGTACATCGTTGTGCACCCACCGGTAACTGGTCATCCACCCGAGGACCGCATTCTCACCCACTGGATATGTCTTGTGCGTGAACGCACCCTTCGCCCAGGGATAGTGGTCACTCATGTATTTCTGGGCGATCTGGTACGCCTCTTGCTCAGTGGATGGCTTTCCCCCGCCTGGGACGGGGTAGCCCATGACACTGGGGCGGTCGCTGTCGACGAGGAGCACGTTCAGGTGCTCCTTGTCCGGCCAGGTCAGGCTGCCGCTGCTGAATTCCTCCGAGTGCCCTGCGTCGCGGCTGAGCAGGTTGAAGACGACTGTCGTGCACGGCGCCCCGACGCACGGTTGCTCATACACGTCGCCGAGCTTGTAGTGGTCACCGAACGCCTCCTGCACCACTGCCTCAACGGCCTGGCGCTGCTGGGAACCGGCGGCCGTGAGTCCGGTGCCGTCCACGTGGGTGAGCGCCACCATGGGGCGTGCCACGCCGGCGCCCAGGATCGCGATCACCACGGAGGTGATCAGTGACGCCGTGGCACCACCACGCCAGTTGAGTCCCCTGCGTTGAGCCAGCACGGCCGCGGCAAGGGCGAGTCCCAGCAGGCCGCCGAGGATGTTCATTTCGGCGTCGGCGCTGTCACACACACGGCCCAGGCCGTCGACTGTGGCCTGGGTGAACTCAATGGCCAGCGGTAGCACCACGACTCCGACGAGCGCGGGCAGGAATCGCCGGACAGCGAGAAGTGCGAAGAGCCCGAGTGGCACGGTCATGGCGAGATTCCACAGACCTTGCGTGGCATGGAAGGGCTCAGTGAGGTTGTGGTTGACGACGCACTGGCGGCTGGCTGTACCAGCGCCCAGGAAGGTGACGCCGAGCACTCCGGCGACAGTGGCGGTGAGCCCGCCCCACCACAGGCCGAACGGCTTCCCGAGGCGGTGGGAGAGCAGCCATGCCGCACCTCCGAGAATGAGGCCGGCCAGCGCGCAGGTGGCCAGGTAGCCGTAGTGGTTTTGGAAGATCGCGGTAAACACTGGGGTCCTTGGCCAGTCAGGGCATGGCAGGAGGGACCCCGTCGGTAGTGACGGGGCCCTCGTCACGGCTGGTCTCAGCAGTGGGCGGTCGGCGTCTGGAAGGTGCCGCCGCTGTAGTTCAGCACGCCCGTGCTGTTGTAGCACATGTAGGCACCGTTCTTGCTCCAGGACTTCTGCACCGTCTGGCCGGAGCTGATGGTGAAGTAGCCGGAGTAGGTGGTAGACCCGGACATGCTGTAGCCGAGGCGGACGCTGACGCTGGACCCGCCCGTCTTGGAGTACGTGGTGTACATCCGGGTCGGGTTGTTGTAGTCCTTCTTGTGGTACACGATCCCGTTGGACAGGCTGGTGCACCGCTCGGTGGGCAGGCCGGAGGCCGTGTAGCCCGAGGAGGAACAGTAGGCGGCGGCCGAGGCCACGGGCGCGCTGAGCATGACAGACCCGGCCGCTATGGCTCCGGCGAGAACGACAGCACTGGTCTTGCTACGCATGGGAACTCCAGTTCGATTGTGGGCATGACGGGCAGCTCCGAGTAACTGCACGGAGGCGCTGCGTACATATGACCACGCGTTGATCACGCTTGTGAAGATCTTTTAAGCCACTCTTATGTCGCACAACGAGCCAGTGCGCCACCTCAGTCCGGTCGCTCCAGGCAGGGTTCGGCGTACGACAGGCTGCACGTCGCGGAGCCTTGTAGTAACAGCTGTTACCATGCGGGTATGGCAAAGACGCAACTGGGCGCCCGCGTGGACGAGGACGTGGCGGAACTCGCCAAGAAGCGCGCCGCCGACCTGGGACTGAGCATCGGCGACTACCTTGCCCGCCTGGTGCAGGATGACGCCAGCGGCCTGCGCGCCCGCGCGGTGGACGCCGCCGCCCGCTTCCTGACCGAACACCAGGCACTCTTCGACGAAGCCGAAGACGCCCAGCACGCGTCCCGGGGAGCGCGCGCCGCCTGATGGACCTGCACATCGACGTCCCCTGGATCCTGCAGGTCGCCGAGGCCGCCGGGGTCAACGATCCGGCCCCCGACGACTATGGCGTCCCGGTCTCGGCGGTCGCCCGGCACCGGGCGGAGCTGTTCGAGCAGCCCGTCTACGACGGCCCCTACGCCAAGGCCGCCTCCCTGGTGCACACGCTGGGCCGGTGCCGCTGGCTGGAACGCTCCAACCTGGCCGTCGCCGCCGCCACCGGCGTCATGTATCTCGAGGCCGCCGGGATCACCGTCAAGCCCGCCCGCGCGGACGCCGTCGCCCTCAAGGACCTGCTCCTGGACCCGGCCTGCACCGCCGGGATGATCGCCGCTCTGTTGCGGACCTGGCCCACCACCACGTGACGCCTGAAGGCCCGGCGACACGTCTCGGGGCGCCGGGCGCAGCACCGCACGGCTTCGCGTTCACCGAGACTGGTGGGCTCATCCACTACAAGCACCCGATCATCCTGACCGTGCCCCCGCCCAACGCCGGCCCCTGGGGTGGCACGTGGCTCAGCTTCAGCAGCGCCTACGAGGACGTTAAGCTCGGTTGAGCATCTACACCAACGGCTCCTGGGGCGGCGTACAGCCCCGCAACGTCCCCGACAATGGTGACCGCCTCGGCGAGAAGCTGCCTCCTGGCACCCGCAAGGTCTTCATCGGCCACATGAAGACGGCCGCCGCGGACTCGGCGGACGACGTGCCGGCCAGCTGGCCCCTGGAGTACCTCGGCACCTGACCTGATCTACGGGTGCCCGGCTCGGCCCGTTGCGCTGCGCCGCCCACAGGTTGGCCCCGAGCCGGTATCCGCACATGTCTCTCGGGTACGCGGACGGTCCGGTGGACGGCGGAGTTCTCCAGGCGTATCTCGCGGACATCGAGGGCCCGCTGTCCTCAGACATGCACGTGGACCGCCGGGGCTTCCACCTTGATCGTGGACACCGGTTGTCATGCAGCGATGGCCAGCGTAGTTGATCTCTGTTCGAAGGCGACCGGCGCAAGGTAGCCGATTGTGGAGTGCCTGCGCTGGTGGTTGTAAAAGCCGAGCCAGCGGAAGACTGCGAGGCGGGCGGCTCGTGCGGTCGGCCAGTGTCGCCGGCGGGGAAGGATCTCCCGCTTGAGCGAGGCGAAGAACGACTCCGCGGCGGCGTTGTCCGCGGAGGTGCCGACCGCTCCCATGGACCGGAGTATCCCGGCCTGGTGGCAGGCGTCGGCGAAGGCCCGGCTGGTGTACTGGGCGAGTTCAATTGGTCGTTGCAACACCGGGCTGTGGCAGCGATCGTAGCTGTTCTTCGAAGACTTCGGCCGGCGTCCGCCAGCCCAGGATTTTACGGGGCCGGTTGTTGATCGCCGTGGCGACGGCTTCGAGGTCCGTGGACGACCAGCGGGAGAGATCGGTGCCCTTCGGGAAGTACTGACGCAGCAGTCCGTTCGTGTTCTCGTTCGTCGGTCGTTGCC
>NZ_JAVRFH010000095.1:0-12533 GCF_031845825.1 Streptomyces lancefieldiae | reverse complement strand
GGATGGTGGACTTCCGGGCAGGGTCGGCGCCGTCGGGGTTGCCGTCGGTGGCGGCGGGTGGGGCGCGGTCCGAGGCGGAGGCGGGGGCGGGAGGGCCTGGGCGGTTCTCGGTGCCGCCGGGTGGGGCTCGGCCGAACATGCCTCGGCAGCGGCCGCCGGAGCCGCGGTGACCTGCGGTGGGCTGTGCCGCCGGGGTGAGGTGGTCCGGGGCTGCCGAGTGCACGGCGTGGGTGTCGGCCGGGGGTGGGTCGCGCCGGCTGCCCGGCGCTGCGGGGTGACTCCCCCACCGCCCACCCGGGCCGCTCGGGGCTACGGCTGCTGGTGGGTGTAGGTCAGGGATTCGCCCGTGGTGGTGTTCGTGCGTTCCAGGGTGCCGTTCGGCAGGAGGGTGACCACGGTGGGTTCGCCCGGCGTGCAGGAGGCGGGCGGGCCGGTCGTCACCGTGGAGGGGCCCAGGCGCAGGGGGCCGTCGGGGCCCGGGGCAGTGGTCAGGTCGGCCTCGAAGACGCAGTAGTAGGTGCCGTTTCCGGCGGGGCCGTCGGCGACGAGGGACAGGACCGTGTCACCCACCTCGCCCTGCTGGATGGTCAGCTCCCGGGTGTGCTCGCCGGACGCGTTGTCGAGGGTCGTGGCCCAGGTGCCCAGGTACGCCGCCGGGACCGTGCCGTCCGCGGGAGCCGAGGACGTGGGCGGGGGCGTGGTCGGCCGGTCGGCCTCGGTCGTCGGATCCGAGCCCTCCGTCGCGGGGCCCGGGTCCTGGGGCGCTCCGGCCGTCGAGGTGGGCGTGGGGTCGCCGCCGGCCCGGTTGGTGTCGCCGTCCCCGCTCATCAGGGCGTAGACCGAGCCTCCGGCGCCCAGTGCGACGACCAGGGCGACCGCGATCAGCAGAGCGGTGGAGCGGCCTCTCCGGGCCGGCTCGGGCGGCGGGCCGTACGGCGGGGGACCGTACGGCGGGGGACCGTAGGGCGGGGTCGAGCCGGGGCTGCCGTACGGGTGGTACGCCGGTGGTGTCCCCGGTGGTGTCCCCGGCACTGCGGGGGCCGGTACCCAGCCCGGGGCGGCGGGGGCGTGTCCGGGGGCGGGGGTCCGGGGCTGCTGCGGGTGGCCGTACGCGGGCGGGGGCGTCGGCGGGTTCGCGCCGGCGACCTGGGTGGGGAGGTGGTTCACCGGGCCGGCGCCGGTGCCCGGATCGCGCGGGGGCGGCGGCCCGGCCGGATCCCGGCTCGGCGGCGGGGGCGGCGTCGGGTTCGACTGCGGGGCGTGCGCGGGCGGGACCGGCCCGGCCTCCGGCGCTTCCGGGTTCTCCGTGTCCAGTAGCCGTACCGCGTGCCGGCCGAGCTGGGCCACCAGCGCGCTGGGCAGCCAGGGGTCCCGGGAACGGCCCTCGGCGACCGTGTCCCGCGCGCCGGTGCGCTCCAGGACCTCGTCGAGGGCGGGGCGGGCGGCCGGGTCCTTCCTCAGGCAGTCGCGGACCAGGTCGGCGATGCCTTCGGGCACGCCGTCCAGGTCGGGTTCCTCCTGCGCGATGCGGAACATCAGGGCGTGCACGCCGCTGGTGGCGGTGCCGAAGGGCAGGTTGCCGGTGGCGGCGTAGGCGAGGACCGAGCCGAGGCAGAAGACGTCGCAGGCCGGTGTGATCCGGTCGCCGCGCACCTGCTCGGGTGCCATGAAGCCGGGCGAGCCGACGAGCGCGCCGGTGCGGGTGAGTCCGCTTTCGGTGACCGTCTCCAGGGCCCGTGCGATGCCGAAGTCGATGACCCGGGGGCCGTCGATGGTGACGAGCACGTTGGACGGCTTGAGGTCGCGGTGCACGATCCCGGCGGCGTGGATGTCCTGGAGGGCGTGGGCGAGTCCGGCCGCGAGGGTGCGTACGGAACGCTCGGGCAGGGCGCCGTGGTCGTGCCCGACGACCTGCTGGAGGCTGGGGCCCGCGACGTACCCGGTGGCGACCCACGGCACGGCGGCCTCGGTGTCGGCGTCCAGTACGGGCGCGGTCCAGTACCCGCCGACCCGCCGCGCGGACGCGACCTCCTGCCGGAACCGCTCCCGGAACTCGTCCTGCGCCGCCAGTTCCTCGCGCACCAGCTTGACGGCGACCGTGCGCCCACGGTCCGACCGGGCCAGATAGACGTGCCCCATGCCGCCCGCGCCGAGCCGCCCCAGCAGCCGGTAGGCGCCGATGCTCCCCCCGTGCCGAACACCTGGGGGGTCCACGCCCATCGGGTCCCCGCCCCCGAGCTTCTCCATGTTGCGCCGCCTTCCCCCCGCACGTGTGCAACAGACCGAGGATAGTGGCGGAGCGGCCTTACGGTGAGTCGCGATTGTCTACGGTTCCGTAACAGGCGGGTCGCCGAGCTCGCCCAGCGCCTTCGACAGGCGTTCGAGTGCCTGGACGGCCACCGCGAGTTCCTCCTCGGAGCCGTACGCCTCGGCCAGCCGGTCGGCGAGGGCGGCGTGGCCGGGATCGATACGGGAGACGGCGGCGAGGCCCGCCCCGGTCGGCGCGAGCAGCTTGGCGCGGCGGTGGGCCGGGTTGGGCCGGTACTCGGCGAGGCCGTGTGCCACGAGCAGGTCGGCGACGCGCTGCACGCTCTGCCGGGTGATGCCCATCGCCCGCGCGACCCCGGAGACGGGCAGCGGCTCGCGCAGCACCGCGCCGAGCACCTGCCACCGGGCGGCGGTGAGTCCGGCGGGGCGGGCCAGCTCCTCCGCGCGTCGACAACCTGTCGCGGAAAGCCCCCGTCCGCAGACAGGACGCCGATTCCGTTTCCGCATCGCGGACATCTACCCTCGGCCGCATGACCCCTCAGCCCAACCCCCAGGCCGGCGCCGCCGTGAAGGCCGCGGACCGCGCGCACGTCTTCCACTCCTGGTCCGCGCAGGAGCTCATCGACCCGCTCGCCGTCGCCGGCGCCGAGGGGTCGTACTTCTGGGACTACGAAGGCAAGCGCTACCTCGACTTCACCAGCGGGCTCGTCTACACCAACATCGGCTACCAGCACCCCGGGGTCGTCGCGGCGATCCAGGAGCAGGCGGCGCGGATGACGACCTTCGCGCCCGCGTTCGCCGTCGAGGCGCGCTCGGAGGCGGCTCGGCTGATCGCCGAGCGGACGCCGGGCGACCTGGACAAGATCTTCTTCACCAACGCCGGCGCGGACGCCGTGGAGCACGCCGTGCGCATGGCGCGCCTGCACACCGGGCGGCCGAAGGTGCTGTCGGCGTACCGCTCGTACCACGGCGGCACCCAGCAGGCGATCAACCTCACCGGCGACCCGCGCCGCTGGGCCTCGGACAGCGGCGCGGCCGGGGTCGTGCACTTCTGGGCGCCCTTCCTGTACCGCTCGCGCTTCTACGCCGAGACGGAGGAGCAGGAGTGCGCGCGGGCGCTGGAGCACCTGGAGACGACGATCGCCTTCGAGGGACCGTCGACCGTCGCCGCGATCATCCTGGAGACGATCCCGGGCACGGCCGGGATCATGGTGCCGCCGGCCGGATACCTGGCCGGGGTCCGCGAGATCTGCGACAAGTACGGGATCGTCTTCGTGCTGGACGAGGTCATGGCCGGGTTCGGGCGGACCGGCACCTGGTTCGCGGCGGACCTGTACGACGTCGTCCCCGACCTGATGACCTTCGCCAAGGGCGTGAACTCGGGCTACGTGCCGCTGGGCGGCGTCGCGATCTCCGCGAGGATCGCCGAGACGTTCGCCGAGCGTCCCTACCCGGGCGGGCTGACCTACTCCGGGCACCCGCTGGCCTGCGCCGCCGCCGTCGCCACGATCAACGTCATGGCGCAGGAGGGTGTCGTCGAACACGCGGCGCGGCTCGGTGCCGAGGTCGTCGGTCCCGCGCTGCGGGAGCTGGCCGAGCGGCACCCGAGCGTGGGTGACGTGCGCGGGGTCGGCATGTTCTGGGCGCTGGAACTGGTGCGGAACCGGGAGACCCGGGAGCCGCTGGTGCCGTACAACGCGACCGGGCAGGACAACACGCCGATGGCCGCGTTCGCCGCCTCCGCGAAGGCGCACGGCGTGTGGCCGTTCGTGAACATGAACCGGACCCACGTGGTGCCGCCGTGCAACGTCTCCGAGGCGGAACTGAAGGAGGGCCTGGCGGCGCTCGACACGGCACTGTCCGTGGCGGACGACTACACGGTGTAGGACCGCGGTCCGCGCGAGGCCGGTCGAACAGCCGCACCACGTAAGGTGGCGTGCTCGTACACATGTCCACGTCCGTGCATGTGGACGTGGACGTGCACGAGCACGTCATCCGCACGCGACGAGGAGACCGCCCGACCATGCCCGGCCCCAGCGGCACCGGAGCCGTGACGCGCAGCACCCTGCGACGGCAGATAGCCGACGCGCTCCGCGACGAGGTGCTGGCCGGGCGGCTCCAGCCCGGGCAGGAGTTCACCGTCAAGGAGATCGCCGAGCAGTACGGGGTGTCCGCGACGCCCGTGCGCGAGGCACTGGTCGACCTGTCCGCACAGGGACTCCTCGACGCCGACCACCACCGCGGCTTCCACGTGCACGAGTACTCGGTCGACGACTTCCGCGGCATGATCGCGGCCCGGGGCCTCGTCACCGACGGGATGTTCCTCGTCCTCGCCGACGACCCGCAGCGCGGGCCGGACCCCGACGACCCGCGCATCGTCGTCGCCCTCGCCGGAGTCCGGCGGCGTGGCGAGGAGGCGCAGCGCGCCGCCGCGGCCGGGGACCTGACCGTCCTCATCGGCTACGACCTGCGCTACTGGCGCGAGCTGGCCGCCCTGTTCGGCAATCCCTACCTCTCCGACTTCCTGCACCGGCTGCGCGTCCAGAGCTGGGTGTGCACGGTGCAGCACCTGCGGCGGCTCAGGGACCTGCGCGGCGAGCTGTGGTCCGGGCACACCGAACTGGTCGACGCCCTCGCCCGCCGCGACGTGCCGGCCGCGCGCTCGCTCGTCGACGCGTACAACGCCCACTCCCTCGCCCTGATCGAGCGGATCACCGGGCGATGACCGGGTGCGGGGGCGGATGACCAACGCCGGACGTGTCGTGGCGCGGTCCCAGATGGGTATGGGACCTGCACGAACCGCGCACCGACTACGCTGCCGTGACCACCGTGCTGTGTGAGGAGCCCTCTTTTGGCCTGTGACCTGTGGCTGGTACCGCTCGTCGACGTCTTGTGCCACACGCCGGACAACCCGTTCGCCGAGGAACTCGCGCAATACGACAAGGTGCTCGCCGAGGCCGGGCTGCCGCCGGTGCCGGTGTACCAGTACATGCCGGGACTCTCCGGCGAGGTCGCCCCGGTGGCCGGTTTCGACTACGACGCGCTGCACTTCCTGCGCCGGGCGTACCTGCTCCAGGTGTGCGGGCTGCCGGTGACACCGGTCGACGAACTCGGCGGCGACTACGAGCAGTTGCTGGAGATGTTCGAGTCGACGGCCCAGCAGTCGCACCTGGTCTGGCACTACGACCACGCCGGCGCGTACGTCCCCGTCGACTTTCCCCACCCGCTCTCCGACGACGAACTCCTGGCGGGCGGCGGACCCTTGGGCTCCTCGCACACCCTCCTGCGGGAACTGGAGACCGTCGCCCCCGCGCTCGGCATCGACCCGGCCAACCCCCCGGCCGCGCCACAGCCGCCGCTCGCCCCGACGGAGCTGGAGGAACCGGCGGTGCCCGCGCCGTACGACTCCAGCCCCTTCGCCCGGGAGCGCCATGTGTGGCTGGGCCTGCACGCGGCGGCCACGCGGAGTCTGGCGCAGGGGTCGATGATCGTCTTCAGCTGAGGGCCGGAGCCCGGGCGCAGGACCCGGGGGCAGTGGTGCGTCCGGCGAAGCGCTCACCGGATCAGGGAGATGTCCGGCGGCCACAGGACCCCGTCCGCCATCAGCAACGACGGCCCCAGATGCACGGGGCACACCCGCAGGGGTGCCCGTCCGTGCCGGGCGACCTCGAAGCGGGCCGGGTCGCCGCAGTGCCCGGGGCCGGCCTCTCCACCGTACGGACCCCGGCAGGAATCGGCGCGGTCACGGTCGGTCATGCCCTCGATCCGACACCATGCTCCGCACCGGCGCCCGACGGAGGGGGCCGAACGGCAGTGGCCGGTCCACGGAGCGGAACCCGCGGTGGCGCCGGACTACAGGGCGTCGGCGACGCCGATGCACTTCCTGTCCTGCGGGAGCCACTTCACGGCGGGGTTCAGCGCGGCCAGGAGCCCGCCCACCTCCTCGCGCGGACCGGTGTACGTGAACTCCACGGCCGGTGAGCGGCCGTACGTGCGCAGGACGCTCACGCCGTCGCGCTTGAGCCGTTCCTCGTCCAGGACCCAGTCGACGCCGTCGACCGTGACGCAGAGGTTGATGTTGGGCAGCAGTTCCTCGGCGCCGCAGCGGAACACCGCGGACTGACCGCCCCAGGCCGCGACCCCCTCGCCGAGGGTCCAGTCGCGGGAGGAGCCGGGAATGCCGTCCGGGAGGCGGGAGAGCACCTTGTCGCAGCGGGGGTCGTCGGCGTGCGGGGCGGCGGAGACGCGGTGGCTGTCGACGAAGAAGAGCACGCCGGCCACGGCGACGACCGCCACGGTCAGCCAGATCCACGTCCGGGTCGTGGCCCTCCCGCGCAGACCGACGGGCAAGGGGTTGCTGATCCGCATGGTCCGCTCGCTCCGCCTTGTTCGTCCTGCTGCCGGCGCCTGCCAGCGTATCCGCCCGTCGGCCGGGGCCCCTCGGGAGCCCCGGCCGGGGTGGCGTCCTACAGGAACGAGTTGATCTCGATCGTCTCGTCCCGGCCCGGACCCACGCCGATCGCGGAGATCGGGGCGCCGGACATCTCCTCCAGCGCCTTGACGTACGCCTGGGCGTTCTTCGGCAGGTCGGAGAAGGACTTCGCCTTGCTGATGTCCTCGCTCCAGCCCGGCAGCATCTCGTAGACCGGCTTCGCGTGGTGGAAGTCGGACTGCGAGTACGGCAGCTCCTCGACGCGCTTGCCGTCGATCTCGTACGCCACGCAGACCGGGATCTGCTCCCAGCCGGTCAGGACGTCGAGCTTGGTGAGGAAGAAGTCGGTGAGGCCGTTGACCCGGGTCGCGTAACGGGCGATCACCGCGTCGAACCAGCCGCAGCGGCGGTCGCGGCCCGTGGTCACGCCCCGCTCGCCGCCGATGCGGCGCAGCGCCTCGCCGTCCTCGTCGAACAGCTCGGTCGGGAACGGACCGGCACCGACGCGGGTCGTGTACGCCTTGAGGATGCCGATGACCCGGCTGATCTTCGTCGGGCCCACGCCGGCGCCCGTACAGGCGCCGCCCGCGGTCGGGTTCGACGAGGTCACGAAGGGGTACGTGCCGTGGTCGATGTCGAGCAGCGTGCCCTGGCCGCCCTCGAAGAGGACCACCTTGTCGTCGTCGAGGGCCTGGTTGAGGACCAGGACGGTGTCGGCGACGTACGGCGCGAGCTTGTCCGCGTAGCCCAGCAGCTCCTCGACCACCTGGCCGACGGCGATCGCGCGCCGGTTGTAGAGCTTGGTGAGCATCTGGTTCTTGGCGTCGAGCGCCGCCTCGACCTTCTGCGTGAGGATCGACTCGTCGTAGAGGTCCTGGACCCGGATGCCGACGCGGTTGATCTTGTCGGCGTAGGTCGGGCCGATGCCGCGCCCGGTGGTGCCGATCTTGCGCTTGCCGAGGAAGCGTTCCGTCACCTTGTCGACGGTCACGTTGTACGGCGTGATGATGTGCGCGTTTCCGCTGATCAGGAGCTTGGACGTGTCAACGCCGCGCTCGTTCAGCCCGCTCAGCTCGGAGAACAGGACCGACGGGTCGACGACGACGCCGTTACCGATGACCGGCGTACAGCCGGGAGAGAGGATTCCGGAAGGAAGCAGGTGGAGGGCATACTTCTGGTCGCCCACGACTACCGTGTGGCCGGCGTTGTTGCCGCCCTGGTAGCGCACCACATAGTCGACGGAACCACCGAGCAGGTCCGTCGCCTTTCCCTTGCCTTCGTCACCCCACTGAGCACCGAGCAGCACAAGTGCGGGCACGCGCGTACACCCCTTCCGGGCGGGGCATGTCCATGGTCGAGGGCGTACGCGGAGGTCTCCGCCGCGTGCACCGCGACCGTCATTGGCCGCCAACCGTCGGACCGGATGCCCCGGAATAGACGAAGCCCCTGGCGCAATAGCGCAAGGGGCTCTTGCACAAAGATGCTACCCGAGGAAGCGAGGCATGGCCGAGGTGGCGACTTCCACGACGCCCGATCAGCTCCTGGTGGTCATCGATCCCGTCGCCCGGCGGATCGACGGGGAGTCCGTCCGGATCGCGAAAGACGTGCTCAGCGCGGGTGCGGCGAGCACGAAGGTGTGCCTGCCGGACGGCCCGGAGGAGTTCGCCCGGGCGCTGCGGCGACGGGGCTCGCGGCGACCCGTGGTGGTCGGTGACGACCGCGCGCTGCTGCGGGCCGTCACCCTGCTGCACCGGCACCGGGAGCTCGCGGCGTGCGCGCTGTCCGTGGTGCCGGTGGGGCCGGTGCTGGGCCTCACCCGGGCGCTCGGGCTGCCGTCGGGCGCGGTGGCGGCGGCACGGGCGGTGCTGGACGGGGCGGAACGGCGCCTGGACCTGCTCGTCGACGACAGCGACGGGGTGGTGCTGGGGGCGGTGCGGATTCCGCCGGTCGCGGCACGCGAGGCCGCGGGTGCGGACGCGGGCGCCGGGGTTGGGCCGGGCGCTTCGGCTTCGGCTTCGGCTTCCGCCTCGGCTTCGGCTTCGGCTTCGGCGCACCCGTGGCTGCGGACCTACCAGTCCCTCGTGCGGACGCTGGCGTCGACGCGGCCGGCACGGATCACGTCCCCTGCGGGCGCGGCCGGTCCGATGCGGCTGCGGGTGGAGGTCGACGGGGTGACCCTGGTGGACCTGGACCAGCCGGTCGACGCCGTGTCGGTGATGCCGGGTGCCGGCGGGGTGGCCGAGGTGGAGGTGCGGCCGGTGTCGGTGGGCGCGGAGGCGTCGCCGCTGACGGCGAGCGGACGGACGGTGACCGTGTCGGGGGCGCACTTCCGGTACCGGGCCGACGCGGTGGTGTCGGGGCCGGTACGGACGCGGACGTGGGTGGTACGGGAGGGGGCGTGGGGACTGACGCTGCCCATGGGTGACGCCGCGCGGTGACGCCGCGCAGGGTGACGGCGCGCGGGGGTGACGGCGCGCGGGGGTGACGGCGCGCGGGGGTGACGGCGCGCGGGAATGACTCCACTCAGGGGATGACGCTGCGCGGGGGTGACGCCGCGCAGTGACGGGGCGCGGGAATGACTCCACGCAGGGGATGACGCTGCGCGGGGGTGACGCCGCGCAGTGACGGGGCGCGGGAATGACTCCACGCAGGGGTGACGCTGCCCAACGCTTCCCCGGGGGTGACCGCGGCCGTCAGTCCCTGCCGTAGGTCTGTTCCCGGTGGACGCGCCAGCGCTCCATCATGGCCGCGATCTCGCCGTCGACGAACTCGAAGAAGGCGAGCGTCTCGGCCATGCGCCGGCCCGCCGGCGTCTCGGCGCCGAGGCTTCTGACGCCCTCGCCGAGCGCTGCCTCCCATCGCTTGAGAACGGCCTCGCGGCTGGTCAGCGCCTCGTACCACTGGTCGCTGTGCACCCGGTAGCGCTCCCGCCGTGAGCCCGGTTCACGCTCCCGCGACACCATGTGCTGCTGCGCGAGGTAGCGCACGGCGCCGGAGACGGCGGCCGGGCTGACCTTGAGCTGTGTGCCGAGTTCGGCCGAGGTCAGCGAACCCGAGTCCGAGGCCAGCAGCGCGGCGAAGACCCGGGCCGGCATCCGCTGCATGCCGGCCTCGACGAGCTGCGCGGCGAAGCCCTCGACGAACTTCGACACCGCCTCGGGGTCACGCCCCGGTCCGGTCGCTTCGGCTGGTTCCGTCATCGTCCGATCATCTCTCACAACCCTGACGGTTTCTTAACTTCACAAATTTCTGAAGGAAGCGTACTTTCCAAAACATGACGAAGGCAATCAGCGTCTCCGGGCTCCACAAGTCGTTCGGCCGGACGCGCGCGCTGGACGGGCTGGACCTCGCGGTCGAGACCGGCGAGGTCCACGGCTTCCTGGGCCCCAACGGCGCCGGCAAGTCCACCACCATCCGCGTCCTGCTCGGCCTGCTGCGCGCCGACTCGGGCGCCGCGCAGGTACTCGGCCGTGACCCGTGGACGGACGCGGTCCAGGCACACCGCCGCATCGCGTACGTCCCCGGCGACGTCACCCTGTGGCGCAACCTCTCCGGCGGCGAGGTCATCGACCTCTACGGCCGTCTGCGCGGCGGACTGGACAAGGGGCGCCGGGCCGAGCTGATCGAGCGGTTCGAACTCGACCCGACCAAGAAGGGCCGCACCTACTCCAAGGGCAACCGGCAGAAGGTCGCGCTCGTCGCCGCCTTCGCCTCCGACGTCGACCTGCTGATCCTCGACGAGCCCACCTCCGGACTGGACCCGCTGATGGAGGAGGTCTTCCAGCGGTGCGTGGCCGAGGAGCGCGAACGCGGCCGGACGGTCCTGCTCTCCTCCCACATCCTCAGCGAGGTCGAGGAGCTGTGCGACCGGGTCAGCATCATCCGCAGGGGACGGACCGTCGAGAGCGGCTCGCTCGCCGACCTGCGTCATCTGACGCGGACCAGCGTGACCGCCGAACTCGCGGGCGCCCCGGTCGGGCTCGCCGACCTGCCGGGCGTGCACGACCTCGACGTCCAGGGCCGCCGGGTCCGCCTCCAGGTCGACACCGACAAGCTGGACGCCGTGCTCCGGTCCCTGAGCGAGTCGGGCGTGCGGTCGCTGACGTCGACACCGCCGACGCTGGAGGAACTGTTCCTGCGGCACTACCAGGCCGAGGCCGCCGAGGAGGTGGCGGCTCGATGACCGCCACCGCCACCACCACGGCCTTCACGGTACGGTCCGGCGCCTCGCGCCAACTCGCCGGCACCGGCACGCTGCTGCGCTTCGCGCTGCGCCGCGACCGGGTGATGATCCCGGTCTGGGTCGCGGTGAACGCGCTCATGGTGCTGTCCATGCCGAACACCCTGAAGGGCCTGTACGGCACCGCGGCCGAACGCGCCGACCTGATGCGGCAGATGGAGACCAACTCCTCACTGCGGGCGATGGTCGGCCCCGTCTTCGACGACTCCCTCGGCGCGCTCACGGCCTGGCGCGTCGGTGTCTACGCCGCCGCGCTCGCCGCCGTGACGAGCCTGCTGATCGTCGTACGCCACACCAGGGACGAGGAGGAGAGCGGCCGGCAGGAACTGGTCGCCTCCGGGATGGTCGGCCGCCGGGCCCCGCTGACGGCGGCCCTGCTCACCGCGGCGGTCGCGAACGGCGTCCTGGCGCTGCTGGTCGTCGCCGGGCTGGCCGGGCAGGGGGTGGCCGGTGCGACGGCCCTCGGGCTCGGGATCGCGGGCGTCGGGATGCTCTTCGCCACCCTGGCGGCGATCTTCGCCCAGCTGACCGAGAGCGCGCGGCCGGCCCGGGGGCTGACGGCGGCCGTCCTGGGCGGAGCCTTCGTGCTGCGTGCGGCGGGCGACTCCGCCACGACGGACGGCTCCTCGGTGCTGACGTGGCTGTCGCCGCTGGGCTGGCTGGAGAACCTGCGGCCCTTCGCGGCCGAACGGTGGTGGGTGCTGCTGCTGGTCGGCGGCGCGGCGATGGTGCAGGGTCTGGTGGCCTACGAGCTCGCCGGGCGCCGGGACCTCGGCATGAGCTTCCTGCCGACCCGGCCGGGACCGGCCTTCGGCCGCCTGGGCACGGCCGGGGCGCTGGCCTGGCGGTTGCAGCGGGGCAGCGTGCTCGGCTGGAGCACCGGCTTCCTCCTCGCCGGGGTCGTCTACGGCGGGATGACCGAGGGCGCGGCCGATCTGGTCGGGGACAACGAGCAGGCCCGCGAGATCATCGAGCGGATGGGCGGGCAGGCCGGGGTGACCGACGCCTTCGTGTCGGCGATGGTCGGGATGCTCGGGCTGATCGCCGCGCTGTACGTCGTCGCGTCGGTGCTGCGGCTCAGCGGCGAGGAGTCGTCCGGGCGGGCGGAACCGGTGCTCGCCGGGGCGGTGGGACGGCTGCGGTGGGCCGCGGGGCACCTGGTGATCGCCTTCGGCGGCGCGGCGCTCATCATGCTGCTCGCCGGGGTCGGTTTCGCGGTCGGTTACGGCAGGGACGCCGGGGCGATCCTGGGCGCGTGCCTGGTGCAGCTCCCGGCGGTGTGGGTGATCGGCGGGGCGGCGGTGCTGCTGCACGGGCTGCTGCCGCGGGGCGCGGTGGCCGCGTGGGGACTCGCGGGGGCGGTGCTGTTGCTCGGGTGGGTCGGGCCGGCGCTGGATGTGCCGCAGGGGGTGCTGGACGTGTCACCGTTCGGGCATCTGCCGAAGCTGCCGGGCGGCGAGATGAGCTGGGCGCCGGTGCTGGTGCTCACGCTGATCGCGGGGGTGCTGGTGGCGGCGGGGCTGCTCGGGCTGCGGCGACGGGACATGACGACGTGACGGTCCGGGCGGGGCAGGTGGGGGCGGAGTAGGTGGG
>NZ_JAVRFH010000094.1:0-12711 GCF_031845825.1 Streptomyces lancefieldiae | reverse complement strand
GGGCCCACCCCCCCGCCCGGCCGCCCACGGCGGGGGCGGTGCGGAGCCGTCCGGTCACGGCGGTGCCGGGGAGATCCCGCGGCAGGCGGGCCGACGCGGGAGCCCGCGGCCCCTAACCTTCCGCGTGACCGCCCCCATTTCCCCTGCCGACCGGCTCCGCGCGGACCGCGCGCCGTTAGGGTGACGACGCTGCGGCACCGCGGAACGGTGCGGAGGGGCCGGGAGGCGCACACGCCCACCGGAGCCCACCGCCCCGAGGGCACCCCGGCACGACGGGCGGCCCCGGGCACGGCCCCTCGTGGGGCGGGCGCTCTCCGCGCACCGAAGGAGAGGGGGCCGACCGGAGGCCCCCGGCGCCGCACTCCGCGCGAGCCAGGGGAGAGTTCCGTGCGCGTCATGCTGATGGCCTTTCCGACGCGAACCCACATCTACAGCCTCGCGCCCGTCGGCTGGGCGCTCCGGGCCGCCGGCCACGAGGTGCGGTACGTGGGCCAGCGCAACCCTTCGGAGGTCGAGCCGTTCTCGGAGACCGGTCTGGAGTGCATGTGGGTCGGTGGCGACTTCGACATCGCCCGGCACCGTCAGGTGGGCGAGGACCCGGGTGACGACCCGTTCAAGCTGTCCGAGACCCGCGTGGAACGCCTCACCGACGACTACGTGAAGGCCGCCTACGACACCACCGCCGGGATGATCCGCTACCTGAACCCGGACCGGATGCTCAACGAGACCCTGCGGCTGGCCAAGGAGTGGCGGCCGGACCTGATCGTCTGGGACCCCCTGATCTACACCGCGCCGCTGGTCGCCGAGGTGGTGGGCGCGGCGCAGATGCGGATGCTCTACGCGGCCGACCAGAACGCCCGGGTGCACTTCGAGTACGAGAAGCTCAAGCAGCGCCGGCCGCACGAGGACTGGCCGGACCCGCTGGCCGAGTGGATGGACGAGTGGCTGCGGCGGCACGGCCGCGGCTTCCACGAGGGCCTGCGGTTCGGCAGTGCGTCGATCGACCCGGGGCCGGCCTGTGTGCAGTTCCCGCTGGACGTGAACTACCTGCGGGTGCGCTTCGTCCCGGTCAACCGGCCGCTGCCGCTGCCGCGCTGGGTCTACGAGGAGCCCTCCCGCCCCCGGGTGCTGCTCACCCTCGGTGTCTCCAACCGGCAGGTCCACGGGCACGAGCAGGCCTCGGTGGCCGACCTCCTGGAAGGGCTGGGCGCGCTGGACATCGAGGTGATCGCCACCTTCAGCCGGGAGCAGACCGGTTCGCTGCGGTTGCCGCCCAACGTCCGCGCCGAGTCCTTCGTGCCGATGAACGAGGTGCTCGCCAGTTGCTCGGCCATCGTCCACCAGGGCGGCGGTGCCACCATCGGCAACGCCGTGGTCAACGGGGTTCCGCAGCTTCTGGTGCCGGGCACCATCTGGAGCGAGCGGGCCTCGGCGGTGGCGCAGGCGGAGCGCGGCTACGGGCTCTACGTCGACCTGGAGGACATCACCGTCGAGCGCATCCGCGAGAACGTGGGCCGGCTGCTGGAGGAGGAGTCCTTCCGCAGGAACGCCGCGGAGGTGCGGGACGAGATGCTCGCCACGCCCACGCTCGCCGATGTCGTCCCGCAGTTGGAGGCCGCGGCACTCGGCCGCTGACCCGGCCCGCACCGCCGTGGTGGGACCGGCCCCGCGGACGCCGGGCGCGGGGCCGGCCCACCAGGGATCTCACAGCCAGCGGTCGGGAAGGTCCAGGAGCACCCGTTGTCTGGCCAGCCGGTCGACCAGCGGGTCCGTGCCGCTCCCGCCGGCCCCCGCGGCGGCCGCCACCACGGGACCGGGGTGCGCCAGCCCGCTGAGATAGGGCCAGTCCTCCACGAACTCCCGGGCGAACTGCGCGGTCGGCCACGCCGGTCCCTCCGCCGTCAGGAGCGGGTTGACCCGCAGCGGCCGGCCGGCGCGCGGCGCGGTCAGCCACCCCGGTGGCGACGGCTCGGCGGCCGGGCCGTGGACGAAGGCCAGCGCGGAGGCCGTTCGCAGCGTGTCCGGGACGACGGCCTCGGCCGGCACCCCGGTGAGCGCGGCGCGGGTCAGGTCCGCGTCGTCGTAGGCGAGGCGGGGCCGCAGCAGCGCGGCGTACTCCTGGACCGTCAGCGGCGCGCCCGGGGCGTAGTTGTGCGCTTCGGCGTTGTGGGTGTGCCCGAGGAGCACCCGCTCGTGGCGGGCGAGCCGGCGCAGCTCGCGGAAGGCGTGCGGCTTGTCGGGGAAGTAGTGGAAGCTGTCGTGGGTCAGGCAGACGTCGGCCGCCAGGTCGGCCAGGGGGAAGGGCCCGGCCGCGTCGAAGCAGACCAGCCACGCCCGCGGAGCGGTGAAGTGCCGGGCCAGCCACAGGTGCGAGAAGACGAGGTCGGAGCCGATGGCGTGGCCGGAGCCGGCCTCCCAGACGCGCAGGAAGTGCCCGGCGCCGCAGCCCACCTCGAGGAGCGTGCCGCCGCGCGGCGCGTGTGCCTCCAGCAGGGCCTGTCCGCTGAGGAGGGTGGGCAGGCACCAGCGGTGCAGGAAGTAGGTGCCGAGTCCGCCGTAGCCCAGGAGGTCCATCATCCCGGCCGCCGTCGCGTCGCCGCTGCTCACCCCGGCGACCGCGGTGCGCAGGGCGGCCGGGTCGGCGGGCGGTGTCGAGGCGTCCTTCCGGTCGGCGAGCAGCACGGCCAGTGCGTGGCCGGTGTCGCCGCGACGGATCGCCGCGACCGCCTCGTCCCGCAGTTCCTCCCGCCCCAGGCGCAGGTAGGGGATGCCGTCCAGGCACGGCCAGAGGGTGTCACCCTCGCGCAGCAGACCGGGGCCGGCCGGTTCCAGCGGGGTGCCGGTGACCGGGCCGCGTAACCGGGCGAGGAACGCCTCGTCCGGCGGGGCCAGATGTGAGGGCCGGTGGCGCGCGGCGTCATGGGGTGTCATGGGGGGGCTCCAAGGGCAGGCGTGGCCCGGCATCGGCTCGAACCCGCCGCGCCAGGTGGGGGTGGTCGGCCTCCCTGGTGCATGGCCCGGGAAGGCTCGGTGCCGCTCGGCCGGTCACCCCGGCGCGGGGCAGCCGGTCACACGGCCCGGTCGGACACCAGCGGCTCCCACCAGGCGCGGTTGTCGCGGTACCAGTCGACGACGCCGGCCAGGTCGGTGGCGAGGTCGTGGGTCGGCGCGTAGCCCAGCTCCTCGCGGGCGCGGGTCCAGTCCACCGAGTAGCGGGCGTCGTGCCCCTTGCGGTCGGCGACGTGCTCCACCCGTCCCCAGTCGGCCCCGAACGCCTCCAGGAGCATGCTCGTCAGCTCCTTGTTGCTGAGTTCGGTGCCGCCGCCGAGGTTGTAGACCCGGCCGGCGCGGCCGCGGGTGCGGACGAGTTCGACGCCCGCGCAGTGGTCGTCCACGTGCACCCAGTCGCGGATGTTCTCACCGGTGCCGTAGAGGGGGACGCTGCCGCCGTCCAGGAGGGTGGTGACGAAGCGCGGGATGACCTTCTCGGGGTGCTGCCGGATGCCGTAGTTGTTCGAGCACCGGGTCACCCGCACGTCCAGGCCGTGGGTGCGGTGGTAGGCCAGCGCGAGCAGGTCGCCGGCCGCCTTGGACGCGGAGTACGGGGAGTTGGGGGCGAGCGGGTGGGTCTCCGGCCAGGAGCCGCTGTCGATGGATCCGTACACCTCGTCGGTGGAGATCTGCACGAAGCGCTCCACCCGGTGCCTCAGCGCCGCGTCCAGCAGGGTCTGCGTCCCCACGACGTTCGTACGGACGAAGGCGGTGGCACCGGTGATCGACCGGTCCACGTGGGACTCCGCGGCGAAGTGCACGATCTGGTCCGCCCGCGCGGCCAGCCGGTCCACCAGTACGGCGTCGCGGATGTCGCCGTGCACGAAGGTCAGCCGGGGGTCGGTGAGGTCCAGGTTGGCACGGTTGCCGGCGTAGGTGAGGAGGTCCAGCACGGTGATCCGGACGTCGTCGGCCGGATCGGCGAGCAGGGCGCGGACGTAGGCCGAGCCGATGAAGCCCGCCGCGCCGGTGACCAGGAGGTGGAGGCTCATGAACTGATCTCGAAGGTCGAGTGGTCGCCGAGGACCAGCCGGTGGGCGTTGGGCACCCGGGGACGGGAGGCGCCGTGGACGTGGCGTCCGATCAGGGAGGCCTCCATCCGGCGGACCCCGGTCAGTGTGGAGTCGCGCAGCATGATCGAGAACTCCAGCTCGCTGTCGAGGATGCGGCAGTTCTCCGACACCGCGGTGTACGGGCCGATGTAGGAGTCGATGACCTCGGTGCCGGCCCCGATCAGGGCCGGGCCGACGATCCGGGAGCCGGACACCCGGGCGCCGCGCTCCACCACCACCCGGCCGATGATCTGCGAGGTGTCGTCCACCTCACCGTCCATCCGGCGCTCGACGCCCTCCAGGATGATCCGGTTGACCTCCAGCATGTCGTCGACGTTGCCGGTGTCCTTCCAGTAGCCGTCGATCACCTCGGACTCGACCCGGGCGCCGCTCTCGATCAGCTCCTGGATCGCGTCGGTGATCTCCAGCTCGTTGCGCCAGGAGGGCTTGATGGCCCGCGCCGCCTCGTGCACCAGCGGGGAGAAGAGATAGACGCCGACGAGGGCGAGATCGCTCTTGGGGTCCTCCGGCTTCTCCTCCAGCCCGATCACGCCGCCGTCCTCGTCCAGCACGGCGACACCGAACTGGCGCGGGTCGGAGACCCGGGTGAGAAGGATCTTGGCGTCGGGACCCGACTCACGGAAGTCCTTCACCAGCTTGGTGATCCCGCCGACGATGAAGTTGTCGCCCAGGTACATCACGAAGTCGTCGTCGCCGAGGAAGTCGCGCGAGACGAGCAGCGCGTGGGCCAGGCCCAGGGGCTCCTCCTGCCGGATGTAGCTCACCCGCAGGCCGAAGGCCGACCCGTCGCCGACGGCCTCCTCGATCTCCGGTGCGGTGTGGCCGACCACGATGCCGACCTCGGTGATGCCGGCGTCGGCTATCGACTCCAGCCCGTAGAAGAGCACCGGTTTGTTGGCGACGGGGACGAGTTGTTTGGCGGACGTGTGGGTGATCGGGCGCAGCCGGGTTCCGGATCCGCCGGACAGGACGAGAGCCTTCATGACACCTATCCGATTCGTCAGTCAGAGGTGGTGCGTGGGGGCACGGCGCCGTGCCTGCCGGTCACGCCTGCCGGTCACGCCTGCCGGACGCCGACGAAGACGCCGCGGTCCGCGTAGCCGTCGGAGAGGTACTCGACCGCGCAGCCGGCCCCGGTCACGGCCGCCTCGTACTCCTCGCGCGAGAAGAGAGCGAGATCCTGCTGGTTCACGAAGTGCCGGACGGCGGTGGCGGGCGCCGCGGACGGGTCCGCCACGAGGTAGTGCATCTCCACCCGGCTGCGGCCGTCCACGGTGTACCAGTGGCCCATCCGGGAGACCTTGGCGGTGCCGCTGGTGAAGCTCGCCTGCACCAGGTCGCCGCCGTTCCAGTCCTCCCGCAGGATCCAGGGCTCGATGACCATCACCCCGCCGGGCACCAGGTGCGCGGCCATCGACCGGACCGCGGCCCGCAGTTCGTCCACCCCGCCGAGGTAGGCGATGGAACTGAAGAGGCAGGTGACCGCGTCGAAGCGCCGCCCCAGCTCGAGGTCGCGCATGTCGCCGCGGTGCACGGCGGCGGCGCCGAGCTTGGCCACCGCGGCCCTGAGCATCGGCTCGGCGAGGTCGACCCCCTGCACCTCGAACTCCTTGCCCAGATGCACCAGGTGCTCCCCGGTGCCGCAGGCGACGTCCAGCAGGCTCGCGGCGGCCGGGTGCCTCTCGCGCACCAGCCGGCGGATGCGCTCCGCCTCACCGGCGTAGTCCCGGTGGCTGCGGTAGATGTCGTCGTAGATCTCCGCGAAGTTCTCCTGGTAGACGACTTCGGCGGGAATGTCTGGACACACGTGGGGTCACCTGGATTCCGGGCTGCGCGGACTGAGTGAGGGAATGGCGAGTGGCACGGGTGACGCGGCGCGGCGCGCTTTCACAGCGCCCTCCACCCTTTTGGAAAACCGGCGCAGAGGCTCCGGCAGTTCCACAGGGCCGGTGAAGGAAGTGTGTCGCGCATCGTCATTCCGGGGTTCCGGGCAGCCCCTCCTCGCGGAAATGCCGCGACCGGCTGCCCGGGGCCGTCGAAACGCCCCGTCCCGCCAGCGCATCGTACGGGGGCGACGGAGCCGGCCTTCAACCCCTAGCCGGGCTCCTCCGGTGGGACGTCTGGGGTGTCCCGTCAGCTCCGTGCCGCGTCCACCGCGCGCCACAGCGTCGCCGGCGTCTCGAAGGTCTCCGTGGTCATCGCCCGGTCGTCCAGGCGTATGCCGTACTCCTTCTCCACCGCGGAGAGCAGTTCGACCATCGCCAGGGAGTCCAGGCCCACCTCGCGCAGCCGCATGTCCGGCTTCAGCGGCTGGTTCGCGCGGAGGTGGGGAAGAAAGCGGCGGAGTATTTCCTCGAACTGACTGTCCAGCATGACGGTCTCCCTTTCTGGAATCCCGGATTAAGGGTTGCCACGGCGGCCTTCAGCCCCAATGGTCGACGCCAGAGCCTAGTGGCCCCATCCGTTTTTCTCGACGATCGGCACCCCCTATTCGTGTTGAGGTGGATCTTGGAAGGTACGACGGAACACGGGCTGCCCGGACGCTTCCTGCGCGGACTGTCCCGGGCGCCGGAGGGCGCCGCGGTGCGGGTGGTCGGCGCGGAGGCGGAGACCCTCTCCTACGCCCGGATGCACCGCGCCGCGCTGGAGTGGGGCGGTGCGCTGGCCGGTTCCGGGGCGCGGACCGTGGCGGTGCTCGCCGGCCGGAACGGCACCGGGTACACCGGGCTGCTGGCCGCGCTCTACGCCGGGGCGGCGGTCGTACCGCTGCGGCCGGACTTTCCCCCCGCCCGCGTCCGGCAGACGCTGGCGGCGTCCGGCGCCGACGTCCTGCTGGTGGACCGGGCCGGGGCGGCGATGCTGCCCGAGGTGCTCCAGGGCCGGACCGACCTCCCGGTACTGGCGCCGGGGACGGCCGGTGACGGCGTGCCGGGCGGGGTGCGCGCCCTGTTCCCCTCGTCGGCGACGGCGCTGGAGGAGCCGGCCCGGGTCGGGCCCGGGGACACGGCCGTGCTGCTCTTCACCTCCGGCTCGACCGGGCGGCCCAAGGGGGTGGCGCTGACCCACGGCGGGCTCGGCCACTACTTCGACGTCGTCGACCGACGCTACGGCTTCGGCCCCTCGGACGTCTTCTCCCAGACCTTCGACCTCAACTTCGACTGCGCGTTCTTCGACCTCTTCTGCGCCTGGGGTGCGGGCGGCACCGCTACTCCGATCCCGCCGCACGCCTACCGCGATCTGCCGGGTTTCGTCGCCGCGCAGGGAATGACGGTGTGGTTCTCCACCCCGAGCGTGATCGGACTGGTGCGGCGGCTGAACGGGCTGTCCGGTTCCGCCCTGCCGGGGCTGCGCTGGAGCCTGTTCGCCGGCGAGGCGCTGACCTGCCGCGACGCGCAGGACTGGCAGCGCGCCGCACCGGCCTCGACGCTGGAGAACCTCTACGGTCCGACCGAGCTGACCCTCACCATCACCGCCCACCGCTGGACCGGCGAACGCTCCCTGGCCGCCGCCGTCAACGGACTGGCCCCGATCGGCACCGTCCACCCCGGCCACGAGCACGTGCTGCTCGGCCCGGACGGTGAGCCCAGCGGCGCCGAGGAGGGCGAGCTGTGCGTCAGCGGACCGCAGCTGGCGGCCGGGTACCTGGATCCGCGGGACGAGGGGGGACGTTTCGTCGAACGCGGCGGCCGGCGCTGGTACCGCACCGGCGACCGGGTCAGGAGGGCCGCCGACGGCGAGCTGGTCTACGTCGGCCGGCTCGACTCCCAGGTCCAGGTGCACGGCTGGCGGGTCGAGCCGGCCGAGGTGGAGCAGGCGGTACGGGCCTGCGGCCCGCAGGACGCGGTCGCGGTGGGTGTGACCGGGGACGACGGCACCGAACTGGTGGTCTACTACACCGGTGAGGCGATGGCCGCACCCGAGCTGGTCCGCCGCCTGCGCTCGCACCTGCCCGACGGGCTCCTCCCCCGCCACTTCCATCACCTTGCCGAGTTCCCGCTCAACGCCAACCGCAAGACGGACCGGCTGCGGCTGGCGGCCGACGCCGAGGCGCTGCTGACGTCGGCCGCCGGCTGACCGCGGGGAGGGCGACGGCGCCTCCCCGCGGCGGGCGGGAGCCGGGCACCGGCTCCCGGGCCACTGCCGACGCACCCCCCGGCGGGTTAGGGGTGTCTGTGCCGCGCCACGGCCGGTAGCTTGCCGGACGGACCGTAGGGGAGGGGTCCGTACCGGGTCGCCGACCCACGCACCGGCTCCTTCTCGGGTGCCCGCACGCACTCCGCGCCGTACCGCGCCCCGCACCGTCGTCCCGTCGGCCGTCGCCGTGCGGACAGCGGTGTTCCCCTCCTCCGCCCGGCGGTCGCCGTGGCGGGCCGGGCGGCCGGGACGGCGTGCCCCGACCACGAGGAGAGCCCGCCGCATGAACGAGCCGAGAACGGTGCGTCCGTACCCGTTCGACATGAAGGACATCAGCGTCTCGCCGCTCTACGCCAAGCTGCGAGCCGACGAGCCGATGAGCCGGGTACAGCTGCCGTACGGCGAGGTCTCCTGGCTCGCCACCCGGCACGCGGACTGCAAGCAGGTCATGACGGACCCTCGTTTCAGCCGGGCGATCGCACAGGGGCTCGACCAGCCGCGGATGCGCCGCCAGTCGGTGGGCGACGGCATCATGGGCATGGACCCGCCCGACCACACCCGGCTGCGCCGGCTGGTGGCCAAGGCGTTCACCGCCCGCCGGATGAACCAGATGCGCGACGAGGTGCGCGGCCTCGCCGGCCGGCTGGTGGACGACATGCTGGCCGGGGGCGGGCCCGCCGACGTGGTCGAGGACCTGGCCCGGCTGCTGCCGGTCAACGTCATCTGCGACCTGCTGGGAGTCCCCTTCGAGGACCGGCACGTCTTCCGCCGCTGGACCGAGGGCGTCACGAACGACGAGACGGCCAAGGACGACGTACTCTTCGACATCGGCGGCGAACTCGACGCCTACATGGCCGACCTGGTCGCCCTGCGCCGCCGCGAGCCCACCGACGACCTGCTCGGCGCCCTGGTCTACGCCCGCGACAACGGCGACAAGCTCACCGACACCGAACTCATCGCGCTCGCCGGGGCCGGGCTGTTGACGGGCGGGGTGGAGACGGTGGCCTCGGCGCTGCCCAGCTTCGTCTACACCCTGCTCACCCGCCCCGAGCTGATGACCCGGCTGCGCGCCGAGCCGGAGCTGATGCCCACCGCGGTCGAGGAGCTGCTGCGCTACGTCCCGATCAACACCGCCGCGATGTTCGCCCGTTACGCCCTGGAGGACGTGTGGGTGGGCGACACCCTGGTGCGGACCGGCGAACCGGTGCTCGCGGCGCTCCACGCGGCCAACCGCGACCCCGAGGTCTTCGAGGACCCGGAGGAGATCGACCTCGCCCGCGCCCAGAACCCGCACCTGACCTTCGGTCACGGCCCGCACCACTGCATCGGCGCGCAGTTGGCCCGGATGGAGCTCCAGGAATCGCTCACCGTACTGCTGGCGAAGATGCCGCGGATGCGACTGGCCGACGCCCCCGAGGACGTGGAGTGGAAGTTCGGGGTGATCGTGCGCGGTCCGTCCGCGCTGCGGATCACCTGGTGACTCGTTCTCGAGTACGACGACCGGTGCCCCTGCCCCGCTTGCGGGGCAGGGGCACCGGTCGTGTCGGGGACCGCTGCTGACGTCGGCCGCGGGCGCCGCCGTCGAAGTCCGTCGGCGGGCCCGTGGGCCGGGCCCGTGGGCCGGGCCCGCCGACCGTGTCTCAGTCCAGGTCGAGCTCCCCGTCGAGGATGTCGAAGAGCTCGTCCGCGGTCGCGGCCTCGATGTCGTCGTGGTCCGTACGGGCCCCGGCGCCGGACGCCTCCTGGGACGTCACCCACCGGGCGCTGAGGTCCCGCAGCCGCGCCACGATCGCCTCGAACCCCTCGTCGCCCGGCCGGGCCCGGCTGAGCGCCGCCTCGATGGCGGAGAACTCGGCGGCCATCGGTGTCCGCTCCGCCTTCACCACCAGCTCCTCGAGGAGCATGTCGGCGATCGCCGCCGGGGTCGGGTGGTCGAAGACCAGCGTCGCGGACAGCCGGATGCCGGCCCGGTCCGCCAGACCGTTGCGGAGTTCCAGCGCGGCGAGCGAGTCGACACCGAGTTCGGTGAATCCCCGCTCCGGTTCGATGTCCCGTGGCCCGTCATGACCCAGTACGGCGGCGACCTGGACGCGTACCACGTCCAGCAGCAGCGGACGGCGGTCCTCCGGCCGCATGGCGGCCAGCCGGTCGGCCAACGGCTGCTCCACCGCCTCCGGCCCGTCCTGCACGGCGGCCCGGCGCCGCGGGGCCCTGACCAGTCCGCGGAGCATCGGGGGCACCGGACGCCCGGCCGCCGCCACCGCGGCGGTGTCCAGCCGCATCGGCAGCACCACCGGCCGGTCGAGTCCGGCGGCGGTCTCCAGCAGGGCGAGTCCGTCCTCGGTGGGCAGCGCCAGGAGCCCGGCCCGTTCCATCCGCTCCAGGTCGGCCTCCGACAGGGCTCCCGCCATGCCCGCGCGCTCCGCCCACAGACCCCAGGCGAGGGAGGAGGCGGGCAGTCCCAGGGCGCGGCGATGCGCGGCCAGCGCGTCGAGGAAGCCGTTGGCCGCCGCGTAGTTGGACTGTCCCGCACCGTCCAGGGTGCCGGCGGCCGAGGAGAACAGGACGAACATCGAGACGTCACCGGCGAGTTCGTGCAGATGCCAGGCGGCATCCGCCTTCGGCCGCAGGACGGTTTCCAGGCGCTCGGCGTCCATCGCGCCGACCAGTCCGTCGTCCACCACCCCGGCGGTGTGCACCACACCGGTCACCGGATGGTCCGCCAGCAGCCGGGCGACCGCCTCCCGGTCCCCGAGGTCGCAGGCCACCACGACGGTCTCGACACCCTTCGCGGTCAGTTCGGCCACCAGGGCCTCCGCACCGGGTGCCTGCGGACCGCGCCGGCCGACCAGCACCATCCGGCGCACCTCCTGACGGTCCGCCAGGTGGCGCGCGACGGCGGCGCCCAACCCGCCCGTCCCCCCGGTGACGAGCACGGCGTCGCCGGGTTCCAGCTCCTTGCCGGCCCCGGTGGCCACCGCCAGCCGGGGCGCCTCGGCCCGCCCGCCGCGGAGCGCGAACTCCGGTTCGCCGGCGGCCAGGACGGCGGGCAGCGCACTCCCGGCGGTGAGGGCGGCGGGTTCGTCCTCCGGCAGGTGCGCGAGCACGAACCGGTCCGGGTTCTCCGCCTGGGCGGCCCGTACCAGACCCGTCACCGCGCCACCGGCGAGGGTCGCTCCGCGCACCACGACCACCAGCCGGGCGTCCGCGCAGCGCTCCTCGGCGAGCCAGTCCTGCAGCAGCGCCAGAGTCTCCCCGGCCGCCGTCCGCGTCGCCGCCAGGGGCTCTGTGTCGGTGGCCGGCACCGGCGGCGCGTACAGCACCGTCTGCGGCAGCGGCTGCCCGGACTCCAGCAGGGCGGCCAGGTCGCGGCTGCGGGCGACACCCGGCAGCGGCAGGTCCCCGAGGACCGCCCACTCCTCGCTCCCCCGCGTACGTGCGGCGGGCACCGGAGTCCACTCCACCGTGTAGAGGTCGCGGTGCCGGTCCGCGGTGCCCAGCTCCTCCAGCGGCACCGTACGCACCAGCAGCGAGTCGGCCTCCAGCACCACGGCGCCGGCGGTGTCCGTGGCGCGCAGCGCGTAGCCACCGTCCCCGGCGCCGGCGGTCAGCCGCACCCGCAGGGAGGTCGCTCCGGTGGCCCGCAGGGTGAGCCCCCGCCAGGCGAACGGCATCGTCAGCGTGTCGTCGGCGGCGAAGAGTTCACCCGCGTGGAGCGCGGCGTCCAGCAGCGCGGGATGGATGCCGAAGCCGTCCACCGGCGTCCCCTCGGGCAGCGCGACCTCCGCGTACACCTCGGCCGGCCCGTCCCCGGGTCCGTCGCCACCGCGCTGCCAGGCGGCGCGCAGACCCGCGAAGAGCGGGCCGTAGTCGAAGCCCTGGGCGGCGAGCCGCGTGTACAGCTCCTCGGCGGCCACCTCCCGGGTCCCCGACGGCGGCCACACCCCCGCGGGCGCGCCGCCGTCGGACCCGGCGGAGCCGCTGCCGTCGGCGACTGCCGCCAACACACCCTCGGCGTGCCGGGTCCACTCCGGGGCACCCTCGACGCGCGCGTACACCGACACCGGTCTGCGGTCCGCACCGTCCGGCGCCCCGACCACCACCTGGACGCGTACGGTGTCCCGTTCGGTGAGGGCCAGCGGCGTCTGGAGCGTCAGCTCCTCCACCCGTGGGCAACCGACCTCGTCACCGGCTCGGACCGCCAGTTCCACGAAGGCCGCTCCCGGGACCAGGACGGTGCCGGAGAGGGTGTGCTCACCCAGCCAGGGCTGGTCGCGCAACGACAGCTGACCGGTGAGGGTCACGGTGTCGCCCTCGGGCGCCGTCAGGACGGCGGCGAGGAGGGGGTGGCCGGCGGGGTCCTGCCCGGACCGGGCGACCCCGGCATCCGGACCGGACCGCTCCAGCCAGTACCGCCGCCGCTGGAACGGATACGTCGGCAGATCCCACCACA
>NZ_JAVRFH010000093.1:0-12969 GCF_031845825.1 Streptomyces lancefieldiae | reverse complement strand
GTCCGTGGTCGGTGCCGCCCGCGCCGGCAGCCCCGGGCTGCGCGTCGACACCGCGGGCTGCGCCCTGTTGCGCACCCCGCGCGGGATCACCGCCCAGCTGACCTTCGGCATCGACCACGGCTACCGGTCGCGGTACGAGATCGTCGGCAGCCGCGGCCGGGTCACCGTCGACCGTGCCTTCACTCCGCCCGCCGATCACAGCCCGGTCCTGCACGTCGAGCAGGGCGCCGGTGTCCTGGAGAGGGCCCTGCCTCCGTGTGACCAGGTGTCCGGTGCGCTCAGGGCGTTCGCCGCCGCCGCCCGCACGGGCACAGTCCCGGATCAGGCGGTGTGCCTGCGCCAGGCAGAACTCCTGGCGGACATCGCCGCATCGACCCCGGCCCCGGCGGGGCCGTCCTGAGCCGGCCCGTGGGCAGTGGCCGCGACGGCGGTGACTGCGAATCCCGCCTCGACGGCCCATCGCCCGGTGAACCCGCGGGGGACGTACGCCCCGGGGACCCCAGCGGCGCGGGCTGCGTCGCGACCGGCCGGGAGGACCACCGCGCTGAAGCTCGCCTCCTGCGGATGGAAGACGAGCCGCGCCTCCTTGAACTCCAGCCAGGTCCTGGTGAGCGGGAACCAAGTCTTGTACACCGCCTCCTTCGCGGAGAAGAGGAGACAGTCCCAGCTGATCCGGGGTTTCCTACGCTGCAGTTCGGCGAGGTGGTCGCGCTCCGGTGGGAGGGAGATAACGTCCAGGACGTCGTCGGGCAGCGGAGCGTGGGGCTCGGCGTCGATGCCGACGGACCACAGCCGGGCCCGTTCCGCGACGACGACCGCCCGGTAGCCCTCGCAGTGCGTGATGCTGCCGATCACGCCCTTCGGCCACAGCGGAGCCCCTTGTTCTCCGCGCAGCAACGGGACCGGTGCGTGACCCATCCGCCCCAGTGCCTGTCGCGCCAGGTGGCGCACCGTCACACACTCACGGCGGCGACGCGGCACAGCGTTCTCCACGAGCACCTCCTCCTCCGGGAGAAGGGTGGCTTCCGGAAGATCACCGAACGCCTCGGCCCAGTGGACACCGGACGGCAGCAGGCTCTCGATCACCGGTCACTCCCGAACGGGAGAAGTCGCGCGAGGCGATGCGGCGCAGCAGGCCATGGGGGTGACCACTGCGGCGCCGCTCCCGTGGGTATCCGACGGAGACCTCGTGGTGCGGGACACCGTCGTGCCAGGTGATACAGGGAATGTGCAGGGGCCCTTAGACGACCTGTGCGACGTCTAAACGGCAGAGCCGGTCGGCTGTCCGCACCGTTCCGCACCACAGGGACAGGTGCTGGTGGCGCAGGATCCTGTTCGGCGTCTGGACCAGGGGAAAGTGATTGACCAGCGGCACGGCCGGCCGTCGCCTCGGCGAAACGCCGCTCGCTCGCGGCCACCCGTGCGGCGCACCATGCCTCGACGCCGGGATGGCGCAGGTACTCGTCGACGAAGTAGACGTCGGTGGCGAGGACGGCGGCGCAGGCCCGAGCGGGATCGACTACTCCTTCAGGGAGGAAGGAGTAGTCGTACAGCACGAACAGCGGCGCGAGGCGCAGCGGGCCGCCCGGACCGCGCCAGACGGGATAGGGGTCCTCGGGGGTGATCACGCTGGCCTGCCAGCACCTCTCGGCCAGCCGCTGGTAGCGGGCTGCATAAGTCCGTTCTAACCGACGGAGGAGTGAAGGCCGCTCACCGCTAACAGGCGTGCCTCGCCGGAGGGGTCCGGCTGCCGCCACGCGCTCACGGTGTTCATGTCGAGGTCCCATGTCGTCTCAGAGCTGGGGGGCGCAATCGGGCAGCACCAGCCGGTGGTCCGCGGTGAGGATGGCGTGCTGCATCTCCTGGAGCGCCCGACCGGGCTCCAGTCCCAGCTCGTCGTTGAGCGTGCGACGGGCGCGCTGGTAGACCTGCAACGCGTCTGCCTGCCGGTCACTGCGGTGCAGCGCCAGCATCAGCTGACGGTGAAACGTCTCCCGCAGCGGGTGCTCCGTCCCCAACCGGTACAGGTCACTGACGAGTTCGCGGTGCCTGCCGAGAGCCAGCCGCGCGTCTATCAGCATCTCCATGCACTCCAGCCTGACCTCGTTGAACCAGGTCTGGTAGCCGTAAAGAATCGGCCCCCGGCACGCGCCGCCGAGCAGCGGCCCCCGGCACAGGCCTAGCGCCTCCTCGAAACTTCGCGTGGCAGCCTCGAAATTCCGTGAACGGAAACCCTCTCTGCCTTCTCCTACAAGTTCGTCGAAGATACGGAGATCAAGGACGTCCGAGCCGAGGCACAGCATGTATCCGTGCGGTCTGGTGAGAACCGGTCCGTCTTCCCGGCCGGAGCGCTTGAGGAACTTGCGTATTTGCGAGACATAGACGTGAAGTGCCGCAGTGACGCGACGCGGGGGCTCATCTCCCCAAATCTCCGTGATCAGTTGATCCACGGTCACTACTTGATTGGATCGCACGAGAAGAACAGCGAGCAGAGTGGCGACTTTTTGTGCATTAATATTCACCTGATCTTCTTCGTGAATTACGCGCACTGGTCCCATGATCTCGTATCGCACGAATGAACCCCCGGCTCAACCGCACCTGACGGCTCGGATTATCCCGGTTGGTGTCCGCCAACCTCCGCTAGGACGTCCGTCACCGTACCCGCGACGGACGTCTCCCACCAGATCATGAAGGTCGACCACCGGGAAACAGCCCACGGTGCACCCGTGTATATCGTGACCGAGTACCCGGGCCGCCATCTCCCACCAGGTCACGCACCTTTCCGCACAGCCACGGACTCACACGCGCCGCGGTTCGGGCCGGCGGACGGCAGCGTGCGGACCGACTCCCGCAGGGGCAGAGGCAGAAAAACCGGTCGTGTCCCCCACCAGTTGCATCACGCCTGAATCAGGACGGATCGGCGACATTACACCAGGGAACGCACGGCGGCACATCGCCCCCGTCAACCCCGATTCCGCCCCGCCCGTCTGCCGGCGCGGCACGCGGACCACTGGGACAACCTGGTGGGACAGCGTATTCAACGTGGAGCTCCGCGCGGTCGGCCCGTCGGCGGCACGTTGTTATAGCGCAATCTCCCATACTACCTGGTCAATGCACGCGCAACAGCCCTCGCCGACGAACAAGTAAGGCATCTGTTCGATCACAGAGGAGCGTGTTAGATTTCCCACCATTCGACTTCCCGGGGCACGTGACGCATGTTTCCACCTAAGGAGACCCATGACGGGGGACCCCACCACTCGCTCCCATGGCAAAAAACCGACATCTTCAAACCTGGCGAAGCGTGAAGCGAACTCAATCCCGACCTTCGGTACCTCAACCCTTGTCACAAGGAGAGGTCTGACGCTTCCGAAACGCATGGAGTTCGATAAATGGCTCGGAATCGGAAACTACCTCTCCAACGTAATCTCCGCCTCCGCATGGTGTCTGGGAGACTGGCTCGTGTACGGGGAAGCAACTTTCAACGGAAGATACCAGGACGCGATCCAACTGACGGCGTTAGATTACCAAACATTACGGAACCATGCATGGGTGGCGCGCCGTTTCCCCATGTCTCGTCGGCGGGACAGGCTCAGTTTCACCCATCACGCCGAGGTCGCGGCCCTCGCAGAACCCGAGCAGGACTTCTGGCTGCGCAAAGCAGAGGCACACGAATGGTCCGCGAAGCGTTTACGCCGTGAGGTGAAAGCAAGTCTGAGGGAACGCTCCGCCAGCGACGACCTGGACGGCGACACGAACCAGACCGATCGTGAGATCGACAAGAAACGGAATACCAGGGAAGCCGCCGTTCCTTCCCCCGAGGACACAGTCTCGCTCAAACTGCCGATCTCTGCGGACTGTCTCGAGTTCTGCCGAGCCGCGGCGAGCAGAGCCGGCCTCAAGCTGGAGACATGGGCGGCCCAAATCCTTCTGGAGGCGGTCGACCAGGCACCTGCCGAGGCGCTTCACGAGGAGCAACTGTCCGGCGGCGGTCTCGCCGAGGATCAGGCCCGACCCGGCCCGGCCCGGCCGAAGGACACAGACGACGATCCTCGACCACACCAACTGCAAGCGACCGTCCGTGGTACGGGTCGAGCCGGGCACGACCGGGTTCACCGCGAGGTCCGCCCGGTTCACTAGGATCCGCCGGCCCCGCCCAACCGCCCCGGCCGCCGCCCCCGCGGAACGCCGTGGCAGCCGCCATCCGGGCTGGCGAGCACGCCCGCTCGGGCACACGCCCGAGGAGCAGTAGACCGGCCCGCACCCGACGGTCAGCGGGGCGGCCGGGCCCTTCCCACGCACAGGTCGCCCAGCGTTGCCGCGATCACCTCGACGCCGGCGGCGATGGTGTCCGGGTCGGGGGTCATGCTGATGCGGAAGCACTGCCTGGGGTGACGGCCGAGGCCCCGGCTGTGCTCGATGTCGGTGAAGAAGTACCTCCCCGGCACCACGAAGACGCCCCGGCCCTTGAGTGTCTCGTATAGGCGCAGGTCATCGAACCACTCCTCGTCCACCCAGACCCAGCAGAACATGCCCCCCTCAGCGGCGTGCAGGCGCCAGGCGATGTCTTGCGGCAGGGCCTCCGCCAGCAGGGACTCGACGAACTTCCTGCGCTCTGCGTAGAAGGGGCCGATGACCGTCTCCACCAGGGTGTCGAGCGCGTCCGAGCGCAACGCGTGAGCCAACGTCGATTGGACCAACTGCGGGGCGTGCAAGGCCGAGTTGGCCATGAAGGAGACGATCGGTTCGATGTACTGCTCATCGCCGACCGCGAAGCCCAGACGCTCCCCGGGAAGTCCGGCCTTCGAGACGGAGAAGACGTTGACGACCCGCTCGTCCCACACCGGTGCCGCGGACGGTCCGATGCCGGGGAACGGAGCGCCGTACGCGTTGTCGACCACGAGCGGCACGTCGTGGCCCTGAGCGGCCGAGACCAGGCGCTGGAGCTCGCCACGCGACGCACTGCGACCGGCCGGATTGCTCGGACTGGACAGCAGCATCAGGCCGACGTCCGTCAGCCCCTCCAGGGTGGCCAGGTCGAACAGATAGCGGAACGACCGGGCCCCCTGAATCCGCACGTGGGGCTCGACTCCCGTGATCCCACCCGGCGTCAGGGACAAACCCTGGTAGCCGGTGTAGTCCGGTGTCATCGGCAGGACCAGCCTGGTGTCACGGCTCGCGCCCGGCCCGGTGAAGAGCGCCGCGGCGATGAAGCAGAGCATCTGGCTGCCGGGCCCCACCACGACGTTGCGCGGCCCCACGTCCCAGCCGTACCGCCCTCTGAAGTAGTCAACGATCGTGTCGACGAGTTCCGGCAGCCCTCGGGACGATCCGTACCGGCAACTGACATCGCCGAACGAGGCGGCCAGCGCACCGGACGTCAGCCGCTGCCAGGTGTCCTGAACCTCGGGGATGGACGCCGGGTTCCCTATGCCGAGATTGAGCCACTCCTTCCCGGTCGCGGAGCCGATGGTGGTTGCGATGTCATCCATGATCAGCCGAAGTCCCGACAGACTGGCCATTTTGGTTCCGGATCGGGATAGCTCCACAGTATGGCGTCCTCTCCTGCCCCTGCCGCGGCCCGCCGATCCCCGGTCGGGCCGCCCGGACCGGTAGCCCTCGGCGTCCTCGACGCGAACGCGTCCACACGCTCGCGGAGGAGGGAACGCCTGGTCAAGACAACGGCGGCGGCAAGGCAGGGGTGGGGCCCCCGTCCCGTCGACGGGACGTTCCCGGACGACAGGCATCACCCACGGAGTCGATATTGAAGATGTTTGAAGTTGAGATGCGAAAATTCAATCTTTCTGAGTTGACGTCTCGATAAACTCAAGGTACAAATCATCACGGCGGGCACGCCATCGGGAGCAGGGAGGCCCGGATGGACTGGCATGCGCTGACAGAACTGACACGAGGGCGGCCGTTCACGGTCGAGCGGATCCGCCTGGCTGGTGGTGGCGTCGTGGTCGAGGCCCGGTTCGAGCCGCCGCAGCTGCTCAACTCAGCTTCGACGGCGAGGTGTTCATTGCCGCGTTCGTACGCTCGCACGATTCGATCAAGGAGATGGAGCGATTTTTCGAAGTGAGCTACCCGACGGTCAAGACCCGGCTGAACCGCATCGCCGAGCAGCTCGAGTTCGTGGAGACGGACCCGGGACCCACCAGGGCAGCCATCGTCGACCAGTTGCGGCGGGGACGGATGAACGCCCAGGAGGCGCTGTCCGAGCTGGGAAGAACCCGGTGAGCCTCCCGGCCCGGTTCGGGCCCGAGCAAGGCCGGACGACTGCCGCCGTCGGCGTCCGATGAGTCAGGAGAAGGAAACGATGGAAGAACAACGCCAGCAGATCCTGCAGTTGCTGGCCGAGGGCAAGATCACCGCAGCGGAGGCTGAGGCGCTGATCGACGCCCTCGAACCGGAACAGTCCGAGACGTCGCCGCGGACGGGGCCGGCGCCGAAATCACGGTTCAAGTACCTGCGCGTGGTGGTGAACTCGGCCGAGAAGGCCGAGGACGACGGCCCCACCCGCGTCAACGTCCGGATCCCCCTGCAACTGCTGCGCGCCGGGGTGCGGCTCTCAACCCTTATCCCTCCGCAGGCGCTCGCCCCGGTCAGCGCAGCGCTGAGCAGGTCAGGAGTGCCGATCGACCTCAGCGAGCTCAACCCTCAGCACATCGAGGACCTCGTCGAGCAGCTCGCCGAGGTCACCATCGACATTGACGACCCCGACACCCAGGTACAGGTGTTCTGCGAGTGACCCGGCCGCGCCCCGGCCACGGAACAGCTCGAACAGGCTCAAACGAAAGGCATCGGCCGGACCTGGCCACAGAGCGGATCAGTCGCGAGCGGCCAAACCACACCATCGGGTGCGCCCTCGAGCGCGCCACCGCAGAAGGTACGAGGAGAGAGGCAAGGAACATCTGATGCCAGCACAACAACCCCCGGCCATCCATGTGGAGGGCCTGGAGAAGTCCTACAAGGACCTGACGGTACTGCGCGGCGTGGATTTTGAGGTCGAGCGGGGCAGCATCTTCGCCCTGCTGGGCTCCAACGGGGCGGGCAAGACCACGGTCGTGAAAATTCTGTCCACCCTGCTCAAGGCCGACGCGGGGACGGCCCGCGTCAACGGCTTCGACGTTTCCACCCAGGCTGCTGACGTGCGGGAGTCCATCAGCCTGACGGGGCAGTTCGCCGCCGTGGACGAAATCCTCAGCGGACGGGAGAACCTGATCCTGGTCGCCCGGTTGAGGCGACTGGACGCCCCGGAGAAGATCGCGGACGAGTTGCTCGAGCGTTTTTCGCTGACCGACACGGGCTCGCGCAGGGTGTCGACCTACTCGGGCGGCATGCGCCGGCGCCTGGACATCGCGATGAGCCTCATGGGGGATCCACCAGTCATCTTCCTTGACGAACCGACGACCGGGCTGGACCCCGAGGCCCGTATCGAGGTGTGGGAGGGCGTCAAGCAACTCGCCAAGCGCGGCACGACGGTTCTGCTCACCACGCAGTACCTGGAAGAGGCCGAACAGCTTGCCGACCGGATATCGATCCTCCACGAGGGCCGGATCATCGTGAACGGCACCCTCGCCGAGCTCAGGCAGCTGCTCCCGCCCGCCAAGGTCGAATACGTCGAGAAGCAGCCCACCCTCGAGGACGTCTTCTTCGCTGTCATCAACAACGGCAAGAACGACGCCGCCAAGGTCTCCAGCGTCGGCACGACAAACAAGGAACAGTGATGGCCAAGCGATTCTTCGGCGACTCCACCGTCCTGCTGGGCCGCTCCCTGCGCCACATCGCGAGAAGCCCCGACACCATCATCACGACCTCGCTCATGCCAATCGCGATGATGCTGCTCTTCGTCTACGTGTTCGGCGGCGCGATCCGCTCCGGCGAGGAGAAGTACGTCAACTACATGCTGCCCGGCATCCTGCTCATCACGATCGCCTCGGGCATCTCGTACACCGCGTTCCGACTCTTCCTCGATATGCAGAGCGGCATTTTCGAGCGGCTCCAGTCGCTGCCGATCGCACGATCGTCGGTCCTGTGGGCGCACGTGCTGACCTCGCTGGTCGCCAACGTGATCTCGCTCGTGGTCGTCGTGCTAGTCGCCCTTCTCATGGGCTTCCGCTCGGGAGCCGGGGTGGGGGCGTGGCTCGGGGTCACCGGCCTTCTGCTGCTGTTCACACTGACCCTGACCTGGATTGCCGTCATCCCGGGCCTTTCCGCGAAGACCGGCGACGGCGCGAGCGCCTTCTCCTTCCCGCTCATCTTCCTGCCCTTCATCAGCTCGGCGTTCGTGCCCACCGACACCATGCCCGGCCCAGTACGCGCCTTCGCCGAACACCAGCCGGTGACCTCCATCGTCGACACCGTCCGCAGCCTGCTCACGGAGCAGCCCGTTGGCAACGACGTCTGGACCGCCCTCGCCTGGTGTGTCGGCATCCTCGTCGTCGCCTACGTCCTCGCTGTGAACACCTACCGCCGGAAGATCTCCTGACACCTGGCACCCCGCCCGTTCCCTGAGCGTGCGGCACTGTACCGGCCGAGCCTCGGTCCGTTTCCCCCCGCGGACCGAGGCTCGGCCTTTTGTCAGGCGCACGACGCTGCGTGGACGCCTGGCCCGGTCAGCGGTCGGCCGACACGGCTTCGAGCGTGTGCACCTCAACGAAGGGCAGGATCTCACGGAAGCGCAGCACGGTGCCGTGGCAGTAGTTCGCATTGTGTTCGAGGCTCCGCTGCGGCATGTACGGCATCTTCTGCCGGGCGTGGTGGTTGATCCGCAGTGTCACCCGTCCCGACTCGGCTTCCCCCCACGCGTCGGCGTCGAGGACCTCGCGCTCCGTCAGCAGCCGGGCCAGTTCCGCGGAGACCTCCACGACGAAGCTCTCGGGGTCGGCCAGGCCGTGCACGGTGATCTCCGAGAACTCGTAGTCCGGCACACGTACCACTTCGCGGTAGATGTAGGGCCGTGCGATCAGGTCCATCTCGAAGGCCTGCCGGGCCATCGGGTCCGACCACCACTCCTGGGACGTGACGTAGTCGGCCAGCACCATGTCGAACTCCTCACGATGAGTGCTGAGGATCATGTGTCCGATCTTCCCGCTGAGCAGTACATCGTAGTTGGTCAGGTCGGCCAGCGACTTGGTGAAGAGCTGGAGCACGTCGGAGTCCGTGCGGCCTCGGAAGTAGCGCGCAACATCGGCGAACAGGTCGCCGTAGGAGACGATGCCGGCCGTGTCGAGGTAACCGGAGAGCAAAAACAGGCCACGCATGTTGTAGATCGTGTGCATCGCGTTGTATAGCCAGTATCCTTCGCGGCACTCGTCTTTCGACACCCAGTTCGTGGCGACCACGACCTCTGCCTCGGACACGTCGCTCGGTACGTGTTCCGTCGTCAGGCCGTAGAGCTCCCGCTGGTCATACATGGGCGTGTTGTTCAGGAGCAGCTGTGGGTAGACGATGACGGTGTCGGCATAGGACCGGCACAGCTTCGTCAGCCCCTCCTTGAACGACTCGAAGGTCTCCCCCGGGAGGGGCCAGATCAGTTCCACGTAGGAGCTGATCCGCTTCTCCCTGAGTGTGCGCTGCAGCTCGACGAAGGTATCCTCGCGGATGTTGGCCCGGTCCACGAGGTCGAGGGACTTGGGCGACAGCGTCTGCAGTGAGATGGGCTGGGTCACCATGAGGCCCCCGCGCACGAAGATTTCGGTGATCTCCGACATGCGCTCCGGCCTGTTCTTCGCAGCCGCCATGTACACGACCAACGGGTAGCCGGTTTCCTTGCTGCGCTCCACGATGTGCTTGGTCATCTCCACGTCGCGGGGCGACTGTCCCCAGTTCGCGTCGGCGATGAAGAGACCGGAGAGCCCATTGTCGCTGATCCAGTTCAGCTCCTCCCGGATCCGCTCCTCCTCGAACTTGACCACCTTCGAGTTGGTGTGCGCCCCCCAGTAGCAGAAGGTGCAGCGGAAGGGGCATCCGCGGTTCGTCTCCAGGATCCCCATGCTGAACTCGTAGCCGTCGAAGACGCCCTTGAGGAAGGGGGAGGGGATCTCCATCAGGTTGTTGATGCGCGGCGCCCGTTCCGTGGTGACCAGCTCCCCGCCGGACCAGAAGCTGAGTCCGGGGACCTGACTCAGGTCGGGCTCCGGGCTCATGAGCTGCTTGAGCAGCGCCAGGGACGTCCGCTCCCCCTCCCCGTTGCACACGGAGACGTTCTCCGGCGCGTCCGCCAGGTAGGTCGCGGCGTGGTTCATCACCTGCGGGCCGCCGAGTAGGTAATGAGCGTCCGGCTGCCGTTCCCGGAGTTCCTTCACTACCCAGCGGACCAACTTCATGTTCCAGATGTAACAGCTGAAGGTGTAGACATCCGCGTATTTACCGGCCAGCTCCTCCAGCAGCTTGTGCCGGTCCTCGGTGACCGGGGAGGAGACGATTTCGAAGCTGTAGGCCGCCGCCACTGCTTCGTCATCCTGCGCGCACGCCTGGATGTAGCCAGACGCGAGCGGCAGGATGTTCTCGTAGGTGGGAATCTCGACCAGGACCACCTTCTTGCGTCCTTGGGTGCCGGCCTCGGTTTCTCTCGTGATATTCCTGATGCTCATCCCGGCCTCCTGCCAGAAATCCTGTACCGCTCTCTCAGTACCGACCCATTCGCTCAGCCCTGCCCGGTGACAGAATTCCTCGGAGGCGTCCCCGCCCTCTCGCTTACCCGCAGGTCGATGCGTTCGGCGAGGTCCGCGAGGACCGGCGTGTCGACCAGAACTCGCACTGTGAAATCGATGTTCCAGATACGGCGGGCCTCAAGCACCACCTTGGTGGCCAGCAGCGAGTCCCCGCCGAGGCCGAAGAAATCCTGGTCGCGAGCGACCTTGTCGAGCTTGAGAACATCGGCCCAGATCCCTGCGAGCCGACGTTCCGTCTCCGTCTCGAAGTCGCCGTCCATCTCATGTCCCTGTCCACGCATGCCAAGTTGCTCCCCTGTGTCAGCTGCCCGGCTTCCGGTGACCGTGCAGATGGATGTCCGCCAGTGTCCGGGCGACCGCCTTGCGATCCGCCTTGCCGCTTGGTGTGCGGGGCAGCTTCGGCAGGACCGTGAGGGAGACGGGCACCGACGGCCCGGGCAGCAGTTCAGCCAAAGCGGCCAGTGCCCGCTCGGGGTCAAAGGCGGCCTTCCCGTCGTTGACGGTGACGGCGGCCCGCAGTTGGCGGGAACCCTCCGCGACCTCGATCGGAACGCACACCGCTTCCGTGACGCCCGGCTGCTCGAGCAGGCAGGCGTCCACCTCCAGCGGATTCACCCGGACTCCGCGGATCTTCACCTCGTTGTCGGCACGGGCCACGTAGTGGATGACCCCGTCCTCGACGCGCACCAGGTCTCCGGTGCGGAAGGCCCGGCTGTGGCCGTGGCGGGTGCGGTGCACCGGGACATACCGCGCCGCGTTGAGGCCGGGCTGGTTGAGATAGCCGGTCGAGAGGGGCAGGCCAGCCACCAGGAGTTCCCCCACCTCCGGCTCGTTCTCGTCCACCAGTTCGACGACCGCCTCGCAGCCCGGCAGCGGGCGTCCGATCGGTGACAGCGTCGGCCAGTCCTCAGACGGCCCGGTCAGCGTGTGCGCGGTGACCATGGCGGACTCGCTCTGGCCGTAGTGGACGTTCAGCCGGCAGCCCGGCAGGCGCCGGAAGAAGTCCCGGACCACCGGGGTGCAGACGAGTTGCTCGCCCCCGAGGTTCACCTCCTGGAGCACGAGCCGGTCGAGCGATTCGGCGGCGGCCGCGGCGGCAGTGAGCATGTTCAGCGCGACATACGGCAGGAACAGGCGCTCGATCCGGTTGTCGGCCAGCCAGTCGAGCAGGGCGATCGCGTCACGCCGCAGCGACTCGGGCATGATCACCAGCGTTCCCCCGCCGCCCAGCGTGCCAAGGACCTCCTGGAACCACACGTCGAAGTTGAGCGGCGTGAACTGGGCGGTGCGCAGGTCCGGCCGCACCGAATGGCTCAGCTGCCACTCCGCCATGTTGTCGATGCAACGGTGCGGCAGCACAACTCCCTTGGGCAGGCCCGTGGACCCGGAGGTGTAGATGATGTACACGGGCAGGTCCGCCTGGCACGGGTGCCGCGGCACGACCGCGTCGTCGGGCGTGCTCACGGCGTCCCGGCCGGGCGCCGGCGGGATCCGCAGGGACCGTGTGCCGGCCGCGAACGCGGGCTCGCGGTCGGCGTACAGCAGCAGCCTGGCCCCGCTGTCGTTCTTCATGTGCTCGAGGCGCTTCACCGGATAACCGGCGTCCAGCGGCACATAGGTGGCGCCGGTGTGCACCGTGGCGAGCATCGCCGCCACGATCGCGGCGCTCCGCGCGCCGGTGATCGCCACCCGGTCACCGGGGCTGACCCCCTGATCCACCAGGAGAGCGACGATGCGCCGGGTCCATGCGGTCAGCTCGCGGTACGTCAGGTCCCGGTCCTGGTCGCGGATCGCGACGTGGCCGGGCCGCGCCGCCGCGGTCGCGGCCAGCGTCTCGAGCAGGCACGGCGGGTCCGCCGGGCCGCCCCAGAGCGAGGAGAACGTGCGGGACTTCGTCAACGGTGTCGAGTTACTCGCCATCTGCCTTCCCTGGGCCAAGGTCGCTCATGGAACCGCCAGTCCACGGCATCGCGCGCGTCACGAGGCGGCCTGCGTACGGAACTTGATGTCGTCCAGTACGCCCCTCAGATCCGCCAGCAGCGCGGCCTCCTCGGCTCTGAGGTAGAAGTGCCCGCCGGGCAGCACCCGGAGCCGGAAGGAACCGCGGGTCAGCTCCGCCCAGCGGCGCATCTGTTCCGGGGTCACCTGGGAGTCGTCCTCGCCGGCGTAGCCGTAGACCGGGCAGTCGAGCAGAGGCCGGTGACCGCCGGAGTAGTCGTCCACCAGGTGGTAGTCCGCGCAGACCGCGGGGAGCACGATCTCCCGCAGGTCGGGATCCGCGAAGACGGCGGCG
>NZ_JAVRFH010000092.1:0-13173 GCF_031845825.1 Streptomyces lancefieldiae | reverse complement strand
CTCCAGCGTGTGCCTCACGCCCCACCACAGCCGTCACTGCGCAAAACGCGCCGTGCCTACCGTGCACAGCAGCACCCCGGCGTGGCCTGCGGCAGCTTCCTCGTTGACCTGGTCATGACGACTCACCACACCGCTCCGCGCCCAGCCTGACGGCCGAAGGCGCCATTCCGACGACCGTTCGTTTCGAACCGGGGGAGACCCGCTGTCGTGCCCGTTGACGCCCTCGCCGCCAACGGGGCCCCGGAAGAGGGCCCCGGCGGCCGCGTCCGGATCCGGACGCCCACCGACATCACCAGCTCCTCCTCCTACTACTGGCCTCTCATCTGCCGGGGCCTGGCCAGCGCCCCGTACCGGGAAGCCGGTGCCCGCCACGGACGGACCGACTACACCCACGCCATCGAACGTGAGACGGAACAAGCGGTCACCCTCCTGCCGGCCCACCTGGCCCGCGCCGGCTGACGAAATCCGGCGACGGCCGGATTCCCCCCGGCGCACACGCGAGAACGTACCGCTTTCGGATGTCCTCACCGGCCTATGCCGCAACCGCCTTACGCCACCGGAAACTGGTGGCTATCCTTGCCATCATGTCTGTCACCACGATGACCCTGCGTGTCCCGGACGAACTCGCCCCCTCAATCCGGGCTGCCGCCTTTGAGGCCGGCCTCTCCGTCAACGCCTACGTAGTGCGAGCCGCCCGCCGCGCCGCCACGCTCGACGCCGCCAAGCAGCTCGCCACGCTCGGCCTCGGCGACGACCTGGCAGGCGAGGGCGACACCCTGTGAACCGTGGGGAAATCTGGTCGCTTCCCGACGGCCGCAACGTCCTGATCATCAGCCTCACCGGCCTCGAAGAGGCCTACGGCGCTGTCCTCGGCATCGTCCTCCACGAAAGCGGCCGCTACCCCGATACCGCCATGTCCGTCGTCATCGCAGACCCACTCCCGTGCACAGCCGTCGCCGTCAACATCGTCCAGCTGCGCGTTGACCGGTTCGACGGCGCCAAGCTCCTCGGCCCCATCGACGCCGCGGCCATGACCCGCGTGGACGCCGCCCTGCGCGCCGTCCAGGACCTGTAGCCGCCACAGTTGCCCCGGCCCCGACAATTCTGATGGAGCAGATGTGATGCGGCCGGGGAGCAATACAGGCGGCGTGAAGGCCCACTCGGAAGCCGACAGGGGTTCCCCAGATCCGCGGCACTGCCCGGCATGGCGGGCCGGGCAACGAGTGCCGGGGCAGCGCCGAAGTCGGTGACCAGGGCGCTGTCGTCGGCGAGCATCGCGGTCAGGGAGACCCGGCGCCGCGCGCACGAGCGAGGTGATGCGGTCGATCGGCGGGCACAAGGGCCTGATCCCGACCCTTTCGACGTCGCCGTCGCGGTGCACAGGTGCAGTACCTCGGCGAGCAGTGGCCACACGAACGTGAAGGCGCGCTCCTCTCGCTGCGGGCGTACCTCGTCGCGCTTATCGGCCCATGCCCAGAACGAGATCGGCGCCAGTGCGGTGGGGTCCTTGTCCTTCAGCCCCGACCAGGCGTTCGTCGACTGGTGCCGCAGATCCTGCGCGATCAGCTGCAGCAGCTTGCCGTACGCCAGGTGCCCGGCGGGCACCCGCAGCCGGAACTGGTCCTCGGTCTGCGCCGACACGGCGTGCGCGTCGTCGACGACGGTGCCCAGGCCGAGCGGCTCCTTGCCGTCCCCGACGACACCGAAGGCCGGCTTGCCGTTGATCAGCTTTTGGTAGTTCGTCACCAGCACGGCCTGGGATGCCAGAAAACCCCGGCTCGTACGGGTCTCGTCCGTGGTGGCGGAATCGCGCTTAGCGGCCTCCTGACGGACCTGCGTGACCAGGTACGTGTCCGACGGCAGGTACACGGCCCTGCCGATGCCCTCGTTCTGGGTGCCCTTCGCGACCAGCAGACCGACGGCTGTCTTGCCGCCGCCGGGGTTCTGCTTGACGCCCTTGCACCGCAGCCGGATACCCCAGCCTCCGCAGCAGGCGGCAGCCGGAAGTACCCGCGTCCAAGGCTCGGTCAGGCCGGTGCCGCCGACGGCTCCCCGGCCCCTGATGAGGCTCCATGGATTTCCCCACCGGCTGCTTGAAGATTCCTCGGACCTGCTCACCGTGATTCCCCACCCACCTTCAGCAAGCTGCGGACCAGTGTCGTTTGGGCGGGGCCAGCTGCTGCTGGGCCACGGAGGCTGTGTCAGTGCCTCCTGCCATCCTTCTTCGATGATCAGCGAGTACGAGAAGCTGCTGGCGGGCTCGACGATGTGGACTGGGCCGGCCTGTCACATGCCTACGGGTCGGCGCATGACGTTCCAGGGCGTATACGCACCCTGTGCGGGAGTAACGATGAGGCGCGGGAGCAGGCGTTCATCAGCCTGTTCAGCAGCATTTTTCATCAGGGCTCGAGGTATTCGGCCTCGCCGGTCGCCGTGCCGTTTCTCGTGAGGATCGCCGTTGCGGGGCCTGCGGCCGCCCGCGAGGACACGCTCCTGCTGCTCACCCGCCTGGCTGTGGACTGGCACGACGAGTACGACGTGACCACCGGTATCAACGTGGCCGCATGGCGCGCGGCCGCAGCGGAGTGCGGGCCGGAGGAGCTTCTGCCGTGGTACGAGGAGCAGCTGGCTGTCGAGACGGATCCCGAGAAGCGCGCAGAGCTGCAGGAGATACGGGACTACGTGGCGGCCGGCAACTCGTTCGACTCCCGGTGGTCGGCGCTCCAGTCATACGACGCGGTCCTCGCCGAACTCCCCGGTCTTCTTGTCCTGCTCGACGACGATGACGTCCGTCTGCGGACCCGGGTCGCCTATCTCCTGGCCTGGTTCCCCGAATTCTCCGCCACCTCCCTGCCCCGCCTCCTCGCAATTGCCGCACACGAGAAGGACCCGGTCACCGCAGCCACCGCGCTGCTCGCCGTCGGCCTCGTCGGCCCCCCTTCCACGGCCGAGGACATCACGCCGTACCTGGATGCCGCAGACTCGCTGATGCGGTGGGCCGCGGCCACCGCCCTCGTCCGCCTCGCCGGCCTCGACGACGTGCCCGTCGGCCCCGACCTGCTCGGCCGGGCCGTCACGGAACTCACCGCCGCAGCCCGCAGCACGTTCGAGCACGTGACCGACTACTTCGAAGGCGACCTTCACGGCCACATCGAGCGCACCCTCCACGCGCTCCCGCCCACCTCAGGGCCGGCCGCCGCGCGCGAGGCGCTCGACGCATGCCTGCCCCGCATCGCCCGGGACCGCTCCGGATCCCGCACCCGCAAAGCCATCGAGCAACTCTTCCCCGCTCCGCAACCGCACCCCGCACCCCGACCTGACAGTGGCGCAGCAGCAACTGCTGGACGATCTAGGTGCCGCATCAGGCAACGTTTGCCCTGTCGTGACCTGACGCGCCTTTTGGGAACTGTCCTGGTCGGCGTGCGGCCGTCAAGCTGTGCGGGTGGTTGAACGAGTACGCGTCCGTGAGATCGACGACGATGAAGGCCGACGGTTGTTGCGGATCGTCCGCCGCGGCACAGGGGCAGTGGTGACCTGGCGCCGGGCCCAGATGGTGCTGCTGTCCGCGCAGAGCATGCCCGTGGTGAAGATCGCCGAGGTCACGTTCACCAGTGCGGACCGGGTCCGGGACGTGATCCACAATTTCAACACCGCCGGGTTCGCATCGCTCTACCCGAAGTACAGAGGCGGCAGGCCAGAGACGTTCACCCTGCCCGAGCGCCGGGAGATCAAGAAGATCGCCAAGTCCAAGCCAGTCGAGCACAATCTGCCCTTCTCGACCTGGAGTCTGGTCAAGCTGGCCGACTTCCTGGTCGCCGAGGGGGTGGTCGACGACATCAGCCACGAGGGCCTGCGCATCCTGCTCCGCGAGGAAGGCGTCTCCTTTCAACGCGTGAAGACCTGGAAGACCTCGAAAGACCCGGACTACGCGCAGAAGAAGGCCCGTGTCGAGCATCTCTACGCCATCGCCGACGGCGAGGTCATACCCGAGGACGGCGAGCCCGAGATCATCTTCTGCATGGACGAATTCGGCCCGCTCAACCTCCAGCCCCACCCCGGACGCCAGTGGGCCGAACGCAGTGGCCGGCACAAGGACCCCGACCGAGCCCCCCGGCCACGGCGGCGGGCGACCTACACCCGCCCGCATGGGGTCCGGCACCTGTTCGCCGCCTACGACGTGGGAAAAGACCAGCTCTATGGTCACATCAAGAAGACCAAGAACCGATCCAAGTACCTGGAGTTCTGCCGCTACCTGCGCTCCTTGCACCCGGCGCAGGTGCGGATCGCCATCATCTGCGACAACTACTCCCCGCACCTGACGACGAAGCGGTGCCAACGGGTCGCGACGTGGGCGGACGCGAACAACGTCGAGATCGCCTACACCCCAACCAACAGCTCCTGGCTCAACCGGATCGAGGCCCAGTTCACCGCCCTGCGCTACTTCACCCTCGACGGCACCGACCACGCCAGTCACAAGGAGCAGGGCAGCATGATCCGCCGTTACATCATCTGGCGAAACCACCACACTCATGACCAGCAACTACGAACCGTAGTCAACCAAGCCAACGTCGCCTGAAGCGGCGCTAGAGCGGGATTACCCGGACTCGCACCGCGAGCTCGGTTCCGACCTGACGCGCGATCGTAGCCACCAGCTCCTCAACCCTGGGCTCGTCTGATGTGCCGTGAACCGTGACCTGAAGGCCGGGCATTTCCCAAGCGAACTCAATCTCCATGCCTTCGACAGCGATCCGGTAGTGGCCATCGCCAGCCACTGGCACCGCCCCCCAACCCCTTGGCTGAAGCACATCCGGACACCTATCCGAGCGCACCGGCCCGAGGAAATCGTCGTCATCGGTCGCAAGCAAGTACTCAAGCACGCCCACAGTATGTCGGCCTGAGACGTCATCCGCTTACCGATCAGCGGGTTTGTGGGGTCGAACAAGGGTCTTGTTCGGGTGATCGGGGTGCGGTCGGTGCATGAAGGCAGGGCCTCGCGGTAGCTCGGGGTTGTCTAAGCCAACGAGCACCGGGAGGCCCTGTTGCTGCAGTCTTTCGTGGTCGCGTCCGTGGAGTCCAACTCGCCGTCTCCATCGTGTGACTGTCTCGCGCACAGGTTCGGCAACGCGGCTGACGGGCCGGACCGTGTGCGGTGTTACGGCTCGGACATGACCGATGCCGAGTGGCAGGTCGTCCGGCCGTTGCTGCCGGTCCCGGCGTGGTTCCAGGGCCGGGGAGGCCGGCCGGAGAGCTATTGCCACCGCGTGATGTTGGACGCGGTGCGCTACGTGGTCGACAACGGCCAATGCCGTTGGCTGGCGTGCCAGGGTGGGCCCAAGGGGATGGTTCTCGTCCACCCGTAGCAGCGGCACGTGCATCTCACCGTCGCGGATGCCGTGACAGTAGAGAGCCAGCAGACGGCCGTCCCCGTCGACGATCTGCTGCCGGTTCCACTCGTCGGGCCGGGTCGCCAGGTCTCGCAGCCGCGTCTTGAACGCCTTCTGCTTCTCGCCGTCCGGCTTGTTGAGGAAGACCACCTGCTGCTGTTCCTGACCGGCCGGTACGGCGGTGCTCTGCAAGGCGGTGCCGAGCACGCTGCCGGGCTGATACACCTGTTTCCGCCTCAGCTCGTCGATGGCCACCGCTACGTCGGCGGGCCGCAGGATGCGCACCCCGCACACCTTCTCCGCCACAGGGCTGAGCTCCAGCAGGCCGGCGTCGCGAGTGATGAGGTGCGGCACTCCCGCGGCGCGGGCCTGCACGACATAGGCAAGGTCTTCGAGGTCGTTACCGGTACGCGGCAGCTCCAGGCCCAGGTCTTCCCAGGCTGCCTCGATCAGCGCCCGGCGCATCCGCTCGAGGTCGGGTTCCTCCAGCGGGGGCCGCCGGTAGTGATCCAGCGCGGTCAGCTGGGTCCTGCGCTCGGCGTCCCGCTCGATGGCATGGATCTCCTCAACGAGCTGGGGCAGGACGACCAGTTCCAGCAGACCGGCCAGCCACTCCGCGGAAAGCGCCTGAGTCTCCTCCGACCCGTTGCGGCCGTAGGAGCTGTGCAGATCAGCGAAGACGTTGCAGTCCATCGCCGCGCGCACCAGGGCGGTCGACTCCAGATCGGTGAACAGGTCGGGGTGGCCGTGACTGCGCCACCACACCACCAGCGGTTCCCGTGTCCGGCCCCGGCCGTCGACCTCGGTGCGCGCCTGGAAGCCCAGCCGGGTCCACATCTTTCCAGACGGTAGTTCTTGCGGCACTTGAGCAGGTTGCCGAGCCGGTCGGCATGCCGCCGGGAAATCTCCGTGACCAGGCGTCCGTTCACGTCCTGGCCACGGTAGGCGTCCTCGACGCACAGATGGGTCAGGCGGATCCTGTCGGCCGGCAGGCCGTACAAGGCGTAGCCGGCCAGCCGAGCGCCCTCGACGGCCGCCAGCAGGGTGCCAGCTTGGGCAGCCTGTTGGAACGCCGCGTGTGGCAGGAACCCCAGGGTCCTGCGGTTGCGGTTGCCCAGGTCGATTACTGCGGCCAGCAGCTTGGCGTCGTCCGCGTCCACCGCCTTGATCCGTACTTCCCCTACACTCACCGCTTTGACCGGCACAGCGGCATCCCCCCGGCACAACTGATGACCTGTTGAACACAGAGTGTGGTCGTCTTGGTCATCTTTGACAGCCGAACGTGCCGCTCTCGGCCAGCCGGGGAGCGCAGGCGAGCCACAAAGGCGGGGGGTCTTGGGGGTGGTGCGGGTCAGCTGATGATGGTGTGGAAGAACATCACGCCCGCTCCGAAACCGGCGCCCGCGGCGAGAGCGGCGGCGGGCAGCGAGCGCTGCGCGAGGTAGGTCAGCACGCCGGCGCCGATGCCGGTGAGGACGCCGAGCAGCAGCACGATGGCGCTGCGCAGGGCGAGCAGCGGCTGGCCACCGGACTGCTGGGTGTTCTGGGTCATTAGTGAACTCCGTTTCTCTTGACGGCATTTCGCCCCTGTTGGGGTGCGTGGTCGTGAATGCTGTAGCCGTCGGCCGCGGTTCTCCCCCCGCCCTTCGCGGTGTGTCGTGAGTCACAAAAATTGCTCGTGGGTTTGGCGAGGGGAGAGAGGCAGCCGACGCCTATGACGTCCACGGAAGGCTGGAAACGGGGCCCACGGGGGCGGCAGAGCGCAGGGGAGCGAGTGTGCCGGATGAGACGTTCCAGGGGGGTGCCCCTCAGGGCCTCTTGCAGGAGGACCAAGAGCATGAGGAGCTCAGCACCCCGGGCCTGTTGAGCCTGGAGCACACACTCGCCGGAACCGTGCCGGACGAAGCCAGCCGTTCTGCGCGCCGCGCCGCCGAGGCCCGCATGGTCGACATCCTGCGCGCCGACAACTTCCAGGGCCCGCGGTACGAGAAGACCACCACCCGCCTCATGGACTACGGGTGGCGCACCATCAACAAGTGGACCGCCAGCGGTGAGATCTTCGCCCATGCCCGCCGGGCCGGCCGGCCCGTCCCCGCGCACATGACCGCGCCCGACTGGGACGCCGACGACCGCTCCGAAGTCGCCACCGACACCGTCGTCGCCGGTCTGGACCTCTTCCTCGAGCACGGCCTCATCCGCGGAAAGTGGAACCCGGACGGCGGGGCCAGCCTCACCACCTACTTCGTCGGCGCATCCATCCGCTCATTCCGCACGGTCTATATCCGCTGGTTCCGCGGCATGCAGTTGGGGCAGGCTGAACTGCACCTGGCGCCCAACGACCCTGACGGAGCAGGCGGCGACCGGGACATCCCCGACCAGCGCGCCACCGACCCCTTCTACGCCGCAGCCACCCACGACGAAATCAAGCGCATCCTCCCGTACATCACCGACACCACGGTCCGCAGAGGACTCGCCCTGCGAGCGCTGGGCTACACCCAGCAGCAGGCTGCCGCCGAGGTGGGGCTGACTGAGAAGGCGCTGGAAGGCCGCATCGGCCGACTCCGCGCCCGCATCCTCACCGACCTGGCCGGCAAGTCCGAATTCGGGGAAGGAGGAGCACGATGACCGTCCGGAAGGACGAACCCATGGACCACCTCGCTGCGACGGATGAAGAATTCGACGCACTGCTCGAGGCCTCCAGCTTGGGAGCGCCACACGTCGTTGCCGAGACCGGAGACATTCCCGCCACAGCCCGGCGCCGCATGACGCAAGCAGTCCACCGGAAGCGACTGTCCCTCGGCACTCCCGTCGGCACCCGGTATCCGCAGGCAGACGACGGACCCGACAACAACTCCCTCCAAGCCGCACCGGCAGCCGAGGCGAGCCCAGCCGCACCCAGCCGGAGTGTCTACGACCTCTTCGCCGGAACACTCATCACCGGTAAGAGCGTGATGGCAGGTGTCCTTCTCGGTTGGCTGCGCAGTGCACCCGCCGGCCGCAGCAACAGGCGCGAGGGACGTGCACCGAAGTTGTGGGTGCAGCTGCCGAGAGACCGACACGCACTGTGGCTGGCGACCCGTGAAAGCCTCAACCGAGGCGCACTGCTGCCCTGCACCACCGACGACGACTCCATGACCGCTCATAGGTCGTGGCACAGGACGCTGGCCGGCACCGTGGCGGCGGCTTCGCACAACACCCTTGGTGAAACACAGGTCGCTTTCTCCTGCACGCTCCCAAGCCTGCAGGAGGTGCAGCCGCTCGCACCGGAGATCGCTGTACCCACAGGTCTTCCACCCTGCACCCTGACGTGGGCTGACGAATGGCGATCCTGGCAGCGACTGCGCAACCTTCGGCAATCGGCCGACCCATGGGGGAAGCCAGGCGGAGCCTTGATGTGCGCTACAGCCACAGGGCTGCTCCTGTACACCGTGCCGCCCACGCTTGTGCACATTGAGCACTTCACCACCGATGCGTATATGGCAATCGGTGGCGGACTGCTGGTGCCGAAGGCGATTGCTGCGACCAAGCGTGCTTCCCGAGTGCAAGAAAGCGGCACTCCAGGGCATGGTCCCAGGCGGCCGACAAGGACAGACAGAGCGAAAGTACGGCGAGCCGTGGTCGACGGGACAGCTGAGTTGTCTGCGGAGCTGCCGATGCTGGTCCACTTCGATGAGCGTGAGTCACTCGCGCTGGCATCAAGCTTGCACGCCCGGCTCATCTACCGCGCATCTGACCCCTATGCGGTCGAAGCGCGCTTCCGGGTCAACGGCCAAGGCGAGACTGTGTGGATCTTTGCCCGGGACTTGCTGAAGAAGGGCCTGGAGCACAAGAACGGGATCGGCGACGTCGTGGTGTGGCCCGACGCTGACCCGCAAAACGAACCACGGATCTTCATTCGGCTGTCTTCACCCGAGGGGACTGCGCTGCTGTCTGTCGCAGATACCGGACTGCGAGCATTCCTTGAAGCAGCGAGCAAGCTGGTGGCCTTCGGTGAGGAGCATCCGCACCTCCTACCAGCGCTCAACGCCCTGGAGACCACGATGGGCGAGCTGGCACGGCCGGGCCGGTGTGAATAGAAGCTCCTGCGTCACTGGCACGGTCCCTCGCGCACAGTCACTGGAGGGCACCGTAAAACGACTTACGGAGTTCCCAGCGAACGACGCGATCCGTGCAAGACACGACCTCGTCGCCAAGCCGCCGCTGCTCGGGTTGGAGCAGGGACGGCACGCGGTCTGTTTCTCGCGGCCGATGAACTGAGGTGGCGGCTCTGCGTGTGGTGGCGGCCGGCTGCCCGGAGCAGACCGTGGCGTACCGAGCTCGGGTACCGGTATCCCGTCAGGTGTGGGCAGTGGTGTGCCGTCTCGCCGGCCTCACGGTCCGGCCGGTCAGCCGGTGGGGCGGTCGATTTCGTTCTGCACGGTCCCGAAAGCGGCAAGGGCGCCAGCGATCGCAGTTCCTTGCTGACGTGACAGGTCCGGTAGGTCGTCTAGAGAATCCGCTTGCCACTGAGTTTTGCGGTGGAAGTCGGTGGCTTTCCTGTATGCGTCGATGTGGGCGACGACGGTGTCGAGCGGGAGTTCGGGGAAGCGGCGTTCGGCCTGTTTGATACGGCTGTGGAACTCGACAGCCGGATCGGCCGTGCCGTCTGGCCGACCTGGCGTGGGTGCGGGAGCAGGCCGGGGACTGGGAGGGCGCCGAGACTCTCTACCGGCAGGCCGCCGATGCCAGCGGTTCCTCACCTGGTACTGGCGGAAGACAGTGGCCATATGGGCTGGAACCGGACGGTTCGCATACTCCTCCCTGGCACTGAGCCTGGACGCCTCAGATGTCAGAAGCGGGCATTGACCCGGGCGCAGTAGGGCGCGCTGCCGGAGGTCGACGGTGCCGTCGGCCTCGTACAGCGAGCAGTGCGTAGTGCCTTCGGCGCACAGCCCGCACAGGCCGATTACCGGCATCGGACCGGCACCGATCAGGCTGTGGGAGGAAAAGCTGTTGTAGACGGGCCGGTAGCAACCGGGGCACAGCAACCCGCCCTGACCACGCCCCGGCCAGCGGAGCCTGGCTTCACCGCCGCTCCCCGCCTCCTGCCAGTTGCCGCGACGCCCCCATCGTCGACGAAGTCCGGTCCGCCGGCGGCGACGCCCGGATCCTGCACGAGCTCTTCGGCCTGAGCGTGGGCGCCGCCACCCGCTACAACGCCACCCTCGAACCCGACGCACGGGCAGTGGGGCACCTGTGACGACGACGCCGGACGTCGGTGACCGCCAGCCCAAGCCTTTAGAAGCCGTCTCTTTTCCGAAACTGATGTGCGGGTTTCTGCAGGTCAGTGGTGGTTGTTCCATGTTGCGGGCAGGCTGAGGCCGTCGTGGTTGTCCTGGTGATGTGGAGGGGCGGATGCCGTCGGTGCGGGCAGTGCTGGAGGGCCGTGAGAAGGCGGCGCTGGTGCGGGTCGAGGAGTTGCGGACCGAGCTCGAGCGGGTTCAGGCCGCTCTCGTGGAAGCGGAAGAGGTGCTGAACCACCGGGTGATCGGCCTGGAACAGTATCTGGAGGCGCTGGCCGAGCAGGACGCGTCCGTCGGAGTGGAGCCGGACAGGCCGGCCGTGGCCGGGGACGGGATCGGGGAGCCGGCGGTGGCGGGCCCGCGCAGGACGGTGGCCCGTAAGGAGAACGGGGTGCCGGTCGATGTTCTCGGTGCCGAATACCGGCTGATCATGGCAGCCCTCGGCCAGACCGGTGACAGCTTGACCGCTCGCCAGGTGGCGGTGTCCCTGGGCTGGGACAGCTCGGTTCCTTCCCGTGTCGAGGGTGCCCGGGGGAGGCTAAAGCGGCTGGTGGAGCGGGGTTGGCTGGCCGAGAACAGGCCGGGCCGCTTCACGCTGCCCGCTGCTGCCGCGTAGCAACTTCGCGGCGAGCGAGGCGGCGGCTCATCACCATGGTCATCGACCACAGGATCACAGCCTCGCTGCTGGCCGGCTCTGTTTCGTAGTCGCGGGCCAGGCGCCGGCTCCGCATCAGCCAGGCAAACGACCTCTCGACAACCCAACGGCGGGGCAGCACACGGAAGCCGCGGGTGTCGTCACTGCGTTTGACCACCTCGAGAGTGAGCCCGAGGTTCTGGGAGGTCCAGTCGACGAGGTGGCCGGTGTAGCCGCCGTCGGCCCAGACCAGTCGCAGCTTGCGGAAGCTCTCACGCAGAGCAGGCAGCATGGTGCGGGCGGCGTCCCGGTCCGGTGTCGACGCCGGGGTGACCAGTACGTCAAGAAGCAGGCCGAGGCAGTCCGTGATGAGGTGCCGCTTGCGGCCGTTCACCTTCTTCCCTCCGTCGTAGCCTCGTGAGGCGTTCTTGACGGAGGCATCCGCTTTCACCGACTGCGAGTCCACAATGGCGGCTGTCGGCTCCGGCGCCCTGCCCTCCGCCCGGCGGACACGCTCACGGAGCCGGTCATGCAGTTCCCGTACCAGGCCGTTGTCGCGCCAGCGGCGGAAGAACGCGTAGACACGCGCCCACGGCGGGAAATCGGCCGGCATCGCCCGCCACTTGACGCCGTTGTCCCAATGCCGTTGCTTGTATGCCGCAGACACCCGTGTCCCGGCGGGACGGCCGGTCGTTGAAGCGGGCATGCATCCATGGGTGGGGTTATCGGATGAGGTACGGCTCGGGTTGCTCACCGAGTGGATCACTCCCGAGTTGGTGGACGAGGTACTGGCCACGTGCGGCCGGCAGGACTCCAACCCCCGTCCCCTGTCGAGTCGGTTCATGATCTACTTCGTGTTGGCTCTGGCGTTGTTCCAGCAGGACTCCTATGACGATGTCGCGGAGAATCTGGTTGAGGCACTGGGTGAAATGGATCAGTCGATCCCGAACAAATCGTCGTTCACCAGGGCCCGGCAGCAGCTCGGTGCTGCGCCACTGGAGGCAGTGTTCCGTCGGGTGGCAGGGGCGATCGCCCCGCCGACGCTTGAGGCGGCGTTCTGGCGCGGGATGAGAGTTGCCGCGGTCGACGGGTTCGTGCTGGACGTGCCGGAGAACGATGTGACACGTGCCGCGTTCGGTGGGCGGGCGGACAGTGCTGGCCAGCCTGTCGGGTTCCCGCAGGCCAGGGTGGTGACGCTGACCGAGACCGGTACGCACGCGACGATCGACGCGCGGATAGGCACCTTCAAGGGCGGTGGAGGCGAGCCCGCGCTTGCGACGGAGATGGCCGACAGTGCCGCCGGCATGATGGTGATCATGGATCGGGGCTTCCCCGGTGTCGCGCTGTGGAAGGCCTACACGCAGGCCGGAGCGCATCTGCTGATCAGGGCTCGTACCTTCATCGCGGCGAAGCCCATGGAGATCTTGCCCGACGGGACCTATTTGACCCGGCTGAACCTCGCCGGCCAGCGGAGATCTCATCCGGGTGGTGTGACGGTGCGCGTGATCGACTATCAGGTCGATGGCGGCGAGACCATTCGGCTGCTGACTGACCTGCTCGAACCCGAGGCCGGACCCGCCCCCGAGCTGGCAGCCCTGTATCACGAGCGATGGGAGGTCGAGTCCGCCTACCGGCAGTTGAAGACCTTCCAACGCGGGAAGGCCGAAGTGCTGCGGTCGGCGTCGCCCGAACTGATACGGCAGGAGATCTGGGCCCACCTGGCCATCCACCACTGCTTGAACCGGATCATCATGCGGCTGGCCGACGGCGAGGGCCTGGACCCTGACCGGGTCTCCTTCGTCAAGGTCCTCAAGCACACACGACGCAGTGTCGTCCTCCAAGCCGGGAGGTCGACCCGCCGACTCCGCCAGTT
>NZ_JAVRFH010000091.1:0-13313 GCF_031845825.1 Streptomyces lancefieldiae | reverse complement strand
GGCGCGCGGGGGCGGGGTGCGGTGGGCGGGTGCAGGGGCCGGTGTGAGGCCGGTGTCCGGGGTGGGTGTGGGCCTGGTGGGTGCGCGGCCTGTTCAGGCACTGGGGGAGGCACGACTGCCCGCGGCCGGGTGGTTCATGCTCGGGCCGGCAGGTAGGGGGTCGTTGACGGGAGGGACAGGTCCGAGGGGAGGAGGGCGCCGATCCAGCAGTCGCGGCGTACGCCGTTGTTTCTGATCGCGGAACGCAACGTGCCCTCCATGGCGAAGCCGGCGCGTTGGGCCACCGCGCGGGAGGCCGTGTTGCCGACCTCGGCGCGCCACTCCAGGCGGTCGATCTCCCGGTGGGTGAAGGCCCAGCGGGCGACGGCGACGGCGGCCTCGGTGACGTAGCCGCGGCCGCGGTGCTCCTTGGTACCCCAGAAGCCGATCTCGCCGACGCCCGGGGAGACCATCGTGACGCCGAGCACGCCGGCCAGGTCGCCGGCGGGCAGGAAGGCGCCGAAGGTGAACATCGAGTCGTTCGCCCAGCCATCGGGAACCGTCTGCTCCGTGAAGCTTCGCGCGTGCTCGGGGAGGTAGGGCGAGGGGATGGTCGTCCAGCGCTGGATGTCGGGATCCTGAGCGGCGGCGTACACGGCCTCGGTGTCCTGGGGGCCGACCGTGCGCAGGACGAGGCGGTCGGTGGTGAGCGTGAGGGGTTCCATCGGCCGATTCTGCGCGGCGGCCCGCGGCGGACGCCATCGATTTGCCGGGTACGCAGCCGTGCGTGAACGGGCGGTCACGTTTCGCGCAATTCTTCGGCGGGAGGCGGCACCATCCGCGGGGCTCGGGCGTTGAACCGAATGACAGCAGAGCGGAAGCAGGACGAAGGAGCACACGGTCCCCGTACGGCAGGCCTCCCGGGGCGGCGGGGTCCTCGCATACGATGGCCGTTGCTCAGTTCGTCACAGGAAACCGACCGTGCCAGGCCCGACCGGCAAGGAGACCAACCCCCGTGTCCGTCCTCTCGAAGATCATGCGTGCAGGCGAAGGCAAGATCCTGCGCAAGCTGCACCGCATCGCGGACCAGGTCAACTCCATCGAAGAGGACTTCGTCGACCTCTCCGACGCCGAGCTGCGGGCCCTCACCGATGAGTACAAGCAGCGCTACGCCGACGGTGAGAGCCTGGACGACCTGCTGCCCGAAGCCTTCGCCACCGTCCGGGAGGCCGCCAAGCGCGTCCTCGGCCAGCGGCACTACGACGTGCAGATCATGGGCGGCGCGGCCCTCCACATGGGTTACGTGGCCGAGATGAAGACCGGTGAGGGCAAGACCCTCGTCGGTACGCTGCCCGCCTACCTCAACGCCCTGTCCGGCGAGGGCGTGCACATCGTCACGGTCAACGACTACCTGGCCGAGCGCGACTCCGAGATGATGGGCCGCGTCCACAAGTTCCTCGGCCTGAGCGTCGGCTGCATCCTCGCCAACCAGACGCCGGCCCAGCGCCGCGAGATGTACGGCTGCGACATCACCTACGGCACGAACAACGAGTTCGGTTTCGACTACCTGCGCGACAACATGGCGTGGTCCAAGGACGAGCTGGTCCAGCGCGGGCACAACTTCGCCATCGTCGACGAGGTCGACTCCATCCTGGTGGACGAGGCCCGTACGCCGCTGATCATCTCCGGCCCGGCCGACCAGGCCACCAAGTGGTACGGCGACTTCGCCAAGCTGGTCACGCGCCTGAAGAAGGGCGAGGCGGGCAACACCCTCAAGGGCATCGAGGAGACCGGCGACTACGAGGTCGACGAGAAGAAGCGCACCGTCGCCATCCACGAGTCCGGCGTCGCCAAGGTCGAGGACTGGCTGGGCATCGACAACCTCTACGAGTCGGTGAACACCCCGCTGGTCGGCTACCTGAACAACGCCATCAAGGCCAAGGAACTCTTCAAGAAGGACAAGGACTACGTCGTCATCGACGGCGAGGTCATGATCGTCGACGAGCACACGGGCCGTATCCTCGCCGGCCGCCGGTACAACGAGGGCATGCACCAGGCGATCGAGGCGAAGGAAGGGGTGGACATCAAGGACGAGAACCAGACGCTCGCCACGATCACGCTCCAGAACTTCTTCCGCCTCTACAAGCGCCACGACCACAACGGCAAGGAACAGCCCGGTCTGTCCGGCATGACCGGTACGGCGATGACCGAGGCCGCCGAGTTCCACCAGATCTACAAGCTCGGCGTGGTGCCCATCCCGACCAACCGGCCGATGGTCCGCAAGGACCAGTCGGACCTGATCTACCGCACCGAGGTCGCGAAGTTCGAGGCGGTCGTCGACGACATCGAGGAGAAGCACCGCAAGGGCCAGCCGATCCTCGTCGGCACCACCTCGGTCGAGAAGTCCGAGTACCTCTCGCAGCAGCTCAGCAAGCGCGGTGTCCAGCACGAGGTGCTCAACGCCAAGCAGCACGACCGTGAGGCGACGATCGTCGCCCAGGCGGGTCGCAAGGGCTCCGTGACGGTGGCCACGAACATGGCCGGCCGTGGTACGGACATCAAGCTCGGCGGCAACCCCGAGGACCTCGCCGAGGCGGAGCTGCGCCAGCGCGGCCTCGACCCGGAGGAGCACATCGAGGAGTGGGCCACGGCCCTGCCCGCCGCACTCGAGCGGGCCGAGCTGGCGGTCAAGGCCGAGAAGGAAGAGGTCGAGAAGCTCGGCGGCCTGTATGTGCTGGGCACCGAGCGGCACGAGTCGCGCCGTATCGACAACCAGCTGCGCGGCCGTAGCGGCCGTCAGGGCGACCCGGGCGAGTCCCGGTTCTACCTCTCCCTGGGCGACGACCTGATGCGCCTGTTCAAGGCCCAGATGGTCGAGCGCGTGATGTCGATGGCGAACGTCCCGGACGACGTGCCGATCGAGAACAAGATGGTCACGCGCGCGATCGCGTCCGCCCAGTCGCAGGTGGAGACGCAGAACTTCGAGACCCGCAAGAACGTCCTGAAGTACGACGAGGTCCTCAACCGGCAGCGCGAGGTCATCTACGGCGAGCGCCGCCGTGTTCTGGAGGGCGAGGACCTGCGGGAGCAGATCCAGCACTTCATGAACGACACGATCGACGCGTACGTGCAGGCCGAGACCGCCGAGGGCTTCCCGGAGGACTGGGACCTCGACCGTCTGTGGGGTGCCTTCAAGCAGCTCTACCCGGTAAAGATCACCGTGGAGGAGCTGGAGGAGGCGGCCGGCGACCGGGCCGGGTTGACCGCCGAGTACATCGGAGAGTCCATCAAGGACGACATCCAGGAGCAGTACGAGGCGCGTGAGGCGCAGCTCGGTTCCGAGATCATGCGTGAGCTGGAGCGCCGGGTCGTGCTCTCGGTCCTGGACCGCAAGTGGCGCGAGCACCTGTACGAGATGGACTACCTCCAGGAGGGCATCGGCCTGCGCGCGATGGCGCAGAAGGACCCGCTGGTCGAGTACCAGCGCGAGGGCTTCGACATGTTCCAGGCCATGATGGAGGGCATCAAGGAGGAGTCCGTCGGCTACCTGTTCAACCTGGAGGTCCAGGTCGAGCAGCAGGTCGAGGAGGTCCCGGTCGCGGAAGCCGCGCCGTCGCTGGAGAAGGGCCCGCAGGACGCGGTGCCGGCCCAGGCGGGCGCACGTCCGGAGATCCGCGCCAAGGGGCTCGACGCCCCGCAGCGTCGGGACCTGCACTTCTCCGCGCCGACCGTGGACGGCGAGGGCGGTGTCATCGAGGGTGAATTCACCACCGACGGCGAGCCCGCGCAGTCCCCGTCCGACGGGCTCACCCGCGCGGAGCGCCGCAAGCAGGCCAAGGGCGGACGCCGCCGCAAGAAGTGACGGTGCGGTGCCTGCGGGCGCCGTGGCGGAGGAAGGGCCGGTCACCCCTGGGGGTGGCCGGCCCTTCGGCCTGTGCGGGGTTCGCGGTCCCGTAGTCCCGTAGTCCCGTAGTCCCGTAGTCTTGCGATCTTGCGGTCCTGCGGTCTTGCGGTCCCGCGGTTCACGGTTCACCGATTTGCCCGGGTGCGGCTCCGCGGTGGTTCGCCGGATGGTCGGCTCTCCGGTGGCGCGGGCCGGTTCAGTCGTCGGTCGTGTGGGGCCTGCGAGGCCCGCCCAGCTCCACCGCCGTGCAGCGCCAGCGCAGGTCCCGGCCCTGTTCCAGGCGGAAGGCCATGGCGCGTAGCTGGTCACCGGCGCCGATGCGGGCGAAGACCTCCAGTGCGCCCGGGCGGGGCTCGAAGTAGCCGATGTCGCGGACGACGGGGAGCGTGCCGCGGGTACGCAGGGGGCCGCGTTCGGCGAGCCGGGCCAGTTCGTCGTAGGCCCGGCCGGCGGTGTGCCGGAGCATCGAGTGGACGGGGCGTCGGCCGCTGAGCACGCCGAGGAGGAGCTCGGCGAAGTGGTCGGTGGTGCGGAGCCGCGGGAGGGGGCGACGAGGGGGCTGGGCGGGCACGAGAGGCGTTGCGGGGGCCGGGGTGGCCCGGCGGTGCGCGGCCTGTGCGTCCGCGCCCGCGACGGGGGCGCCGGCCGCCGTGCGGGAGCCCGTCACGGTGGAGCGGCCCGGACCGGCCGTGGGCGGTCGGGTGTCCGCCGGCCTCGTACGGCCTCGCGAGGACCGGCCCGGCGAGCCCGGCGGACGGCCACCGGGTGCCGCGGCCCGCGCGACGCTCCCGCCGGGCCTGCGGGGCGGTGCGGCGGCGAGTGGTGACAGTCCCTCCGTGGATCCCTCCGAGGACCCCTTTGCGGGCCCCTCTGCGGGCCTCTCCGTACGGTCCTCCCGGAGGACGCCGGAGGAGGTGCGCAGGGGTGCGCCGCCTGGACGCGGGGTGGTGTCTGCGGGTGTGGAGGGGAGGGGGGTGGCTGGTGTGCGGGGGATCGGGCGGAGCTGGGTCCTGGTCATGACCTTGCGCATGGAGGGGTCCCCGTTCGGTGGCTCGGATAATACCGGGCAGTAACTTCGTGGTCGGGGATCTTGTACGGGGTGGCGGGCCGGAAGGGCAAGGCGGAGGGTGGTCGGGTCGGGGGGCTCTGGAGGTTCACCTATCAGAGTGGTCCGGGCATACGGAAACCCCGGGACGGAGCGGGTCGACCGGGTGAATTCCGGGGCCGTGGGTGGACGTGTCAGGCGTTGTGGGTGGGGACCCGAAAGGGGACACCGCACGTATCCTGAAGGCTCTCCAGACCCTCCGGAGTCCCCGACCACGAAAGCGGCAGTCTCATGCGCGTCTACGTCCCCCTGACCCTTTCCGGCCTCGCCGAGGCGCACAGGACGGGCACGCTGGGGACCGGGCCGCTCGCCGCCTGCGCCGTGACGCCGGCGTTGCGCGAGTGGTACGTCTCGGACGACATGGAGGAGCTGGAGTACGCCGCCCTGAACCGGGCCGCGCTGGCCTCGCTGCGGCTGTTGGCGGCCGACGACGGTGCGCCCCGGCGCCGGGTCGTGGTCGCCGCCGACGTGCCCGACGGCGCGGCCTCGGCCGACCCGGACCGGGGAACCGATCAGGCGGTGCCGGGCGAGGTGCGGGTCGCCGGGCCGCTGCCGCTGGCCAAGGCGGCCGCGGTGCACGTCGACTCCGCGGACGCCGAGAAGGACGTGGCCGCCGCGGCCGAGGCGCTCGCCGCGGCGGACGGCGGGGACGACGACGCCCAGTTCGTCGTGGACGGGGCGGAGGACCACGAGCTGCTGTGGTACGCGACGCAGGAGATCCCGAACCTGGTGGGGGCCGGTCTCTGACGTCCCGCGGCGGCGGCCCCCGTCTTGACTGTCAGTGGCGGCGGGTACGTTCTTCGGCATGGGGATGCAGACAGGGGCGCACATCGTCTGGGACTGGAACGGGACGCTGTTCCACGACAACGACGCGATCATCGAGGGGACGAACGCGGCGTTCGCCGAGCTGGGACTGGCGCCGATCACGCTGGAGCAGTACCGGGCGTTGTACTGCGTGCCGGTGCCGAAGTTCTACGAGCGGCTGATGGGGCGGCTGCCCACCGACGCCGAGTGGGAGGTCATGGACGCGGCCTTCCAGCGCCACTACACCGAGCACCGGGTGCGGTGCGCGCTCACCGAGGGCGTGACGGAACTGCTCGCGGGCTGGCGGTCGGCGGGGCGCAGCCAGTCGATTCTCAGCATGTACCACCACGACGAGCTCGTCCCGCTGGTCAAGGGCTTCGGGATCGAGACGCACTTCATACGCGTCGACGGACGGATCGGGCCTTCCGGGGGCAGCAAGGCCGAGCACATGGTGCGGCACCTCGGTGAGCTGGCGCGGGCCGGTGTGGAGCCGGCTCGTACGGTGGTGATCGGGGATGCCGCCGACGACGCGGTGGCTGCGCGGCATGTGGGGGCGCGGGCGGTGCTCTACACCGGGGGCTCGCACAGCCGGGCCAGTCTGGAGGGGGTCGGGGTGCCGGTGGTGGACACGTTGGGGGAGGCCGTGGCGGAGGCGGAGCGGTTGGCGGCGTGAGCGGGTTCTCCGCGCCGGTGGGTGACGTCGGCTGAGTGGTGCCCGGCGTCGGCGTCGGCCGGGGTGGGTCGCGCGTCCCGGCGCTGCGGGGTGCCTCCCGGGCCGTTCAGGCACTGGGGGAGGCACGACTGCCCGCAGCTGCGGCGACACGACTGTCCGCGGCTGCGTCGGCGCGAGGGCCGGCGGCTGTGGAGGCGCGACTGCGCGGAGCTGCGCCTGGTTCTGTGCGGAGTGTCCAAGTTCCGGTCTCGGTTTTGTACACATGCGGCTCGTGACGGGGGCCCCTCGGGGGGCGATAGCCTTGTGGCGTGATCAGCGCGATAGCTCGCGGGGGCATCGGTGCCCCTGCCCTGCGCCCGGTACGCACGGACGACATCCGTGTCCGGGCGGCGGTCGCTGGTCTTCGCGGGCGGGACGGGGCGCCGAAGGCCCCCGGGACGGCGCCGCGCACCCCCCGGACGGTGACGGCGAGAGCGACGTCACACCCGGCGGGCGTGGCGACTTTGGCCGATATGCCCCCGCTCATCTCACCTTGCGGCATAGCGTCGGAACAGACCGGACACCCCGCGTCTCGGCGTCACGTCGGAAGGCAGGAGACCGTACTTCCTTCTACGTCACGCAACGGCGCGCGACAGGAGCCAGAGGACAATGCAGACCAAGCTGGACGAAGCCAAGGCCGAGCTGCTCGAAAGGGCTGCACGGGTAGCTGAGAACAGCCCGGTCGGGGGGCACCTACCGACTGGGACGACGGGCGAGGGAACTCCGGAAACCCCGGGCACCCCGGGCGCCCCCGACCAGGCATCCGTGTTCGCGTTCCTCCGGCGTTACTACCGGCACACCGCCCCTGAGGACCTGGCCGACCGCGACCCGGTCGACATCTTCGGAGCCGCCGTCTCGCACTACCGGCTGGCCGGGAACCGCCCCCAGGGCACGGCGAACGTGCGGGTGCACACCCCGACGGTCGAGGAGAACGGCTGGACGTGCAGCCACTCCGTCGTCGAGGTGGTCACGGACGACATGCCCTTCCTCGTCGACTCGGTGACCAACGAGCTGACCCGGCAGGGCCGCGGCATCCACGTCGTCGTCCACCCGCTGATCGTGGTGCGGCGCGACGTCACCGGCAAGCTCATCGAGGTGCTCGCCGGCGGGCCCTCCGACGACCTGCCGCACGACGCGCACGTCGAGTCCTGGATCCACGTCGAGATCGACCGCGAGACCGACCGGGGTGACCTCAAGCAGATCACCGCCGACCTGCTGCGCGTCCTGAACGACGTCCGCGAGACCGTCGAGGACTGGGGCAAGATGCGGGACGCGGCCCTCCGCGTCGCGGAGGAACTGCCGAAGGAACCCGCCCCCGACGACCTCCCCCCGCGGGAGCTGGAGGAGGCCCGCGAGCTGCTGCGCTGGCTGGCCGACGACCACTTCACCTTCCTCGGCTACCGCGAGTACCAGCTGCGCGGTGACGACTCCCTCGCCGCCGTGGCCGGCACCGGCCTCGGCATCCTGCGCTCCGACCCGCACCACGCGGCCGACGAGAGCCACCCCGTCAGCCCGTCCTTCGAGCGGCTGCCCGCCGACGCCCGGGCCAAGGCCCGCGAGCACCGGCTGCTCGTGCTGACCAAGGCCAACAGCCGGGCCACCGTCCACCGGCCGTCCTACCTGGACTACATCGGCGTCAAGAAGTTCGACGAGCAGGGCAACGTCGTCGGCGAGCGACGCTTCCTCGGTCTGTTCTCCTCCGCCGCCTACACCGAGTCCGTCCGCCGGGTGCCGGTGGTCCGGCGCAAGGTGGAGGAGGTGCTGGACCGGGCCGGCTTCTCGCCCAACAGCCACGACGGCCGGGACCTGCTCCAGATCCTGGAGACGTACCCGCGCGACGAGATGTTCCAGACGCCGGTCGAGGAGCTGGAGCCGATCGTCACCTCCGTGCTCTACCTCCAGGAGCGCCGCCGGCTGCGGCTCTACCTGCGCCAGGACGAGTACGGCCGCTACTACTCGGCCCTCGTCTACCTCCCCCGCGACCGCTACACCACCGGTGTCCGGCTGCGGATCATCGACATCCTCAAGGAGGAGCTCGGCGGCACCAGCGTCGACTTCACGGCCTGGAACACCGAGTCGATCCTGTCCCGGCTGCACTTCGTGGTCCGGGTCCCGCAGGGCACCGAGCTGCCGCAGCTGTCCGACGCCGACAAGGAGCGCATCGAGGCCCGGCTCGTCGAGGCCGCCCGCTCCTGGGCCGACGGGTTCGCCGAGGCGCTGAACGCGGAGTTCGGCGAGGAGCGGTCCGCCGAACTGCTGCGCCGGTACGCGAGCGCCTTCCCGGAGGGCTACAAGGCCGACCACGGCCCGCGCTCCGCGGTGGCCGACCTCGGCCACCTCGAACGGCTGGACGAGGACAAGACCTTCGAGCTGAGCCTCTACGAGCCGGTGGGCGCCGTGCCCGAGGAACGCCGGTTCAAGATCTACCAGAAGGGCGGCTCGGTCTCCCTGTCCGCCGTGCTGCCGGTGCTCAGCCGGCTCGGCGTCGAGGTCACCGACGAGCGGCCGTACGAGCTGCGCTGCGCGGACCGCACGACGGCCTGGATCTACGACTTCGGCCTGCGCATGCCGCGGTCGGTGGTCGGCGGCGCCGACTACCTCGGCGACGACGCCCGCGAGCGCTTCCAGGAGGCCTTCGCCGCCACCTGGAACGGCAAGGCGGAGAACGACGGCTTCAACGCCCTCGTGCTGAGCGCCGGGCTGACCTGGCGGCAGGCGATGGTGCTGCGCGCCTACGCGAAGTACCTGCGGCAGGCGGGTTCGACGTTCAGCCAGGACTACATGGAGGACACCCTCCGCAACAACGTCCACACCACGCGTCTGCTCGTCTCCCTGTTCGAGGCGCGCATGGCCCCCGAGCGGCAGCGTGCCGGACACGAGATCGTCGACGCCCTGCTCGAAGAGGTGGACGCCGCCCTCGACCAGGTCGCGAGCCTGGACGAGGACCGGATCCTGCGGTCCTTCCTCACCGTCATCAAGGCGACGCTGCGGACGAACTTCTTCCAGAAGGCGAGCAGCGGCAGGCCGCACGACTACGTCTCCATGAAGTTCGACCCGCAGGCCATCCCCGACCTGCCCGCGCCGCGCCCGGCGTTCGAGATCTGGGTGTACTCGCCGCGCGTCGAGGGCGTGCACCTGCGCTTCGGCAAGGTCGCGCGCGGTGGTCTGCGCTGGTCGGACCGCCGGGAGGACTTCCGTACCGAGATCCTCGGTCTGGTCAAGGCGCAGATGGTGAAGAACACCGTCATCGTGCCGGTCGGCGCCAAGGGCGGCTTCGTCGCCAAGCAGCTGCCCGACCCGAACGTCGACCGTGACGCCTGGATGGCCGAGGGCATCGCCAGCTACCGGACGTTCATCTCGGCGCTGCTCGACATCACCGACAACATGGTGGCCGGCGAGGTCGTGCCCCCGGCGGACGTCGTCCGGCACGACGAGGACGACACCTACCTCGTCGTCGCCGCCGACAAGGGCACCGCGAAGTTCTCGGACATCGCCAACGAGGTCGCCGAGTCCTACACCTTCTGGCTCGGCGACGCCTTCGCCTCCGGCGGCTCCGCGGGCTACGACCACAAGGGCATGGGCATCACCGCCCGCGGCGCGTGGGAGTCCGTCAAGCGGCACTTCCGGGAGCTGGGCGTGGACACCCAGACCCAGGACTTCACCGTCGTCGGCATCGGCGACATGTCCGGTGACGTGTTCGGCAACGGCATGCTGCTCAGCGAGCACATCCGCCTGGTCGCCGCCTTCGACCACCGGCACATCTTCATCGACCCGACACCGGACGCGGCCACCTCGTACGCCGAGCGCCGCCGGCTGTTCGAGCTGCCGCGCTCCTCGTGGGCCGACTACGACACCGGGCTGCTCTCGGCCGGCGGCGGCATCTTCCCGCGCACGGCCAAGTCGATCCCGGTCAACGCGCACATCCGCGAGGCCCTCGGCATCGAGGCCGGCGTCACCAAGATGACCCCGGCCGACCTGATGAAGGCGATCCTCTCGGCGCCGGTGGACCTGCTGTGGAACGGCGGCATCGGTACGTACGTGAAGGCGTCCACCGAGTCCAACGGCGACGTCGGCGACAAGGCCAACGACGCCATCCGGGTCGACGGCAAGGACCTGCGGGTCCAGGTCGTCGGCGAGGGCGGCAACCTGGGCCTGACCCAGCTCGGCCGGATCGAGTTCGCCCGCAACGGCGGCAGGATCAACACCGACGCCATCGACAACAGCGCGGGCGTGGACACCTCCGACCACGAGGTGAACATCAAGATCCTGCTCAACGGTCTCGTCAGGGACGGCGACATGACCGTCAAGCAGCGCAACAAGCTGCTCGCCGAGATGACCGACGAGGTCGGAGCGCTGGTCCTGCGCAACAACTACGCGCAGAACACGGCCATCGCCAACGCGCTGGCCCAGTCCAAGGACATGCTCCACGCCCAGCAGCGCTTCATGCGCCACCTGGTCAGGGAGGGCCACCTCAACCGGGCCCTGGAGTTCCTGCCCACCGACCGCCAGATCCGCGAACGCCTCGGCGCCGGACACGGTCTCACCGGCCCGGAGACGGCCGTGCTGCTGGCGTACACGAAGATCACGGTCGCCGAGGAGCTGCTGCACACCTCGCTGCCCGACGACCCGTATCTGAAGGGCCTGCTCCACGCGTACTTCCCGACGGCGCTGCGCGAGCAGTTCCTCGACCGGATCGACGGCCACCCGCTGCGCCGTGAGATCACGACGACCGTCCTGGTCAACGACACGGTCAACACGGGCGGTACGACGTATCTGCACCGGATGCGCGAGGAGACCGGCGCGTCGCTGGAGGAGATCGTGCGGGCGCAGACCGCGGCCCGGGCGATCTTCCGCGCCGCCCCGGTGTGGGACGCGGTGGAGGCGCTGGACACCAGGGTCGAGGCCGCCGTGCAGACCCGCATCCGGCTGCACTCGCGCCGCCTGGTCGAGCGCGGCACGCGCTGGCTGCTGAACAACCGGCCGCAGCCGCTGCAGCTCGCCGAGACGGTCGACTTCTTCGCCGAGCGCGTCGAGCAGGTCTGGTCGCAGCTGCCGAAGCTGCTGCGCGGCGCGGACGCGGAGTGGTACCAGCACATCTACGACGAGCTCACCGCCGCCGGCGTCCCGGACGAGCCGGCCACCAGGGTGGCCGGGTTCTCCTCGGCCTTCCCGACGCTGGACATCGTGTCGGTGGCCGACCGCATGGGCAAGGAGCCGCTGGACGTCGCCGAGGTGTACTACGACCTCGCCGACCGGCTGAGCGTCACCCAGCTGATGGACCGGATCAGTGATCTGCCCCGCTCCGACCGCTGGCAGTCCATGGCCCGCGCGGCGATCCGCGAGGACCTGTACGCGGCGCACGCGGCGCTCACCGCCGACGTGCTGGCGGCGGGCGACGGCACGTCGACGCCGGAGCAGCGGTTCCAGGCGTGGGAGCAGAAGAACGCGGCGATCCTCGGCCGGGCCCGCGCCACGCTGGAGGAGATCCGCGGTTCGGACTCCTTCGACCTGTCCAACCTGTCGGTGGCGATGCGGACGATGCGGACGCTGCTGCGTACGCACTCCTGACCGCGTGACGCCAGGAGTGGCGTGGTCGCCGGGGCGCCCCGGGTCGTCGTGGCCCGGGGCGCCCTCATGTCTGGATTGGGTGAGTATGGGGGTTAAAGTGCCTGCGTGAGGGAGCGTCCCGGGACGATGACGCGTGCCGTGCCGCCGCGAGCGGCCGTCGTCCCCGGCGCGGGCGCCGTGCTCGTCCTCCTCCTGCTGCTCCTGGTGATCGTCCGGCTGCCCTGGATCGGTGACCTCGGCATGCACGCGGCCACCGTCGAACGCCTGCGGCACAGCCTCACCGACCCCGGCAACCCGCTGGTCGACGCGGACACTCCGAGCCCGTACTACTCGCCGTGGACGGTGCTGCTCGGCTGCGTGGCCAGGGTGACCGGGTTCTCCGTCTTCGTCGTGCTGCGGATCGGGGCGCTGGTGGCGCTCGGGGTGCTGGTGACGGGCGTGTGGCGGTACGTCCGCACCCTGAGCGCGCGTCCGGCGGCGCCGCCGCTCGCGCTGCTGTGCCTGGTACTGCTGTGGGGCACGGCCCAGTTCGAGTGGAGCGGCTTCCTCGGGCTCCACTCGCTCGCGCTGACGGTGGCGTATCCGAGTGTTCTCGCCCTGGGCCTCGCCTTTCACCTCTGGGCGTGGCTGGCACGGGCTGCGCGCGGGAGCGGCGGGTGGCCGGCCGGGTGGGGGGTCTGGCTCGGCTGCGGGGTGCTGTGGGCGGTGATTCTGCTCGTCCACCAGTTCTCCGGGGTCGTCGCGTCGTTGGGCGCGCTCGCCGTCGTGAGCGCGGCGCGGGCCGGGGCGCGGGTGTGGGGGTGGCTGGGGGCCGGGGTCGCGGTGGGGGTGGTGGTGCTGTGGGTCTGGCCGTACTACGACTTCTTCGCGCTGCTCGGTGCCGGGGACGGGATGGACGCCGTGCACCGGCCTCTGTACCGGGACCTGATCGGGCGGTACTGGCTGGTTCTGCTGGGGGTGGTGGCGCTGGCGGTGCGTTGGTGGCGGGACCGGCGGGACGCGCTGGTGCTGTTCTTCGTGCTGGGCGCGGTGCTGTTCGTGGCCGGTGGGGTGAGCGGCCACTGGGCGTGGGGACGGGTGCTGCCCGCCGCGCTGATTCCGGCACAGCTCGCGGTGGCGCTGTACTTCAAGGACGGCCGGGCCAAGGTCGAGATCGCGCTGGCGCGCGGCAAGAAGGAGTACGACAAGCGGCAGACCCTGCGGGAGAAGCAGGACCGGCGCGAGGCGGAGCGGACGATCTC
>NZ_JAVRFH010000090.1:0-14041 GCF_031845825.1 Streptomyces lancefieldiae | reverse complement strand
ACCGACGGCATCCGTGACCTCCCCGGGAACGACGACCCGACAGGCCACCACTCCCACGGAACCACCACCCCTATCCCCGACCAGCGGAAACGCGTCGATCACGTCCGGAAAGACAACAGCTTCTAAGACGCGGTCGCCGCGTCACCTTTTCCAGCAGCGCACGCACCAAAGCCTGTCAGCGCACGGCGCCCAGCGCCCGTCTCGGACGTTCGCTCTCGTATAAACATCCGTGCACTCGTGGGCGCATGCCGATCTTCAGCAGCCCTAGCCTCGGCTGCCTGATGTGGCGGGCAGACCGTCGGACGAGGAACGGTGATGAACGTGGATGAGCCGGCAGATGTGCTGGTCGTTGGTCTGGGGCCGGGCGGTGAGTACGTCGCGAGCACTTTGGCCGAGGCCGGACTGAGCGTGGTGGCGGTGGAAGCGGAACTAGTCGGGGGAGAGTGTCCGTACTGGGCGTGTGTGCCGAGCAAGATGATGATTCGCGCCGGCAATTCCCTTGCCGAGGCCGGCCGGGTGCCGGTCCTGGCAGGGGAGGTGGACCTGACCGCTGACTGGGGCAAGGTCTCCACACGGATCCGCGAGGAGGCCACCAGCCATTGGAGCGACAAGGCGGCCGCGGACCGTTTGACGGCCAAGGGGGCTCGCCTCGTCCGCGGGCGGGCGCGCTTGGCCGGGGCACGTCGGGTGACAGTCGGCGACCGCACCTTCGTGGCCAGTCGGGGCATAGTGCTGGCCACGGGAACACGGCCCTGGGTACCACCGGTGCCGGGCCTGAAGGAAACCCCGTACTGGACCAACCAGGATGCCATGGCGACCGAGACGCTACCGAACTCCATGATCATTCTCGGAGGCGGAGCCGTCGGTGTGGAACTGGCTCAGGTCTTCGCTCGCTTCCGGTGCTCCGTCACCCTCGTCGAGGGGCGGGACCGGCTGCTGGCCCAGGAAGAGCCGGAGGCAGGGCAGCTGGCGGCACAGGCCCTTCAGACCGACGGAGTCGAGGTTCTCACCGGCGTCCAGGCCCGTCATGTCGCTCACGACGGCACCCTGTTCACCGTCCAACTGGACGAAAGTAGCGAAGAGTTGCGCGCCGAGCGGCTCCTGGTCGCCACCGGGCGCCACGCTGACCTTGCTGCTCTCGCCGTGGAGACGGTGGGCCTGGATCCCACGGCACCGGCCGTGCCCACAGACGGCCGGATGAGGGCGCCTGCGGAAGGCCTCTGGGCCGTCGGTGACGTCACCGGGAAGGGCGCCTTCACGCATGTGTCGATGTACCAGGCCGAGATCGCCGTTCGGGACATACTGGGACCCACCGGTCCTGCCGCCGACTACCGAGCGCTGCCGCGGGTCACGTTCACCGATCCCGAGATCGGAGCCGTCGGACTGACGGAGCGGCAGGCGAGGGAGCAAGGTCTGCGCGTACGCACCAGTGTGCTGCCCCTTGCTTCCTCGACACGCGGTTGGATCCACGGTCCGGGCAGTGAGGGATTCATCAAGCTCGTCGAAGACACAGACCGCGGTGTACTGGTTGGTGCGACATCGGCGGGGCCGGCGGGCGGCGAAGTGCTGTACGGACTGAACGTCGCCGTCCATGCCGAGGTCCCCGTCGACAGCCTCCGGCACATGATCTACACCTACCCCACTTTCCATCGGACGGTCGGGGCGGCCTTGGGAGCGCTCCGCTGAGCCGCACGAGAAGCCTGCGGCTGGGCCCCGCCATACGCCGACTGCCCACCATGAGAGGCCGTGACCCAGACGAGGCCCACCGGACCGCCACCCCGCTGGAACTCTTTGTCGACCTGTGCTTCGTGGTAGCCGTAGCGCAGGCGTCGGAGAGTCTGCACGAGGCCTTCACGCACGGGCGCTACGCCTCGGGGGCTCTGCGTTTCGCGCTGGTCTTCTTCACCATTTGGTGGGCCTGGATGAACTTCACCTGGTTCGCCTCTGCCTACGATCCTGGTGACACTGCCTACCGGCTGACCGTGTTGGTACAGGTCACAGGGTCCCTCGTCCTCGCTGCCGGCGTCAGCCGCGCCTTCAGCCAGGGTGACCTGCTCGTCATCACGCTCGGATACGTGATTATGCGTACGGCGCTTGCGGCGCTGTGGCTGCGAGCTGGACTGTCCGACCCCGCCCGGCGCGGGACGGCGTTTCGCTTCGCCGCCGGGGTATCGGTATGCCAGGCGGGCTGGGTCGTGCTGCTGCTTCTTCCCACTCCGGCTCGTCTGCCGGGCATCGTCCTGATGATCCTCGCCGAGGTCATCGTGCCCGTGTGGGCGCAATCGGCCGGCATGACCCCGTGGCATCCACGACACATTGCCGAGCGCTACGAGCTGTTCACACTCATTGTGCTCGGTGAGTCCATCGCAGCCGCCACCATCGCCGTCCGGGGAGCCTTCGACCGCAATCACGGCAGCGGTGCCCTCTATGCCCTCGCGTGCGGTGGCCTCCTGATGGCCTTCGCGATGTGGTGGCTGTACTTCACGAGGCCCGCCCACGTCCTGCTCGCCACGTCGCATCAGGCTCGCGGCAAACGCTTCACCTGGGCTTACGGCCACTACCTCGTGTTCGCTTCGGCCACGGCCGAAGGAGCCGGCCTCGCCGCCTACGCTGATCACCTCACACGTCCTGCCAGCGCGGCATCGGACGTCGCTGCGCTGGCGGTCACCGCCCCAGCAGCCATCTTTCTGGTCACCGTGTGGGCGGTACACCTGCGACCACATCAGACAAGAACAGCCGAGGGCGCCCTGTTCCTCTTCGCCGCTGTCGGCATACTGATGACCACCTGGTTCTCGGCGCCTGCACTGGTTGCTGGACTCCTCCTGAGTGGTCTGACCGCCGTGGTCACCGTGCGGCAGAGCCCCGGAGCGGACCGCACGCGAAAAGCAGCACGGCGCAGCTACCTGGCTCCACCCGCTCAGGAGACCGAGCCCGGCTCCAAGAGCGCATGAATCCGCAGCCCGAGGTGCAGCACCAGCCGGTCACCGCCGTTGCCCAGATCAAGCCCGGTGACCTCCTGAACCTGCCGGAGGCGGCATTAGAGCGAGCTGCGGTGGATGCCCAATGCCTCCGCGGTGAGAGGAAGGGAGCCGACGTTCTCCAGGAAGCACCGCAGAGTCTCCTCAAGCCGCTGGCCCACCGGGCTGTCCAGCAGTGTGCGCACGGGCTTGGGCAGCAGCGACGCGTTGAGCGCCGCATCAGGAAGCCGCAGCAGTACAGCGAGCTCGCCCAGCGTCTCGTAGCTGGCCATGTTGTTCAGACAAGCTGTCCTGGACACCGCCCACCCCGATCACGGGAGCGGTGGACGCATCAAGGTACGTACACAGTGTCGCAAGGATGCTGGTGGCCTGGTCCGCGAGTTCACTTTCGTCGACCGGCCGGGTACAGCACTGCAGAAGGACCGCGCTTTCCGGGGTGACGGCCATGATCCCGGTCGCTGAGCGCGACCGCGGAAGCGTTCGAGCGAGCCGCGCAGTGCCATCTCCCATTGGCCTGGTGGCTCCAGGGACGGACTCAACTGCACGACGCCGGCCACGACGTGAGGAGCGTCGGGAAGCAGCCCCTCAGTGATAATGCGCTGGCGCGCAGAGGCGCGGGCGACCTGACTCTCACCGACCAGCGCCAGCAGCATCTCCTGGACGTCAGTCCTCTCGGCCCCGGCGGCCAGTTGGTCCGCATACATCTGCGCCGCGATCGCAGATACCGCCTGGCTGATCGTTGCCGTCTCCTCCGGTGAGACGGGCCGTCGGGGGCGACGACCATCAGCAGTCCGACGAGGTGGCCTCGCTCGCGCAGCGCTACGCAGTACATGCCGTCGCTCGTTGTCAGTTCGCCCACGACTGTTCTTCGGTTCTCATGACGCACATCCATTGGGTGAGGGCTTCTGCAGTACTCGATCGGTCGGAGCTGGTGAAACGATCAGCGCCGGCGTACTGCATTCTCCGCCGTCGGGGCTGGCAGGCACCACCGCGCTCCGTAGAGATCGGTAGAAGATTCGTCAGTCTGCAGGGACGGGGGTCGCCGCCGCTCCTACGGCTCCGCAACACCGGGCACAGAGGGAGAGGCCAATCACCTCACTCGTGCCCGTTCACCGACGGGCTGCGACGCACCGCAGTCCCAGAAAGCGCACGAACGCGCGAAGGCCACGCGGTTCTAGGGAACCGCGCGGCCTTCACGCTGGTTTGCCGGCTACCGGCACATCAGGCGGTCGCGCGCACCGCGTCGCGGATCAGGTCGGCGACTTCCTTTGGCCGGGAGACGGCGACGGCGTGCGAGGCACCGTCGATCTCGACGACCGTTGCTCCGGCCCGCTTCGCGCCAAAGCGCTCCACCTCCGGGTTGATCGCCTCGTCCGCGCCGGCCACGAGCGCCCACGACGGCTTGGTCTTCCACGCCGCAGCCGAGGCGGTCTCCGTGAACGTCGAGGCGGCCAGGGGACGCTGCGCCGCTGCCAGCACCTTGGTCACAGCAGCAGGAACGTCGGCGGCGAAGATACCGGGGTACGCCTCGGCCTTGATCGTGACCTCGACCGCGGGCTCTCCGCCGTCCATCGGGTACGTCTTCTCCGAGAGGTTACTGACCAGCGGCGACAGCGGGAAACTGCCCTGCAGCTCGCCGAGGCTTTCGCCCTCTTCGGGGATGTAGGCGGCGACGTAGACCAGGCCGACGACGTTCTCGGTGGTGCCCGCCACAGAAATGACCGCTCCGCCGTAGGAGTGGCCGACCAGCACGACCGGACCGTCGATCTGGGAGGCCTGCGCGGCGATGTAGGCGGCGTCGGAGGCCAGGCCTCGCAGCGGGTTCGGCGGCGCCACCACGGGAACACCGTGGTTCTGCAGCTCCGCGATGACGCCGGACCAACTGCCGGCATCCGCGAATGCGCCGTGGACGAGTAGGACGGTGGGAGTGGTGCCCATCTGTCTGTGCTCCTTGAACGGGTTGGGTGGTGTGTCAGCGGCTGTGCAGTGCGGTGCGCAGGACTGCGACGGCCTGGTTGATGGCCGCTTCAGCGGCGTGGGTCTCGCGCAGTGCGTTGAGCATGACGAAGTCGTGGATGACACCCTGGTAGCGGACTGCGGTGACCGGCACGCCGGCCTTGCGCAGCTTGTTGGCGTACGCCTCACCCTCGTCACGCAGAACGTCGGCTTCACCGGTGATGACGAGGGCTGGCGGCAGGCCGGCCAGCTGCTCGGTGGTGGCCCGCAGCGGGGATGCCGTGATCTGGGCGCGTTCCGCCTCATCGGTCGTGTACTGGTCCCAGAACCACTGCATGCCGTCGCGGCGCAGGAAGTAGCCGGTGGCGAACTGGTGGTACGACGCGGTGTCGAAGGCGGCGTCGGTCACCGGGTAGAAGAGAACCTGCTGGAGCAGGGGGACGTCCCCGCGCTCCTTGGCCATCAGGGTGAGCGCGGCGGTCATGTTGCCGCCCACGGAGTCGCCGGCGACAGCGAGGCGGTTGCCGTCGAGCCCCTTGGTGGCGCCTTCGGCGGTGATCCACTGGGCCACCGCGTAGTTCTGCTCGATGGCGACGGGATAGCGGGCCTCGGGGGAGAGGTCGTACTCGGGGAAGACCACGGCTGCGTTCGCACCGACGGCGAGTTCGCGCACCAGCCTGTCGTGGGTGTGGGCGTTGCCGAAGACCCAGCCGGCGCCGTGGATGTAGAGGATGACGGGCAGGGTGCCCTCAGCTCCGGCGGGCTTGACGATGCGGGCACGGACACTGCCCGTGGGCCCGCCCGACACGGTGATCCACTCCTCGTCGACGTCCGGCTTGGTGATGTCACCGGACTGCACCTCGTCAACCGCCTTGCGGCCCTCCGCCGGGGCCAGGTCGAACAGGTACGGAGGGTTGGCAGTGGCCTCGGCGAACGCTGCGGCGGCCGGCTCCAGTTCCGGCTGGACCGGCTCAAAGGTCTGGGACATGTCTACTCCTGAGGCTTACGTGCACATCGGTGTTTCCGGCGATGCGCCCCTCACTGGGGCCGAAGATCAGCCGGACCGTTCACGGCCACGCTAGGACCCTGAATACGCAGGTCATTGCACGCTGGCGCACCAACTCTGACCCCACCGTGCACGGTGCGAAGCCCAGTGCACTGGCAGGCAAGCCTCAGTGCGCTGACCAGTGACCGGACCCGCCTTTTCCGGCCTAGCGTTACCGGCGAAGCAGCCGCAGCACCGTCCCTGGTGCAGTTCACCGAATCTCTTCCGGCTCTGGACGCGGCCCATCAAACACCCCCGTTGTACGCACTGAAGGAGGTTGTCGAAAGGTGTCCACGATGCCGGTCGGCGGGCTGATTCCCCGCGCCACCGCAGAAGACGCGGCGGACATCATCGTCCGCAACGCCAAGATCCACACCGGTGATCCCCGTCTGCCGCAGGCCGCGGCGATCGCCATCCGCGATGGAGTCATCACCGCGGTAGGCGACGACAAGGACGTGGCCGGCCAGGTGGGTCCTGCGACACGTGTCGTCGACGCGCTGGGGCGACGGGTGATCCCCGGCCTCAACGACGCACACCTGCACGTGATCCGTGGCGGCCTGAACTATGTCCTCGAACTGCGCTGGGACGGCGTCCGATCCCTGCGTCAGGGTCTGGCCATGCTGCGCGAACAGGCGGCGCGTACACCCAAGGGCCAATGGGTACGCGTGGTCGGCGGCTGGTCGGCCGAGCAGTTCGCCGAACGGCGGCTGCCCACCGTCGCCGAACTGAACGCCGCCGCTCCCGACACACCGGTCTTCGTCCTCCACCTGTACCAGGCCGCCATCCTCAATCGCGCCGCCCTCAAGGCAGTGGGCTACAACAAGAACACACCCGACCCCAGCGGCGGACAGATCATGCGGGGACGTGACGGCGAACCCACGGGCATGCTGCTGGCAGCCCCCAGCGCCCTGATCCTCTACTCAACACTGGCCAAGGCGCCGGTACTCGACGAGGAGCACCGCAAGACCTCCACCCGCCACTTCCTGCGGGAATTGAACCGGTTCGGACTCACCTCCGCGATCGACGCCGCCGGCGGCTTCCAGAACTTCCCCGACAACTACGAGACCGTCACCGAACTCGCCAGGGACGGCGAGTTGTCGCTGCGCATCGCCTACCACCTCTTTCCGCAGACCGCGGGCCAGGAGATCGACGACCTCACCCGCTGGATCAGCATGGTCCGACCCGAGGACGGCGACGAGTGGCTCCGTCTCAACGGAGCGGGGGAGAACCTCACGTGGGCGGCGGCGGACTTCGAGAACTTCGCCGAACCGCGCCCCGAACACGCCCCCGACTACGAGGTGGAGTTCGAAAAGGCCGTACGCCTCCTCGTGGAGAACGGCTGGGGCTTCCGCCTGCACGCCACCTACGACGAGACCATCCGCCGCGACCTGGCCGTGTTCGAGAAACTCGCTGCGGAAGGCCTCTTCCCCGGCGGCAACCGCTGGCTGTTCGACCATGCGGAGACCGTGTCCGCCGACAGTCTCGACCGTGTCGTCGCCCTCGGCGGAGCCATGTCGGTCCAGAACCGGCTCTCCTTCCAGGGCGAAGCGTTCGTCCGCCGCTACGGGATCGGAGCCGCCGCGGATGCCCCGCCGATCCGCGCGATGCTCGGCCGCGGCCTGACCGTCGCCGCCGGCACCGACGCCACTCGGGTGTCCTCGTACAACCCGTGGATCGCGCTGCACTGGCTGATCACCGGCCGGACCGTCGGTGACCTGACCATTCACCCGCCGCACAACCGCGTCGACCGCGAAACCGCACTGGAGATGTTCACCACGGCCGGCGCCGCCCTCACCGGCGAGCAGGACCGCAAGGGCGTGCTGCGTCCCGGCTTCCTCGGTGACCTCACCATGCTGTCGCACGACTACTTCGTGGTCCCCGATCCGGACATCCCGCACATCGAAGCCCTGCTGACCGTCGTCGGCGGCCGCATCGTCCATGCCGCCGGCGAATACGAAGGCATCGACGAACTGGTGCCCCCAGTGACCCCCGACTGGAGCCCGGTGGCGCACTACGGCGGCTACCAGGCAACGCCCGGCCCGGGACACCGAGGAGTACAGCAAGCGGAAATGCTGGGCGAGGCCGCCGCCGAATCGGACCTGCACCGCCAGTGGCGCGCCCGCCGCGGTCTCCTCCCCGAGAACGACAGCCCGCTTCTCGACCCCTGCTTCTTCTGAGCCGGGCCCTCAGACCTTCCCTTCCCAGGTCGCGGACGACCGTCCGTGACCGTCACCACCCTTCACCGAAAGGCATCCTCATGGTCAACATCAACGAAGTCACCGCTGCTCCCAGCCCCGACCTGCTGACCCCCGACAACTGTGCAGTGCTGTTCGTGGACCACCAGCCGCAGATGTTCTTCGGCACGGGCAGCGGCGACCGCACCGCGATCATCAACGCGACGGTGGGTCTGGCGAAGACCGCCAAGGTCTTCGCTGTCCCCGCCGTGCTGAGCACCGTGGCCGCCGAGTCCTTCTCCGGCCCGCTCATGCCGCAGCTCGCGGACGTCTTCCCCGGCCAGGAGATCATCGACCGCAGCACGATGAACGCCTGGGAGGACGAGGCCTTCGTGGAGGCCGTCAAGGCGACCGGCCGCAAGAAGCTGGTCATCGCCGGTCTGTGGACCGAGGTCTGCGTGGTCCTGCCCGCCCTGTCCGCGCTCGCCCAGGACTACGAGGTCTACGTCGTCACCGACGCATCCGGCGGCGTCAGCCCGCAGGCTCACGAACACGCCATCCAGCGCATGGTCCAGGCCGGCGTCGTGCCGGTGACCTGGGTGCAGGTTCTCCTCGAGCTCCAGCGTGACTGGGCGCGTACCGACACGTACATGCCGGTCATGGACGTCGTGAAGGAGCACGGCGGCACCTACGGCCTCGGAGTCGTCTACGCCCAGGCCGTCATCGGCGAGCACGCCGCCGGCTGACTCGCACTTCACGGGTAACGACGGACGTCAGGAACAGGCAGACAAACGCGATGGACAGCGGATTGTTGGTGCTCCGACTGGTGGTGGGACTCCTCATCGCCGGGCACGGAGTACAGAAGGTCAGTTTCCGGCTGGGCGGCAACGGGCTGGCTGGTGGAACCGAAGAGTTCCGCCGTGACGGCTTCCGCGGTGGTGTTCTCACCGCCCTCGCCGCCGGCGGCAGCCAGATCGGTGCCGGCCTGTTCCTGGCGGCCGGCCTCCTCACCCCCCTGGCGGCGACGGCCGCCATGGGAGTGATGACGGTGGCCGGCACCGTCAAATGGCGCAAAGGACTGTGGGTGCAAAACGACGGCTACGAGTACCCGCTGGTCCTCGTCACCGTCGCCGCGGTTCTCGCCCTCACCGGCCCGGGCCGGTGGTCACTCGATCACCTCCTCGGACCCGCCACCTGGCCGGTGTGGGTCTCACTGGCGGCAATCGCGATCGGCCCAGTCAGCGGGCTGATCACCCGCACGGCGCTGCGGCGTCCCACCGCCGACGACGCGACAAACGGAAGGACGCCACATGCGAAAGCTGCTGACTGACACCGCCCACACACTCCTCCCGCCCAGAGGCGACCGGCATGGCCCGCTGCCCCCTCTGATGCTGGTGCTGACAGTGGTGACCGGTCTCATCGACGCCGTCAGCTACCTGGCGCTCGGCCGGGTCTTCGTCGCCAACATGACCGGCAACGTGGTCTTCCTCGGCTTCGCTCTGGCAGGTGCGCCAGGACTGTCGGTACTCGCTTCCATGGTCTCGATGGTGTCGTTCCTTCTCGGAGCGCTCGCAGGAGGACGCTTCAGCACCCGGTTCGCAGACCACCGCGGCCGGCTGCTGACCACGGCGACGGCGGTCCAGGCCGTGCTCGTCGCTGGGACGGTGGTCGCGGTCGCCCTTGGGGACGGCGACGTGACGAGCCCGGTTCGCTACACCCTGATCGTGCTCCTCGGCATCGCCATGGGACTGCAGAACGCGGTCGCTCGACGCCTCGGAGTTCCCGACCTGACCACGACCGTTCTCACGCTCACCCTGACGGGACTGGCCGCCGACTCATCACCTGACGGCGGCGCGACCCCCAGGACCGGCCGGCGCGTCCTGTCCGTCCTCGCCATGTTCGGCGGGGCTCTCGCGGGCGCCCTGATCCTGTACCACGCCGAACTCGTCTTCGTTCTTGGCCTGGCACTCCTACTGCTCGTCGTGACATCGGTGACCACCTGCCGTCTGTCGGCGTCCGCACCGGCCTGGACCAGGCCTCTGTCGTGAAACTGGCGCAAGACTCGGCCTGGGCGCCGCTCGCGGCGCGGGTGTTTCGCGCACTGTGGATCGCACAACTGGTGTCCAACACGGGCACCTGGATGCAGGCGGTCGGCGCTCAATGGATCCTCGTCGGCCACAGCGCAGCCCTGGTGACACTGGTGCAGACGGCTTCCAGTCTTCCGGTCGTCCTACTCGCCTTGCCATCCGGGGCAGTGGCCGACCGTTACGAACGTCGCAAAGTGCTGCTCTCCGCCCAGTTCGCCATGCTCTCCGTCTCTACCGCGCTGACGGTGCTCGCGTTCCGCGGCATGCTCACCCCAGCCCTTCTTCTCGCTCTCACCTTCCTGCTGGGCTGCGGCACCGCCCTCATGGGCCCCGCCTGGCAGGCCATCCAGCCGGAACTGGTGGAGCGCGAGCAACTCGGTCAGGCAGCAGCCGTGGGGGCCGTGAACATGAATCTGGCTCGCGCGGTGGGCCCCGCCCTCGGCGGCGCGGTGGTCGCCGCCGCGGGCGCGGGCTGGGTCTTCGCCTTCAACGCCCTGTCCTATCTGGGGATCGCAGCAGTCCTGCTGCTGTGGCGACGGCCGACGACGCACCAGGCAACCGCGCGGCGCGAAAGGCTGCTGGCGGCCGTGCAGGCCGGCCGCCGCTACGTCTGGCATGCTCCCGGCATCCGCCGGATACTGCTGCGAACAGCCCTGTTCGTCCCGGGCGGAGCAGCCCTGTGGTCCTTGCTCCCCGTCGTGGCGAATCGCTCACTGGGGCTCGGATCGGGCGGGTACGGGCTTCTGCTCGGCCTCGTCGGCGTCGGCGCGGTGGGCGGTGCCTTCGCCCTGCCTGCAACGCGTCGCCGACTGGGACCCAACGGCGTTCTTGCCGCGGGAGCAGCCGTCTTTGCCGTCACGCTGGTGGTTCTGGCGACGGTCCGGCTCCCATGGCTCGCGGCTGCCGCCCTGCTGCCCGCGGGCCTGGCGTGGATCAGCGTGCTGTCCACCCTCAACGCCGCCGTTCAGCAGCGGCTGCCCGGCTGCCCGGCTGGGTCAGGGGTCGAGGACTTGCCGTCTACCTCGTGGTCTTTCAAGGAGGACAGGCACTGACCGCACCGCTGTGGGGCGCGCTGGCCGACGGGCTGGGCCTCACCGCCACTCTGCTGGTCGGCGCCGGTCTGCTGGTGGGCACCGCTTTGAGCGTGCGCTGCTGGCCGCTGCACGATGCGGAGGGAATAGACCCGAGCCCTTCCGACCACTGGCCCGCCCCACCCCTCATGTTCGAGCCGGGGCCGGCCGTAGGTCCGGTACTCGTCTCTGTCACATACAGGGTCGCTCCACAGGACCGGACCGCCTTCACCGACCGCATGCGGCACGTGGCCCGTTTCCGGCGCCGTACCGGAGCCCTGACCTGGGGTCTGTTCCAGGACGGTAGTGATCCCGGACGGTTCATCGAAAACTACCTGGTCGCTTCGTGGTGGGAGCACCTGGACCAGCATCACAGCCGGCTTACGGCCAACGACCGCCGCTACGAGGAGCAGGCCCGCGCACTTCTCGTCGCAGGCACCGCACCGGAGGTGACTCATGCCTTCGACACGGTCGCAGGACCCGTAGTCGCCTCCAGCGAGCACCGAACCGACCGGCTGTGTCTCTCGCGCACTTCCGCTCGCACGGTCTGCCGCAGAGAGCGCCAATAACGCAACAGCTGTTTCGCCCACACCATGGGTTCGAGTACTCCCGCCGCTCGTGCCTGCCCCCGGCCACCACCCTCCCGAGACGCACCTGACATACCGTTGAGAGTTCCACGATGAGCCATTCCGCCACCATTCCGACCGTACGTCGAGTGGACGAAAGTACTCCAGCCGTAGATCGTGATCTTCATGTCCGAGTGGCTTGTCGACGGTGGTGGCCGGCCTGGGATCGGGCCTGGTGGCGTCGCCGCCAGTCGGACCAACCGAGCCGGTGGGCGGCATTGTGGACGGGTCGGACAACGAGTGTGATGAACAGGCGCTGGATCTCGTTGCAGGTGAGCGGAACGAGGGCATCGGGTGCGGGGCGGGTGTGCTCGTCTGCACGTACGACGGCGAGGAAGGCGTGCGCGAACATGGCGAGGGTGACCCAACGGGACCAGGAAGCATAGCGGCGGACCTGGTGCTCGTCGAGTGCGGCCAGGTCCTTGCCCGACTGGAAGAACTCCTCCACCCGCCGTCTTGATCCAGCGACTCTGACCGGCACGGTCAGCGGCACGGGTGCGGGCGAGTAGCAGCGGTAGCAGGCGAGTTCGCCGGCGCTGCGGTTACGGCGGATCAGCAGCTGGCGACTCCCGGGTCGGGGGTCGGCGAGGTCGATGACTGCCCAGTCGTAGAGACGGTGGCCCTTCGCTCCGGCCCCTACGGAGAGCTTCTGCCAGGCCCGCTTGGGCACCTTCTTGGTCAGGGTGTCCGCACGGAACCCTCCCCGCCCTGGTGGTGACTTCGTGCGACCAGGCCACCGCGAGGACGTAGCCGGCGCCGCGTTCCTCCAGTGCGGTTCGCAGCTTGGGGTTGGCGCCGTAGACCTCGTCGCCGGCGACCCGTGCGGCCTGGTCCAGCAGTTCTTGCGCGACAGGTCCGACAGCAGTCCGAGCACCGACTTCCGGACCCGCAGCCGGGTTCGACTCGTGTGAACCGTCCCGCTATCCGGCTCATCAGGCCCTCGAACGCCTCCTGCCGGCGGGCAGGGTCTACGCTGTGACCCGCGGGCCACAGCGTGACCGTTTGTCTTCACACACCGATGATCAACGGGTGGCCGCGCCCGTCTCCACAGCGAGTCGGGGTCGCGCAGCGCCCGCCCGCCGTTCCTGTGTCAGGAGGACATGTGCAACGTGGCGAAGTCTGGTGGGTGGAGTTCGACGAGCGGCGGCCGGTCGTGCTGCTGTCAGGAGACGACGCGTCCGGGATCCGGGTGATGCAGGTCGTCGCTCGGGCGGGTGTCGACATCACCGGCCTGGGCGTCGAAGTGGCAGTAGGCGCCGTGGAAGGACTGCCCTTTGAGGGCGTGCTGCGGTTCGCATTGCCGCGTCCGGGCTTCACCCCTTGCACGTGGCTGACCACCGTGTCCCGGGACGACCTGATCGAGCGAGCGGGCGTTCTGTCCTCCGCGAAACTCAGCGAGATCGAGAACGCCCTCCGTCTCGGTGGACTCGGGTAGGCGGAGAAGGAACGGACGCCCGCGACGGCGTGGTCGGTCTCGTCCATCGACGCCATTCGCGTCCGGTAGATCACAGGTGTCAGAAGCGACCGCCAGCCACTTCTACCTTCTTCTCATCATCTGCACCGCGGAACGGCGCTCGGTCTCGGTGTGCCCGCCCCAAATGCCGTAAGGCTGCTGGGACGTCAAAGCGAAGCGGTGGCAGGGTTCGCTCACCGGACAGCTACCGCAGACCGCTCGGGCTTCGTCTTCGCGGCGCCGGCGGGCTCGGCCCCGTTCTCCTGCGGGCGGGAAGAAGACGGAGCTGTCCATGTCTCGGCATGCCGCCTCGAACTGCCAGTCCCACACGTGCAGAAGCGGCTTCGTTCGGGTCCTCATCACTCTCTCCTTCCAAGATGCCCCGCAGCACGGCTGGGGGCCTGGCCGAGCGCGGTGAGTAGTTGGTCGAACGGCACCGGTTCGAGCCTCTGCCCGGCGGGCCTGGGAACCGTCGAGAACCCGCTCATCAAGGCCGCCAGTTCGCCGGCGGCCCGTTCGATCCGGCCGTCCAGGCCCTCGGCGCCCCAGTCCTCCGAGGCGGCGTACACGCCGGTGGGGACGACGACGGCCTTGAGGTACGCGAAGAGCGGACGCAGCGCGTGGTCCAGGACGAGCGAGTGCCGGGCGGTGC
>NZ_JAVRFH010000008.1:0-269337 GCF_031845825.1 Streptomyces lancefieldiae | reverse complement strand
GGCCGGGAACGGGGGCGGGGGTCACGACGGGCGGGGGCGGGGGCATGGGCGGGTGGCCTCCGTGTGGGTGAGGTGGGCGAGGGTGTCGAAGCCGGTGCCGTCGAAGTCGCCGACCGAGGTGGCCAGGCGGTTCTTCAGCGGGGCCGTCCAGTGCTCGGGCAGCGCGGCGGGGGCACCGGCGAGCAGACCGGCGAGGCTGCCGGCGGTGGCGCCGTTGGAGTCGGTGTCCCAGCCTCCCGACACGGCACGGGAGACCGAGCCGGTGAAGTCGCCGTCCGCGTGCGTGAGGGCGGCGGCGATCAGGGCGGTGTTGGGGACGGCGTGGACCCAGTGGTGGGCGGGGGAGTGGCGGGCGTGGAGCTCGTCCACGACGGTGTCGAAGTCGTCGTACGTCTCGGCGAGTCGCACAGCCTGGTGGACGGCCTCGGCGAGCCGGGAGGCGGGCGGGACGACCGCGAGGCCGGTGCGCAGGCAGGCGTGGACGTCATGGGCGCCGGTGGCGGCGGTGGCGAGGGCGGCCGCGGCGAACATCGCGGCGTAGACGCCGTTGGCGGTGTGGGTGAGGGTCGCGTCGCGGTGGGCCTGTTCGGCCGCGGCGGCCGGGTCGCCGGGGTTCGTCCAGCCGTGCGCGTCGGCGCGGATCAGGGCGCCGATCCACTCACGGAAGGGGTTGTGGTGGAGGGCGGTGTGCGGGGGTTCGAGGCCGGACAGGAGGTTGCGGTAGGCGACGCGTTCGGCGGTGAAGGCGCGGCCGGCGGGGAGTTCGTCGAGCCAGACCCGGGCGACGTCGGTCGTGGTGAAGGCCTTGCCGTGGCGTTGCAGGAGCAGCAGGTTCAGGAGGGGGTAGTCGAGGTCGTCGTCCTCGGGCATGCCGTCGATGTTCTCGGCGAGGGAGGTGGTCGCGGAGCGGCGGTTCCAGGGGTACGCCGCGGTGAGGTCCGGGGGGAGGCCCCGGGCCGTGAAGTAGGTGGTCGGGGGCCAGTTGCCGGTGGCCCGCGCGAGGCGGCGGATGCCCTTCAGCGGGAGCTTCTCGACCGGTTTGCCCAGGAGACAGCCGGCGGCTCTGCCGAGCCAGGCGGCTTCCAGCCGGGAAACGGACGTCTGCGCGGACGGCGTCGGGGCCGGCATCGGTGCCGGGGCCGGCCAGTCCGGGCACAGGGCCCTGATGCCTTCCAGGTCCGTGGGCTCCACCGCCGACAGCGGGCTGGGCAGCTCCGCCAGTTCGTCCAGCAGCTCCTTGGCGAGCCGGCGCAGGTACGGGGAGGCCGGCGGGGAGGACGCGCCTGCCCGGGCGGGGGCCTCGCAGCCGCCCGCCGCCCGCCAGCGGGCCGCGACCGCCGACGGATCGCGGCCGTCCTGTCCCGCCTGGCGCAGCTCGTGGCCGAGCAGGTCCTCGGGCTGGACCCAGGTCAGGCGGAGCATCCCGTGCCTCCGATCGCGGTGAACGCCCGCTCGTGGGCGCGGCGTCGCCGTACGTCCCGTTCGAAGACCTCCCGGGCCACCTCGACGAGCGTCGTCGCCGGCTGCCACAGGTCCAGGCGGCTGGCCTCCGCGACCGTCTTCGCCCAGTCCTGAGGGACCGGGGAGCCCAGCGCCCCGGCCAGCGCGCCCGCCATCGTGGCGATGGAGTCGCAGTCGCGGCCGTAGTTGACCGCGCCGAGGACCGCGTGCCGGTAGTCGCCGCCGGCGACCAGCAGCATGCCCAGGGCGACGGGGAGTTCCTCGATCGCGTGCAGGCGGGACGGACGACGGGCTCCGAGGGAAGGGGAGCGGTAGTCGGGGCCCACCGTGTCGTACGGGGCCACCGCCGCCCGCAGCGGCGCGCGTGCCGACTCGTGGTCCGAGTACCGCGACGCCACGTCGCAGACCGCCTCGATGGCCGCCCGCGTGCCGTCCTTCGCCAGGGACAGGCAGGCCCCCACCACCGAGTCCGGCGTCGCCCCGGGTGCGCACGCCGCGGCCACCGCCGCCGCGAGGACACCGGCGGCCTCCCGGCCGTACGACGACTGGTGCGCGCCCGCGACGTCCAGCGCCTCGGCGTACGCGGCCTCCGGGTGGGCCGCGTTGACCAGGCCGACCGGGGCCATGTACATCGCGGCACCGCAGTTGACGATGTTGCCGGTGCCCGCCTCGCGCGGGTCCACGTGACCGTAGTGGATCCTCGCCACCAGCCACTTCTCCGCCAGGAAGATCCGCTGCAGCGGGAGCGCCTCGGTCTCCAGTTCCGGGATCCAGCGCGGGGTGGTCATCAGGTCCGGGACCAGGTGCTCGGCGACCGCGTAGGCGTCGAGGTGGTCGCGGACCGTGCCGTACACCCGTACCAGCGCGTGGGTCATCAGGGTGTCGTCGGTGACGTGGCCGTCGCCCTTGTGGTACGGGGCGAGGGGGCGGGCGGTGCGCCAGGCGTCGCCGTTCCAGGGGCCGACGACGCCGCGGATCCGGCCGCCGTGGCGTTCGAGGATCTGCTCGGGGGAGTAGCCCTCGACCGGGCCGCCGAGCGCGTCGCCGACGGCCGCGCCGACGAGGGCGCCGGTGACGCGCTCCTCCAGGCCCGCCGTGCCGCTCAGGTCCGCCGTGCCGCTTTCCGATGGGCTGGGTGTCATGTCGTGTCGCGTCCTTCGGGTCGGGACGGTCGGGTGGCGTGCAGGAGTCCGGCCAGCTCCACCAGGTCGGTGCCGGTGAGCCGGGGCAGTACGCAGCCGGGGAGCGTGCGGCAGGTGTCCCGCCAGGATCCGGGGATCGACGCGCCGCCGCCCAGGGCGCCGGTGAGGGCGCCCGCCAGGGCCGGGGCGGAGTCCGCGACGCGCGACAGGCAGGCCGCCGCCGGTACCGCCTCCGCGATCCGGCCGTGGGCGGCGGTGGCCAGGGCGAGGGCGACCGGGACGGTCTCGGCGGCGGCGATGCCGTAGCTGTAGACGTGGTCGACGATCTGGTGCTCCAGCAGCGGGACCAGGGCGAAGGTGCTCCCCGCGGCCGCCGCGAGGGCCAGTGCCTGCCGGGCGTTGCGGCCGATCTCCGTCTCCGCGGGGAGCTCGGCGAGCGCGGCCGTCACGCAGGTCCGCACGTCCGTGCCGTCGAGCGCGCACGCCAGTGCCGCCGCCATGGCGCGGGCGCCGTGCACACCGTCGCCGTCCTGCGTGTAGCGGGCGTCGAACTCGGCGAGGTCGGCGGCGAGCCGCGGCGCGCCGGGGTGGACGACGGCGAGGACGCAGGCCCGCACGCAGGCGGCGTCGTCGAAGTAGTGCGGGTTGTCGTGGCCGGTGGCGGGCGGGCGCAGGCCGGTGGCGAGGTTGCCGAGCCCGGCCCGTACCGAGATGCGGGCCCGCAGCGGCAGTACCGCCGACTCGGCCTCCGGGGCGCGTTCGGTAGCCGCGGCCACCTCGCTGGCGACGGCGTTCCAGGTCAGGTCGATCGCCGCCCGCATCCGGCGCTCCCGGCTCAGGTCCCCGAGCGCGCTGTCGTCCCCGGCCCGCAGCACCGCCTCCGCCGCGAACGCCGCCCACTCGGCGTCGTCCGACGGGCCGAGGCGGAGCGGTTCCGGGGGCTGGTTCAGGGCGATGGGGACGGGGAGGGTGGTGGTGGCGTTCTGCTCGGCGAAGGTGTCCAGTTCGCGGGTGAGCCGGCGCGTCCACTCGGGCATCCGTGCGGCCCGGTGCCGCGCGGCGGGCCAGCCGGCGGCGTCCCCCGCGGCGAGGCCGAGGAGCAGGCCCTCGACGCGGTCGCGTCCCGGCGCCGTGCGGGGCGGCGTGCCGGGCTCGGGCCCCGGCCGGAGTCCGCTTCCGGCAGGATCGGAGCGCTCCGGCGCCCCGGGCGGGGCGACGTACGCCGTGGTGACCGGTTCCTCACCGGCGGGACGGCCCCTGGTCACGGCCGCACTCCCGCCGCGGCCTCGTGGTCCGGCTCGGGCGCGCGTACGACGGGGGCCGACGGCTGCCCTCCGCCGGGGCGGACGGCGGCACTTTCGGGGCGGGTGCCGCCGTCTTCGGGGCGGGGGCCGTGGGTCGGTGCGGGGCGGACGCCGTCATGTTCGGGGCGGGAGCTGCCGTCTTCGGGGCGGGGGCCGTCGGTGGGCGCGGGGCGGTGACCGTCGTGGGGTGTGGCGCCGGGCTGGTGGTCGGGTGTGGGGGTGTGGTTGGTGCGGGGCGTGGGCTGGTGGTCGGGTGTGGGGGTGTGGTTGGTGTGGGGCGTGGGCTGGTGGTCGGGGTCGGGGTCGGGTGTGGGCTGGTTGTCGGGCGCGGGGCTGCGGTCCGTGTCGGGTGTGGGCCCGTCGTCCGGCGTAGCCGGCCCCGGCCCCTCGCACCCCGCGAAGCTCGCCTCCGGTACGGCCTCACCGCGCCGCGCCGTGCTCCGGCCCGCTGCGATCGCGTCGTCCCGGGTGGTGTTCCGGGCCGGCGCGACCGCGTCGCCCCTGCGGACGGAACGCGTTCCCCGCGTCACCCCCCGCGTCTCCTCCTCCGCGGCCCGCGTCAGCAGGTCCGCCACCTCCAGCACGTGGTGACCGGCCATCGCCGGCAGACAGCTGCCGCGCGCCGGTCCGATCGCCGCGGCCCACTCGGCCGGGATGGCGCAGGCCCCCCGGGTCGCACCGGCCAGGGCACCGGCGACCGCCGCCGTGGTGTCGGCGTCGCGGCCCATGTTGACGGCCGTCAGCACGGCGTCGGTGAAGTCGCCGTCGGCCGCCGCGTACGCGCCGAAGGCGAGGGCGACCGCCTCGGGGGCGAGGTCCGTCCAGGGGTAGCCGCCGATGACCACCGCGGAGCGGACGGCGCGCTCGCCGCGGTGGGCCGCCGTCATCGCGCGGCGCAGGCACCGGGCCGTCCAGGAGTCGTCCGGGAGGACGGCCAGGGCGGAGGCCACGACGGCGACGGTCGGCGCGCCCGCCATCGCCGCCGCGACTCCCGCCGCCACCGCCTGCCCGCCGTAGATGCCCTCGCCGTCGTGGCTGACCGAGCCGTCGATCGCCACCAGCCGGGCGGCCTCGGCGGGACGGCCCGCCGCGAACACGCCGTAGGGCGCCGCCCGCATGGCCAGCCCGTCGCTCCAGGCGTGGCGGTGCTGGGCGGAGATGGGGGCGGCGAGGCCACGGCGCAGGTTCTCCAGGGTGCCGCGTTCGCTGAAGCCCGCGCCCCGGAACGGGCCCTCCTCCCGGTCCGCGATCCACTCGTGCCAGGCCGTTTCCACATGGGCCGCGGTGAGCGCGGAGCCGTACCGGGCCAGCAGGAGGCCCGAGAAGATCGCGTACTCGGTGTCGTCGGTGCCGGCCGGCCTCTCGGCCACGTACCCCGTGATACGCCCCCAGCGGGCGCGGATCTCGGAGGGCTTCATGTTCTCGGCCGGCGCCCCGAGGGCGTCCCCGACGGCCAGTCCGAGCAGCGCGCCCCGGGCCCGTTCGCGCAGTCCGACGTCCCCGGGCGCGGGGGCCGGGGGGATACAGGCGGTGGATGCCATGCGGCCTCTCCTCTCCCTTTGCGGATCTGTCCCCGGTGCGGTGCGCCCCGCAGCCTCGGAGGCCGAAGCATCACCCGGTCGACATCTGTGCGGCAGTGCTCACGGATGAGCATCGGAAGGTAAAACCGCAGGTTAGCCCAGCCTTTCCTTGCTGGCGGGGCGGAAATGATCGGCGTAGATTGGGTGTTGTCGAAAAGTAGACCCAATCCAAATGACCCAGTCCACCTCTGCCTTCCGGGGGCCCGCATGGCCATCATCGAGACCGAGGCGCCGCTGCACGTGGCGCACCGTGACAACCACACGCACCGCGACGTGAACGGCGGCTGGCTGCGCCCCGCCGTCTTCGGCGCGATGGACGGACTGGTCTCCAACCTCGCCCTGATGACCGGTGTCGCCGGCGGGGCCGCGAGCCAGCAGACCGTCGTGCTGAGCGGGCTGGCCGGCCTGGCCGCCGGCGCCTTCTCCATGGCCGCCGGCGAGTACACCTCCGTCGCCTCGCAGCGCGAGCTCGTCGAGGCCGAGCTGGACGTGGAACGGCGGGAGCTGCGCAAGCACCCGGCGGACGAGGAGGCCGAGCTGGCCGCCCTCTACGAGGCGCGGGGCGTCGAACCGGACCTCGCGCGCGAGGTGGCCCGCCAGCTGTCCCGCGACCCCGAGCAGGCCCTGGAGATACACGCCCGCGAGGAGCTGGGCATCGATCCCGGAGATCTGCCCTCGCCCCTGGTCGCGGCCGTGTCGTCGTTCGGGTCCTTCGCGCTGGGCGCCCTGCTTCCCGTCCTGCCGTTCCTGCTCGGCGCCGGTGCGCTGTGGCCCGCGGTGCTGCTCGCGCTGGCCGGGCTGTTCCTGTGCGGCGCGGTGGTCGCCAAGGTGACGGCGCGCAGCTGGTGGTACAGCGGCCTGCGGCAGCTCGCCCTCGGTGGCGCGGCGGCCGGTGTGACGTACGCCCTGGGCAGCCTGTTCGGAACGGCCGTAGGATAGCCGGGCTCGAACTTATGCGTCGGACCGCATAAGTAGCCGTTACGTGCTGGTTTCGAGCGCGCGATACCCGGGCATGAGCCGTAAGCGCTGTGGGCAATGAGGCCTGCCGCGCACTCGCGGAGTGGGCGACGACGCTCTCCCCGCCCCTTCGGGCCGACGGACATCGATCTGTTCGCTTCGGTCCCCATAGCTTCCACCGTCGGGTGCGGAACCCCTGCCGCGACCTCCCGGTGTCCGCATGTTGGAACGGATTATCCCGGTTTCCGAGAACCGCTCCATCATGTAACCTGCACGAAATTTTGCACCCACGCAGAGGGCCAACGTCGTCCCTCGGCACTTGCACATGCCAGATGACGACGACGGGAGAGCCGATGCGTACGCCGCGCCAGCCGTCCCAGCACTCCGCGAATGGCCAGAACTGGTCCTTCATGGATGCTCGCCCTGCCGCGCAGGGTATGTACGACCCCCGCAACGAGCACGACGCCTGCGGCGTCGGTTTCGTCGCCACTCTCACCGGCGAGGCGTCCCACACCCTGGTCGATCAGGCGCTCACCGTGCTGCGCAACCTCGAGCACCGTGGCGCCACCGGTTCCGAGCCCGACTCGGGCGACGGTGCGGGCATCCTCTCCCAGGTGCCGGACGCCTTCTTCCGCGAGGTGGCCGGATTCGAACTGCCCGAGGCCGGGGCGTACGCCGTCGGTATCGCCTTCCTGCCGGTGGAGGGCACCGAGGACGCCGTCTCGCGTATCGAGACGGTCGCGTCCGAGGAGGGCCTCACCGTCCTCGGCTGGCGCGAGGTCCCGGTCGCCCCGGAGCTGCTGGGTGCCACCGCCCGTTCGACCATGCCGGTATTCCGCCAGCTCTTCGTGGCCGACGGTGCCTCGCGGGGCATCGCCCTCGACCGCCGCGCCTTCGCGCTGCGCAAGCGCGCCGAGCGCGAGGTCGGCGTCTACTTCCCGTCGCTGTCCGCGCGGACCATCGTCTACAAGGGCATGCTGACCACGGGGCAGCTCGAGCCCTTCTTCCCGGACCTGTCCGACCGCCGCTTCGCCTCCGCGATCGCGCTCGTCCACTCCCGGTTCTCCACGAACACCTTCCCGAGCTGGCCGCTGGCCCACCCGTACCGCTTCGTCGCGCACAACGGTGAGATCAACACGGTCAAGGGCAACCGCAACTGGATGCGCGCCCGCGAGTCCCAGCTGGTCTCCGACCTGTTCGGCTCCTCGGACCTGGACCGGATCTTCCCGATCTGTACGCCGGACGCCTCGGACTCCGCCTCCTTCGACGAGGTGCTGGAGCTGCTGCACCTGGGTGGGCGTTCGCTGCCGCACTCCGTACTGATGATGATCCCCGAGGCGTGGGAGAACCACGCCTCCATGGACGAGGCACGGCGCGCCTTCTACCAGTTCCACTCCATGATGATGGAGCCCTGGGACGGCCCCGCCTGCGTCACCTTCACCGACGGCACCCAGGTCGGCGCCGTGCTCGACCGCAACGGCCTGCGCCCCGGCCGATACTGGGTCACCGACGACGGCCTCGTCGTCCTCGGCTCCGAGGTCGGCGTCCTCGACATCGACCCGGCCAAGGTCGTCCGCAAGGGTCGCCTGCAGCCCGGCCGCATGTTCCTCGTGGACACCGCCGAGCACCGCATCATCGAGGACGACGAGATCAAGGCCCAGCTCGCGGCGGAGAAGCCGTACGCCGAGTGGCTGGAGGCCGGCGAGATCGAACTGTCCGACCTGCCCGAGCGCGAGCACATCGTGCACACCCACGCCTCGGTCACCCGCCGCCAGCAGACCTTCGGGTACACCGAGGAGGAGCTGCGCGTCATCCTCGCGCCGATGGCCAAGGCCGGCGCCGAGCCGATCGGCTCCATGGGCACCGACTCGCCGATCGCCGCCCTCTCCGAGCGCCCCCGGCTGCTCTTCGACTACTTCACCCAGCTGTTCGCCCAGGTCACCAACCCGCCGCTGGACGCCATCCGCGAGGAACTGGTCACCTCCCTGCGCAGCTCGCTCGGCCCCCAGGGCAACCTGCTGGACCCGACGGCCGCCTCCTGCCGCAGCGTGTCCCTGCCCTTCCCGGTCATCGACAACGACGAGCTGGCCAAGCTCATCCACATCAACGCCGACGGCGACATGCCCGGCTTCAAGGCCGCGACCCTCTCCGGCCTGTACCGGGTGCACGGCGGCGGCGACGCGCTGGCCGCGCGCATCGAGGAGATCTGCGCCGAGACCGACGCCGCCATCGAGAACGGCGCCCGGCTGATCGTCCTCTCCGACCGCCACTCGGACGCCGAGCACGCGCCGATCCCCTCGCTGCTGCTCACCGCGGCCGTCCACCACCACCTCATCCGCACCAAGCAGCGCACCGAGGTGGGCCTGCTGGTCGAGGCCGGCGACGTCCGCGAGGTCCACCACGTCGCCCTGCTCATCGGCTTCGGCGCCGCCGCCGTCAACCCGTACCTGGCGATGGAGTCCGTCGAGGACCTGGTCCGCGCGGGCACCTTCCTGCCGGGGATCGAGGCCGAACAGGCCATCCGCAACCTGATCTACGCCCTGGGCAAGGGCGTCCTCAAGGTCATGTCCAAGATGGGCATCTCCACCGTCGCCTCCTACCGCGGCGCCCAGGTCTTCGAGGCCGTCGGTCTCGACGAGGGCTTCGTCGCGAAGTACTTCAACGGCACGGCCACCAAGATCGGCGGCGTCGGCATCGACGTCATCGCCGAGGAGGTCGCCGCCCGGCACGCGAAGGCGTACCCGGCGAGCGGCATCGCGCCCGCCCACCGCGCGCTGGACATCGGCGGCGAGTACCAGTGGCGCCGCGAGGGCGAACCGCACCTGTTCGACCCGGAGACGGTCTTCCGCCTCCAGCACTCCACGCGCTCCGGCAAGTACGAGACCTTCAAGAAGTACACCGAGCGGGTCAACGAGCAGTCCGAGCGCCTGATGACGCTGCGCGGCCTGTTCGGCTTCAAGTCCGACCGGAAGCCGGTCCCCCTCGACGAGGTCGAGCCGGTCAGCGAGATCGTCAAGCGCTTCTCCACCGGCGCCATGTCGTACGGCTCCATCTCCCAGGAGGCGCACGAGACCCTCGCCATCGCCATGAACCAGCTGGGCGGCAAGTCCAACACCGGTGAGGGCGGCGAGGACCCGGAGCGCCTGTACGACCCGGCGCGCCGCTCCAGCATCAAGCAGGTCGCCTCCGGCCGCTTCGGCGTCACCAGCGAGTACCTGGTCAACGCGGACGACATCCAGATCAAGATGGCCCAGGGCGCCAAGCCCGGCGAGGGCGGCCAGCTCCCCGGCCACAAGGTGTACCCCTGGGTCGCCAAGACCCGGCACAGCACCCCCGGCGTCGGCCTGATCTCCCCGCCGCCGCACCACGACATCTACTCCATCGAGGACCTGGCCCAGCTGATCCACGACCTGAAGAACGCGAACCCGCAGGCGCGGATTCACGTCAAGCTGGTCTCCGAGGTCGGCGTCGGCACGGTCGCGGCGGGTGTGTCGAAGGCGCACGCGGACGTGGTGCTCATCTCCGGCCACGACGGCGGCACCGGCGCCTCCCCGCTCACCTCGCTCAAGCACGCGGGCGGCCCCTGGGAGCTCGGCCTCGCCGAGACCCAGCAGACCCTGCTGCTCAACGGCCTGCGCGACCGGATCGTCGTCCAGACCGACGGCCAGCTCAAGACCGGCCGGGACGTCGTCATCGCCGCGCTGCTGGGCGCCGAGGAGTTCGGTTTCGCGACCGCGCCGCTCGTCGTCTCCGGCTGCGTCATGATGCGCGTCTGCCACCTGGACACCTGCCCGGTCGGCATCGCCACCCAGAACCCGGTGCTGCGCGACCGGTTCTCCGGCAAGGCCGAGTACATCGTGAACTTCTTCCAGTTCATCGCCGAAGAGGTCCGCGAGATCCTCGCCGAGCTGGGCTTCCGCTCCATCGAGGAGGCCGTCGGCCACGCCGAGACCCTCGACGTGACCCGCGCCGTCAACCACTGGAAGGCGCAGGGCCTGGACCTGGAGCCGCTGTTCCACGTGCCCGAACTGCCCGAGGGCGCGGTGCGCCACCAGGTCGCCGGCCAGGACCACGGCCTGGAGAAGGCGCTCGACAACGAGCTGATCAGGCTCGCGTCGGAGGCGCTGGCCGCCACGGACGCCACCGACGCCGCGCCGGTCCGCGCCCAGGTCGCGATCCGCAACATCAACCGCACGGTCGGCACCATGCTCGGCCACGAGGTGACCAAGAAGTTCGGCGGCGCGGGCCTGCCCGACGACACCGTCGACATCACCTTCACCGGCTCCGCCGGCCAGTCCTTCGGCGCCTTCCTCCCGCGCGGCATCACGCTGCGCCTGGAGGGCGACGCCAACGACTACGTCGGCAAGGGCCTCTCCGGTGGCCGCATCGTCGTCCGCCCCGACCGGGGCGCCGACCACCTCGCCGAGTACTCCACCATCGCCGGCAACACCATCGGCTACGGTGCCACCGGCGGCGAGATGTTCCTGCGCGGCAAGGTCGGCGAGCGCTTCTGCGTCCGCAACTCCGGCGCGCTGGTCGTCTCCGAGGGCGTCGGCGACCACGGCTGCGAGTACATGACCGGCGGTCACGCGGTCGTCCTCGGCGAGACCGGGCGCAACTTCGCGGCCGGCATGTCCGGCGGCATCGCGTACGTCGTCGACCTCGACCGCGACAACGTCAACGTCGGCAACCTGGACGCGGTCCAGCCGCTGGACGACGCCGACAGGGACTGGCTGCACGACGTGGTGCGCCGCCACGCCGAGGAGACCGGCTCCACGGTCGCCGAGAAGCTGCTCGCCGACTGGTCCACCGCGGTGGAGCGCTTCAGCAAGATCATCCCCAGTACGTACAAGGCAGTGCTCGCCGCCAAGGACGCCGCCGAGCGAGCCGGTCTCTCCGAGTCCGAGATCACCGAGAAGATGATGGAGGCGGCGATCAATGGCTGACCCGAAGGGCTTCCTGAACCACGGCCGTGAGGTCGCCAAGACCCGCCCCGTCGAGGAGCGCGTCAAGGACTGGAACGAGGTCTACGTCCCCGGCTCCCTGCTGCCGATCATCAGCAAGCAGGCCAGCCGCTGCATGGACTGCGGCATCCCGTTCTGCCACAACGGCTGCCCGCTCGGGAACCTGATCCCCGAGTGGAACGACTACGCCTACCGCGAGGACTGGTCGGCGGCGTCCGAGCGCCTGCACGCCACCAACAACTTCCCGGAGTTCACCGGCCGCCTGTGCCCGGCTCCGTGCGAGTCGGCGTGCGTGCTCGGCATCAACCAGCCGGCGGTCACCATCAAGAACGTCGAGGTCTCGATCATCGACAAGGCGTGGGACACCGGGGACGTCGCCCCGCAGGTCCCCGAGCGCCTGTCGGGCAAGACGGTCGCGGTCATCGGCTCGGGCCCGGCGGGTCTCGCCGCCGCCCAGCAGCTGACCCGGGCCGGTCACACGGTCGCCGTCTACGAGCGCGCGGACCGCATCGGAGGCCTCCTCCGGTACGGCATCCCCGAGTTCAAGATGGAGAAGCGGCACATCAACCGCCGTATCGAGCAGATGCGCGCGGAGGGCACCCGGTTCCGCACCGGCGTCGAGATCGGCCGCGACCTGGCGGCCACCGACCTCAAGAAGCGGTACGACGCCGTCGTCATCGCCGCCGGTTCCACCACCGCCCGCGACCTGCCCGTCCCCGGCCGCGAGCTGAGGGGCATCCACCAGGCGATGGAGTACCTGCCCCTGGCCAACAAGGTCCAGGAGGGCGACTACGTCACCGCCCCCATCTCCGCCGAGGGCAAGCACGTCGTCGTCATCGGCGGCGGCGACACCGGCGCCGACTGCGTGGGCACCGCCCATCGCCAGGGCGCCGCCTCCGTCACCCAGCTGGAGATCATGCCCCGGCCGGGCGAGGAGCGGAACCCGGTCTCCCAGCCGTGGCCGACCTTCCCCATGCTGTACAAGGTCACCTCGGCGCACGAGGAGGGCGGTGAGCGGGTCTACTCCGTCAACACCACCCACTTCGAGGGCGACGAGGACGGCAACGTCCAGTGGCTGCACCTCGTCGAGGTCGAGTTCGTCGACGGCAAGCTCACCCCGAAGCCGGGCACCGAGCGCAAGATCCCGGCCCAGCTGGTCACCCTCGCCATGGGCTTCACCGGCACCGACCGGGAGAACGGGCTGGTCGACCAGTTCGGACTGGAGCTCGACGAACGGGGTAACATCGCCCGGGACGCCGACTTCCAGACCAACGTGCCGGGTGTGTTCGTCGCCGGTGACGCCGGCCGCGGCCAGTCGCTCATCGTCTGGGCGATCGCGGAGGGCCGCTCGGCCGCCCGCGGCGCCGACCGCTTCCTGACCGGAGCCAGCGACCTGCCGGCCCCGATCCGCCCGACGGACCGGGCACTGACGGTCTGACGGACGCGACAACAGAAGAACGTCCCGTACAAAGGCGTACGGGCGGGCACTCTGGGGGGATTCCCCCCAGACCCCCCGAGATGGCGTCTGCCCTGTCCCCGACCGGACGAAGGGGCAGGCGCCGTCGCACGCTCAGGGCAGCTCGTACGTGTCGCCGTGCCGTAACCTCGGCGACCAAGAGCCGTACGTACGGGGTGACGGGGGAGTCCGCATGGCCGCGATCAGTCTCACCAAGATGCGGGAGACGGCGCCCGCGCTGGTCGATCCGTACCGGAGCGCCGGGGTGTCGCTCACGAAGCACGGGCTGGAGGGGACGAGGGCGGCCGTCTACCTCGTCGTCGACTACTCCGGGTCGATGAAGCCGTACTACAAGGACGGCAGTGTGCAGGCGCTCGCCGACCGGGTGCTGGGGCTGTCCGCACACCTCGACGACGACGGCAGCGTGCCGGTGGTGTTCTTCTCCACGGACGTCGACGCCGTCACCGAGATCGCGCTCGCCGACCACCTGGGACGCGTCGAGCGCATCGTGTCGGGCCTCGGGCACATGGGCAGGACCAGCTACCACCTGGCCATGGACGCCGTCATCGACCACTACCTCGACAGCGGAGCCCGCCACCCCGCCCTGGTCGTCTTCCAGACCGACGGCGGCCCGGTCAACCGGCTCGCCGCCGAACGGTACCTGTGCAAGGCGGCCCGGCTGCCGCTGTTCTGGCAGTTCGTCGGCTTCGGCGACCCGGGCAGCCGGCAGTTCGAGTACCTGCGCAAGCTCGACGAGCTGGCCGTGCCGGACAAACGGGTCGTCGACAACGCGGGGTTCTTCCACGCGGGCCGCGACCCGCAGAAGGTGTCCGACGCCGAGCTGTACGACCGCCTGGTGGGCGAGTTCCCCAAGTGGCTGGTGGCCGCACGGGCGCAGGGGATCGTGCGGCCGTAGCGGCGCCGGACGCGGGCGCCCGGCCGGCGTCGGTCAGTGCCGCAGGGAGAAGCCCAGCAGGACCCCCGCCGACACCTCCACCGCGCCCGGTGCCAGCGCGCCGGACGGGCCGCCGGCCTTGGCGACGCGGAACGCGGCGAAGGGCTCGGCCTCCGCGTCCTGGACGTGCAGCACCGGGCCCAGCCGCACCTCCGCCGCCTCCGCGTACACCTGCGCCTTCCGGCGGGCGTCGGCCACGGCCCTGCGCCGGGCCTCGTCGCGCAGCGCCGGCTTGTCGAGCACGTCGAACTCGACGCTGTCGATCCGGTGCGCGCCCGCGTCGACCATGTCCACGATCAACTGCTCGAGATCGTCCAGCGCCTCGGTCTCCACCGAATAGGAGGCCTGGCAGCGGTAGCCGAGGAGCGTCCGGCCACCACCGTGACCGTCGTACTCCGAGGTGAGACCGAGCCGCGAGCCCGAGACCGAGGCGTCCGGCACGCCGTGGCGGCGCAGCACCTCCCGCAGCCGCCCCACGGCTGCCCCCGCCCTCTGGAACGCCTGGTCGGGTGACGGTTCCAGCACGTCCACCGCCGGCTGCACCCGCGCGAGCGAGGGCTCGACCCGCACCCGGCCGGCGCCGAACACGCTGATCCCCCACGGTTCTTCGATGGCCTGTGTCATACCGGCATTGAAGCACCGGTCCCGCCCCCTACGTGTCGCACTCCAGCACCGTCCGGCACAGCCCGCACCGCGCCCGCACCCGGCCCCGCACCGGCACCCTGATCCGCTGGTGACACGTCGGGCAGGCGAAGGACACCCGCAGCGGCCCCTGCCCGCCCGGCGTGAAGGCGTACGGGCCGTCCCCCGCGGGCCCGGCGGTGTGCGGGTCCTGGGCATGGCGGCGGTCCCGGGCGTAGCGGCGGCGGCCCGCCCACCCGGCCGCGGTGAGCGGCGGCTGCTGCTCGTCCCGGCGGGCCCGGGCCATCCCCTTGACGTACGCCGTGTAGGCCTGCGGACTGGTGAACCACACCGACGGATCCTCGCCGAAGACCAGCGCCCGCTTGGCCAGGACGTAGCCGAACTCCTCCGGCGTCAGATACCCCAGCTTCTGCGACGACACCGAGTCCTCCCGGAAGGCGTCCAGGAGCAGCCAGCCGGCGCCCAGGTAGGTCGTCGCCGTGTCGGTGAGGATCTCGTTGTCCCGGGTGCCGGGGAAGGACAGGTCGAGGCGGTGCAGATACACGTGCATCACCTCGTGGGCCAACGCCGCGCCGATGTCCCGGCGATGCGTCCGGAAGCGGTCGTTCAGCTCGATGAAGTACTCCGGGCCCGCCGTGAGCTCCACGTTCGCCGCGTGCGTCATCTCGCGGAAGGAGACGATCATCCGCGCGTCGGGCAGACGGTAGTGGCGCACCAGCTCGTGGGCCACCCGCTGCGCGCCCAGATACAGGTCGTCGGTGTCGCAGAACGCCACGTCGGCCGGGGCCACGCTGGCCGAGAACGTCCGGACGGTGTCGTACGACAACCGCCTGTACAGCGCGGTGACGGCCTCCCGCACCGTCTCCAGATGCGGGAAGCCGTGCTCGACCGGTCCGCCGTTCGCCACGCCCGAACCCCCAAGACGTCTGTACCCTCCACCCCACTGTACGAGCAGTGCCGCCGCCACCCGCGCCGCCCGGCGCAAACCGTTCGCCCCACGCTCCGGACCGCGGCACAATCCGGGACCGTGACCAGCGAACACCACCCCGTCGCCGCCACCACCCCGCGCGTGGGCGGCGCCGACGACGACCTGGAAAAGCGGCTCGACGACGAGCTGACCGCCTTCAACACCGCGGCCGCCGACGGCGCCCGGACCGAACCCCTCACCGTGCGCGTCACCGACGAGGCGGGCACCCTGGTCGGCGGACTCACCGCCTGGACCTGGGGGACCCTGGCCTCGGTGGACATGCTGTGGGTGCGCGAGGAGCAGCGGGGGGCCGGCTGGGGGAGCCGGCTCATGCGCGCGGCCGAGGACGAGGCCGTCCGGCGCGGCTGCACCGACATGATCGTGTCCACCTACACCTTCCAGGCCCCCGGCTTCCACCCGAGGCTCGGCCACCGGGAACGGGGCCGCGTCGAGGGCGTGCCCGGCGGGCACGAGGACGTGTACTTCCACAAGCGCATCGGCGCCGGCGGCGCCGGACGGGTTCTCGGGGCCTGAGACGGGCTGCGGCGGCCGGGGCTCCGCCCGTAGGGTGGGCGACCATGACCACCAGCAACACCGGTACCGGTACCGTCGACCCCGCCGTCCGCGAGGAGCTGGGCCGGCTGCGGGACAGCATCGACAACATCGACGCGGCCGTCGTCCACATGCTCGCCGAGCGCTTCAAATGCACCCAGCAGGTCGGCCACCTCAAGGCCCGGCACCAGCTGCCGCCCGCCGACCCGGCCCGTGAGGCGAAGCAGATCGCCCGGCTGCGCGCCCTCGCCGAGAGCGCCAAGCTGGACCCGGCGTTCGCCGAGAAGTTCCTGAACTTCATCATCGCCGAGGTGATCCACCACCACGAACGCATCGCGGAGAGCAACGGCAACGGGACCGCCCCGGCGCCGCACTGAGCCCCGCCCCGGCACGGGGGTGCGTGTACGGGCACACGCGCTGTGCACGCACCGCCCGCGGGGGTGCACGCCGGGGTGCGCGGCGGCCCGGGAACGGACCGGACATACTCCGCGTACCGATCCGCCTCTGTGCCGTGCCGACGGCATCAGGCAGCATGGCGTCCATGTCCGTACTGACGCGCGACGAAGCGCAGACCCGTGCCCGGCTCCTCGACGTCCACCACTACGCGATCGACCTCGATCTCACCCGTGGCGACGAGACCTTCGACTCCCGCACCGCCATCCGGTTCACCGTCCGCGGCGAGACCGACGCCGCGGACACCTTCGTCGAGGTCAAGCCCGCCGAGCTGCGCACCGTCACCCTGGACGGACAACCCCTCGACACGAACACCCTGGACGGGAACCGGCTGGCGCTGAAGGACCTCGCCCCCGGCGAGCACGAGCTGCGCGTCGAGGCGGCCATGCGCTACTCCCGCACCGGCGAGGGCATGCACCGCTTCACCGACCCCACCGACGGCGAGACCTACGTCTACACCCAGCTGTTCATGGACGACGTCCAGCGCGTCTTCGCCGCCTTCGACCAGCCCGACCTGAAAGCCGTCTTCGACCTGACCGTCACGGCGCCCCAGGGCTGGAGCGTCCTCGCCAACGGCATCACCGAGCACGCCGGCGACGGCCGCTGGACGGCCGCCACGACCCCGCCGATCTCCACCTACCTGGTCGCCGTCGCCGCCGGTCCCTGGCACTCCGTACGCACCGAACACCGCGGCCTGCCCTTCGGCATCCACTGCCGCCGCTCGCTCGCCCCCCACCTGGACGCCGACGCCGACGAACTCTTCGAGGTCACCCGCGGCTGCTTCGACCGCTACCACGAGAAGTTCACCGAGCCCTACCCCTTCGACTCCTACGACCAGGCGTTCGTCCCCGAGTTCAACGCCGGCGCCATGGAGAACCCCGGACTGGTCACCTTCCGCGACGAGTTCGTCTTCCGGTCCGCCGTCACCGACACCCAGCGCCAGACCCGCGCCATGGTCATCGCCCACGAGATGGCCCACATGTGGTTCGGCGACCTCGTCACCCTCAGGTGGTGGGACGACATCTGGCTGAACGAGTCCTTCGCCGAGTACATGGGCTACCAGACCACCGCCGAGGCCACCCGCTTCACCGACACCTGGACCGAGTTCGGCGTCACCCGAAAGCCCTGGGGCTACGACGCCGACCAGCGCCCCTCCACCCACCCCGTCGCCCCCGAGAACGTCCCCGACACCGCCTCCGCCCTCCTCAACTTCGACGGCATCTCCTACGCCAAGGGCGCCTCCGCCCTGCGCCAGCTCGTCACCTGGCTCGGCGAGAAGGACTTCCTCGCCGGCATCAACACCCACTTCGAGAGGCACAGGTTCGCCAACGCCACCCTCGCCGACTTCATCGACTCCCTCGCCGCCGCCACCGACCGCGACGTCCACGCCTGGGCCGACGTCTGGCTGCGCACCACCGGCGTCGACACCCTCGTGCCGGAACGGAGCGCCGAGAACGGCAACTGGCACCTCCACATCGACCACCGGGGCAGCACCGGAGCCCGGACCGCGCCCGACCCCGCCAAGGACCGGGCCGGCCTGAAGCACGCCGGCCGTCTCCAGCCCGGCGGAGGCACGCGACCCCACCGCATCACCGTCGGCGTCTACGACCACGACCTCCACGACGCCGGCCGCCTCACCCTCCGCCAGCGCCTCGAAGCGGACCTCTCCACCGACGGGAACGTCGCCCTCAGCACCGTCGGCCCCCAGCCCGCGCTCGTCGTCCTCAACGACGGCGACCTCACCTACGCCAAGATCCGCTTCGACGCCGACTCCTTCCGGACCCTGCGCACCGCCCTGTCCGGCCTGCCCGACCCGCTCACCCGGGCCGTCGCCTGGAACGCCCTGCGCGACGCGGTCCGCGACGGCGAACTCCCCGCCACCACCTACCTGGACATCGCCCGCACCCACCTCCCGCACGAGACCGGCCTCGCCCTCGTCGACGGCGTCCTCGCCTTCGCCACCGGCCAGATCGCCGACCGCTACCTCACCCCCGAGCAGCGGCCCGCCGCCCTGGCCACCCTCACCGACCTGTGCCGCGACCTCATCCGCCGCACCGAGGACGGCGACCACCCCGGGCTGCGCCTCATCGCCGTACGCCACCGCATCGCCACCGCCGCCCACCCCGACACCATCGCCGCCTGGCTCGCCGACGGCACCGTCCCCGGCGGCCCCGAACTCGACCCCGAGCTGCGCTGGCGCATCCTCACCCGCCTCGCCGTCCTCGGCGCCACCGACGAGGCCGCCATCGCCGCCGAACTCGAACGCGACCCGAGCGCCACCGGCCAGGAGGGCGCCGCCCGCTGCCGCGCCGCACTGCCCGACCCCGAGGCCAAGAACCGCGCCTGGGAGGCGATGTTCGCCTCCGACGACCTCTCCAACTACCTGTTCACCGCCACCGCCCAGGGCTTCTGGCAGCCCGAACAGGCCGACCTCGTACGCGCCTTCGTACCGCGCTACTACGCCGAAGCGGTCGCCGTCGCCGCCCGCCGCGGCCCCGCCATCGCCGACGCCGCCGGCCGCTGGGCCTTCCCCGTCCACGCCGTCGACCCCGACAACCTGCGCCTCGGCCAGGAGTGCCTCGCCGACGCCGACCCGATCCCCGCCCTGCGCCGCAAGCTCACCGACCAGCTCGACGACCTCGCCCGCGCCCTGCGGGTCCGGGAGACGGACACGCACTGACCCGCACCTCCCCCGCACACGGCCGGCCCCCACCCCGGGGACCGGCCGTGTGCGTACCCCCATTCGGGTAGTGATCGTCGGGCAGTCCGGCGTCGGCGCGCATCCGCGTACAAGCTGGAACTCCCCGCCCACCCGGCGCCCGGCCGCCGCCCCGCATCGAGGCGTCGCGCGCCGCCCGTCGCATCGCGCCCGGAGGACAGCCCATGGGCATGCCGCCCCTCGCGTCGGGCCCGCACGGCCCCGACTCCCTGCCACCCCTGCTCGACACCGTGCTCGACGCCCTGCGCACCGGCACGGCGGCACGCGGCGGCGGCCCCCTGCCCGCCGGCGGCCCCGACGCCGTCGCCGCCCGGACGGCGGACGCGGCCGGCGAGATCCTGCCCGACCGGAGCGACCCCGACGCACTCCGCGTCCTGGTCACCGCACTCGCCGCAGGCGCCGCCGACCCGGCCCACCCCCTGTGCGCCGCCCACCTGCACGGCCCGCCCCTCGCCGTGGCCGCGGCCGCCGACCTCGCCGCGAGCATCCTCAACCCCTCCCTCGACTCCTGGGACCAGGCACCCGCCGCCTCCGCCCTGGAAGCCCTCGTCACCCGCGCCCTCGCCCGGGAGACCGGCGCCACCGACGCCCTCGTCACCACCGGCGGCACCGAGTCCAACCAGCTCGCCGTCCTGCTCGCCCGCGAAGCCCACGGCGCCGGCCTGCGGCTGATCCACGGGGCGAACGCCCACCACTCGCTGCCCCGCGCCGCATGGCTGCTGGGGCTCCCCGAACCCGTCACCGTCGCCACCCCCGCCGGCACCCTCGACCCCGCCGCCCTCGACGAGGCCCTCGCCCTGACCCCCGGACCGCACCTCGTCGCCGCCACCGCCGGCACCACCGACGCCGGGCTCATCGACCCGCTGCCCGAGATCGCCGACCGCTGCACCACCCACGGCGCCCGCCTCCACATCGACGCCGCCTACGGCGCCGGCCTCCTCTTCAGCGAACGGCACCGCGCCAAACTCGCCGGCCTCGAGGCCGCCCACACCGTCGCCCTCGACCTGCACAAACTCGGCTGGCAACCGATCGCCGCCGGCCTCCTCACCGTCAAGGACGCCGACGACCTCACCGTGCTCCACCAGCGCGCCCACTACCTCAGCGCCGACGACGACACCGACGCCGGCCTCCCCGACCTCCTCGGCCGCTCCCCCCGCACCAGCCGCCGCCCCGACATCCTCAAGATCGCCGTCACCCTCAAGACCCTCGGCCGCACCGGCCTCGGCGCCCTCGTCGACACCGTCTGCGCCCGCGCCCGGGACCTCGCCGCCCTCGTCGACGGCCACCCCGGTTTCACCCTGCACGCCCCGCCCACCATCAGCACGGTCCTCTTCCGGCCCGCCCACGCCACCGACGACACCGTCGCCGCCGTACGCCGCGCCCTGCTCACCACCGGCCGCGCCGTCCTCGGCCGCGCCCGCGCCGACGGCCGGCTCTGGCTCAAGGCGACCCTCCTCAACCCCCACACCCGGCCCGACGACCTCGCCGCCCTCCTCACCCACGTGGAAGGACACCTCCCCCGATGAACGCCACCACGCACCACGCGCCCGACGCCCCCCGCGACCTCGTCGGCATCGGTATCGGCCCCTTCAACCTCTCCCTCGCCGCGCTCGCCGACCCCCTCAGCGACCTCGACACCGTCTTCTACGACCAGCGCCCCACCTTCCAATGGCACCCCGGCCTGCTCATCGACGGCGCCCGCATCCAAGTGCCCTTCCTCGCCGACCTGGTCACCCTCGTCGACCCGGTCAGCCCCTGGTCCTTCCTCAACCACCTCAGGGCCCGCGCACGCCTCTTCCCGTTCTACTTCGCCGAGCGCTTCCACATCGAGCGCGCCGAGTACGACGCCTACTGCCGCTGGGTCGCCGAGAACCTCCCCGCCCTCCGCTTCCACCACCAGGTCGACGCCGTCCGCTGGAACCCGGAACGCGACCTCTTCGAGGTCGACTACACCCAACTCGGCGCCGACGGGGAGGCCGAAGCCCTCGGCCGCACCTACGCCCGCAACATCGTCCTCGGCGTCGGCACCGAACCCCACGTCCCCGACCAGCTCAGACCCCTCGTCGACGCCCCCGGCGTGCCCGTCCTCCACGCCGCCGACTACCTCGACCACCGCGACGCGCTCCTCGCCGCCGAGCACATCACCGTCGTCGGCACCGGCCAGTCCGGCGCGGAGATCTTCCTCGACCTGCTCCGCCACCGGCCCGTGGGCCGCGAGAAGATCCACTGGCTGGGCCGCACGGAGGCCTTCACCCCCATGGAGTACTCCAAGCTCGGCCTGGAGCACTTCACCCCCGACTACACCCGCTACTTCCACGCCCTGACCGAACCGGTCCGCGACCGCCTCCTCGCCGCGCAGTGGCAACTGCACAAGGGCATCGACGCGGGCACCGCCGCCGCCATCCACGACGAGCTCTACCGCCGCACCCTCGACGGCGGCTGGCCCGACACCGTCCTCTCCCCCGGCGTCCACGTCCGCACCGCCGGCCGCATCGCCACCACCCAGGTCGAACTGCACGTGGAACACGCCCAGCAGAAGACCCGCACCCGCCTCACCACCGACGCCGTCGTCCTCGCCACCGGCTACCGCGAACGCCCCCTCGACCGCCTCCTCGCCGGCCTCGACCCCTACATGCGCCGCGACGGCGGCGAACGGCCCCGCGTCGACGAACGCTTCCGCCTCCTCCTCGACCCCACCGTCACCGGCTCCGCCTACGTGCAGAACGTCGAACGGCACACCCACGGCGTCGGCACGCCCGACCTCGGCCTCGCCGCCTGGCGCAGCGCCACCATCCTCAACGACCTGACCGGCCGGGAGACGTACCCGCTGCCGAACCGCACCGCCTTCACCACCTTCGGCCTGGAAAACGGACAGCCCCAGATCCCGACCGCACACCACCACCGGGCGCTCACCCCTCTGGTGGACGGGACCTGAGGCCGTCTCGGAACGCGGGGGTCAGAACACCGGCGTGCCGTTGCGCGTCAACGACCAGCCCACGGACGCGAAGTCCTTCGGATCCAGCACACCCTTCGCGGTCGCCCACTCGGCGATCCGGGTGCGGATCTCCGTCGACTCCGACCACAGCTCCTTGGCCGACGCCACGTGCGGGAAGGCGCCGCCGCCGTTGGCCCGGTAGTTGTTCACCGCCAGCACGAACTGCTGCGCGTCGTCCAGCGGAGCGCCGCCGTAGGTGAGGTTCCTGATCCGCGACCCGGCCGCCTGCGCGATGTCGATCTCGTACGACAGCCCCGACACGTAGTCGTAGTTGTAGTCCGGGCGGCCGTTCGCATTGGTCAGCTTCTCCACGTCCACCGGCGCACCGTCCGCCGTCCGCACGTAGTACTCCGCCGAGTACTCCAGGTACGCGCGCAGCTGCGCACCCGTCATCAGCTTCGCCACCAGCGTGTTGTCATACACGTACAGGCTCGACAGGTCCCGGATGGTCACGTCGCCGGCCGGGATCTCCGAGGTCCGGGAGAAGGGCGACGCCTGCGCCAGGACCGGCAGCGACGCGTACTCCGTACCCGCCAGCGCCTCCTTGACCACGTCCTCCTGCACCTTGGTGATCAGGTCGATGATCGGCGCGTCCTTGTACCGCGCCTCCACCGTCGTCAGCGTCTCGGTCGCAGTCCCGACCACCTGGTTGACGTACGCCACCACCTTCGCGTGCTCGTCCTTCAGCAACCGGGTGATCCTCGGATCGTCGGCGACCGTGTTGGAGTTGCGCAGCGACGCCCTGACCGACTCGACGTGCCAACGGCCCCGCTCGAAGACCAGCTCGAAGTCGAACAGCGTCAGCCGCTCGGCGTAGCACAGCGGCTCCGACAGCACGACCGTCTTCCCGGTCCGCTCGTTGACGACCTTCAGCTCCGGGATCTCCACGTGGGCGTGTCCGACGAGGATCGCGTCGATGCCCGGCACCTGCCTGGCCACATTGGCCGCCGCGTTCTCGACGTACGGCACCTGGTCACCGTACGAGGACGTGCCCGACGAACCGGAGTGCGCCGAGACGACCACCACGTCCGCGCCCATCGAACGCAGCTTCGGCACCCACTTGGCCGCCTGCTCCTCCAGCCCCGGGAAGGCCAGCTTCCCCTGCACGTACGCCTTGTCCCAGATCGCGATACCGGGGTTCGTCAAGCCCAGCACCGCCACCTTCACCGGCGGGCCGCCCTTCACCCGGAACGTCTTCATGAAGTACGGCGGGAACGCGGGCCTGAGCGTCCTGGCGTCCACCGCGTTCGCACCCAGCAACGGGAAGTCGCACTGCTCCTCGAACTTCCGCAGCGTCTCGATGCCGTAGTTGAACTCGTGGTTGCCGAGCGCCACCGCGTCGTACCCGATCGCGTTCATCGCCTGCGCCATCGGGTGCACCGGACCGCCCTCGGCGGTGATCGGGTCCACCTTCGCGTAGTAGTACGTCAGCGGGGTGCCCTGGATGGTGTCGCCCGCGTCCAGCAGCAGCGTGTTCTCGCGGCCCTTCTCCTCGCGGACCTGGTTCACCAGCGTGGAGATACGGGCCAGCCCCTGGGCGTTGCCCGCCGTGTCCGCGTACTCCGCGTCCTTGAAGTAGTCCCAGTTGAAGACGTGTCCGTGCAGGTCGGTCGTGCCCAGCACCGTCAGCGCGTACCGCTTCGGCTCGCGTCGCCCCTGCTGCGCGGGTGCCGCCTCGGCCGCCGGGGCCGCCGCCGCGCCGGCCAGCGCCACCCCCGCTCCCGTCACGGCGGACCTGCTCAGGAACTTCCGGCGGTTCAACGGCATGGCTGACTCTCCTTGGTGACCCGTCACATCATCAACAACGCGCGTAGATTCCGTCCTGAACACGACGTCTGTCAAGAGAGGAGGGCAAGGTCGCATGCTCATCGGAGCAACCCGGCGCACAATTCAACAGTTGTCAATCACCCTTTACTCAAAGGTTGTTGAGTGGCCATGTGTGCCCAATTTGCTACCGATCGGTAAGTCATAGGCTCGACCCATGCGCCGAGCAAAGATCGTCTGCACCCTTGGACCCGCCACCGACTCGTACGACCAGATCAAGGGCCTGGTCGACGCCGGAATGGACATCGCCCGCTTCAATTTCAGCCACGGCACCCATGACGAACACGCGGAGCGCTATCACCGTGTCCGCAAGGCGGCCGACGAGACCGGCCGCAGCGTCGGCGCCCTCGCCGACCTTCAGGGTCCGAAGATCCGGCTCGGTCGCTTCACCGAAGGCCCCGTACTCCTTGAACGCGGCGACACCTTCACCATCACCGTGGAGGAGGGCGTCGGCGGCGACCGCCACATCTGCGGCACCACCTACGCCGGCCTCGCCGCCGACGTCACCCCCGGCGAACGCGTCCTCGTCGACGACGGCAAGGTCTGCCTGGAGGTCACCGACGTCGACGGCCCCCGGGTCCGTACGACCGTGATCGAGGGCGGCGTGGTCTCCGACCACAAGGGCCTCAACCTCCCCGGCGTCGCCGTCTCCGTCCCCGCCCTCTCCAAGAAGGACGAGGACGACCTGCGCTGGGCCCTGCGCAGCGGCTTCGACGTCATCGCCCTCTCCTTCGTCCGGGGCGGACGCGACATCCGCGACGTCCACCGCATCATGGACGAGGAGGGCCGCCGCCTCCCCGTCATCGCCAAGGTCGAGAAACCGCAGGCCGTGGAGAACATCGAGGACATCGTCGCGGCCTTCGACGGCATCATGGTCGCCCGGGGCGACCTCGGCGTCGAAATGCCCCTGGAGCAGGTCCCGATCGTCCAGAAGCGCGCGATCAAGCTGGCGAAGCGCAACGCCAAGCCGGTCATCGTCGCCACCCAGATGCTCGACTCGATGATCGACAACGCCCGCCCGACCCGCGCCGAGGCCTCCGACGTGGCCAACGCGGTGATCGACGGCACCGACGCCGTGATGCTCTCCGGCGAGACGAGCGTCGGCAAGCACGCCGTCGACACGGTGCGCACCATGGCCCGCATCGTCGAGGCGGCGGAGGAGGACATCCTGGCGGGGGGCCTGTCCCCGTTGACCGAGCGCAACAAGCCCCGCACCCAGGGCGGCGCGGTCGCCCGCGCGGCGGCGGAGATCGGCGACTTCCTCGGCGCGAAGTTCCTGGTCGCCTTCACCCAGTCCGGCGACACCGTCCGCCGCCTCTCCCGCTACCGCTCACCCATCCCGCTGCTCGCCTTCACCCCTGAGCCGGCGACGCGCTCACAGCTGAGCCTGACCTGGGGGGTGGAGACCTTCCTGGGCCCGCACGTGGACTCCACGGACGCGATGGTCGACCAGGTGGACGAACTGCTCACCCGGTACGGGCGCTGCGAGAAGGGCGACGTGGTGGTCATCACGGCCGGTTCGCCGCCGGGGGTGTCGGGGACGACCAACCTGGTGCGAGTGCACCACATCGGCGAAGACTGACCGGACGGCTGCTCGGGTCCCGGGCCGGCTCGTGGCCGTGAGCATCGAAAAGCGGATGTACACGAGAACGTGTACATCCGCTTCTGAATGTGCCCGGTGTGGGATTCGAACCCACATGCCCAAAGGGCACGGCATTTTGAGTGCCGCGAGTCTGACCAGTTCCTCCAACCGGGCAAGGTTGGCAACCGCTGGGAAGTGTACCGGTTCACCCCGAGCCGTCGCAGCTAGGTAGGCTCTTGTCAGCAGCACCCCTGCCCCGAACGAGGAGCTCACGTGACCGCCCCCGAGTCGCCCCAGCCCGCCGACGTGCCCGAAGACGACAAGTCGCACGTGCCTCCGCTGACGACCCGCGTCGTCATCGCCGAGGACGAGGCGCTCATCCGGCTGGATCTCAAAGAGATGCTGGAGGAGGAGGGGTACTCCGTCGTCGGCGAGGCCGGTGACGGTGAGCAGGCCGTGGAGCTGGCCCGCGAGCACCGGCCCGACCTCGTGATTCTCGACGTGAAGATGCCGAAGCTCGACGGCATCTCCGCGGCCGAGAAGATCGCCGAGGAGAGCATCGCGCCGGTGCTGATGCTGACCGCGTTCTCGCAGCGCGACCTCGTCGAGCGGGCCCGGGACGCCGGGGCCATGGCGTACCTCGTGAAGCCGTTCAGCAAGAGCGACGTCGTGCCGGCGATCGAGATGGCCGTCTCGCGGTTCACCGAGCTGAAGGCGCTGGAGAAGGAGGTCGCCGACCTCAGCCAGCGGCTGGAGACGCGCAAGCTGGTGGACCGGGCCAAGTCGGTGCTCCAGACGGAGTACGGCCTGACCGAGCCGGCCGCGTTCCGGTGGATCCAGAAGACGTCGATGGACCGGCGGATGTCGATGCAGCAGGTCGCCGAGGCGGTCATCCAGGACGCCGAGGAGAAGAAGGCGGCCAAGGGCTGAGACCCCGAGACCCCGTACCTGCGACGAGGCCCGCGCCCCCCACCTGGGGGCGCGGGCCTCGTCGCAGGTGGCGTCGGTTCAGTCCTCGCCGAGGTAGGCCTTGCGGACCGACTCGTCGTGGAGGAGGTCCTGTCCGCTGCCGGACAGGACGATGGTGCCGACCTCCATGACGTGGCCGTGGTCGGCCAGGGACAGGGCGGCCTGGGCGTTCTGCTCGACGAGCAGGATGGTGGTGCCCTGGGACTTGAGCTCGGCGATCGTCGACATGATCTTCTGCATCATGATCGGCGAGAGGCCCATGGAGGGTTCGTCGAGCATCAGCAGCTTGGGCTGGGACATCAGGGCGCGGCCCATGGCGAGCATCTGCTGTTCGCCGCCGGAGAGGGTGCCCGCGGCCTGCTTCCGGCGTTCGCCGAGGATCGGGAAGAGGTCGTAGGCGCGCTGGATGTCCTTCTCGATGCCGGGCCTGTCGCTGCGCAGGAAGGCGCCGAGGCGGAGGTTGTCCTCGATCGTCATGCGGGGGAAGATGTGCCGGCCCTCGGGCGAGTGGGCGAGTCCGAGGGAGACGATCTGGTGGGCGGGGACCTTCTTGAGGGACTTGCCCCCGAACCTGATCTGACCGCCGGCCGGCTTGAGGAGGCCCGACAGGGTGCGCAGGGTGGTGGTCTTGCCGGCGCCGTTGGTGCCGATGAGGGTGACCACTTCGCCGGCGTCGACCTTGAAGGAGATGCCCTTGACGGCTTCGATCTTGCCGTAGGCGACGCGGAGGTCCTCGACCTCGAGCAGTGCGGTCATCGGTCGTTCTCCTTGCCGGCCGCGGTGTCCGTGGTGGTGTCGGCCTGGGCGTGGGCCTCGGCGGCCTCCACCTCGGCCGCCTCCGCCGCGCCGGGGTCGTTCTCGAGGGGTTCGCCGAGGTAGGCGGCGACGACGCGTTCGTCGCCCTGGACGGTGGCGCTGTCGCCCTCGACGAGCTTCTCGCCCTGGACGAGGACGGCGACGCGGTCGCACAGGTTGAAGATGAAGCGCATGTCGTGCTCGATGACGAGGATGGCGACGCCCATGTCGCGGATGGCGAAGACCAGTTCCTCGGTGGCCCGGGTCTCCTGGGGGTTCATGCCGGCCGTCGGCTCGTCCAGGAGCAGCAGTCCCGGTTCGCTGGCGAGGGCGCGGGCGATCTCCAGTTTGCGCTGCTCGCCGTAGGGCAGGTTGCGCGCGAGGTGGTCGGCCTTCGCGGCCAGGCCCACGAACTCCAGGAGCTCCATGGCCCGTTTGCGGGAGGCCGCCTCCGCCCGGTGGAAGCCGGGGCCGCGCAGGACGGCCGACCAGAAGCCTTCCTTGGTCCGGGTGTGACGGCCGACGAGGACGTTCTCCAGGACCGTCATGTTGGCGAACAGCCGGATGTTCTGGAAGGTGCGGGCGATGCCGGCGGCGGTGACCTTGAAGGATTTCGGCGGCAGGACCCGGTCCTTGTAGCGGACCTCGCCCTCGGTCGGGATGTACAGGCCGGTGAGGCAGTTGAAGAAGGTGGTCTTGCCGGCGCCGTTGGGTCCGATGAGACCGACGATCTCGCCGCTGTTGACGGTGAGGTCGACGCCGCGGACGGCGGTGAGGCCGCCGAAGCGCATGGTGACGCCGCGCGCGTCGAGGACGGGGGTGCCGGGGGCGGGGGCGCCCGGGGTGTCCTTGGTGGTGGTGTCGGTGGTCATGGTGGTCAGGCCCCTGTCTTGCTCAGGACTGCGGGCGCTTCGGCCTCTTCGTGGAATTCCAGCTGGCGGCGTCGGTTGGGGATGAGGCCCTCGGGGCGGAAGCGCATCAGCAGCACGAGCGCGAGTCCGAAGGCGAGGAGCTGGTAGTCGCCGAGGAACTGGAGCTTGTTGGGGATCAGGAAGAGCAGCGCGGCACCGATGAGGGGGCCGGCGATGGTGCCCATGCCGCCGAGGACGACCGCGGCGAGCAGGAAGGCCGAGTTGGGCGGGGTGGTGCCGGCGAAGAGGTACTGCTCGGGGGTGACGGTGTAGGTGACGTGGGCCTGCACGGTCCCGGCGAGGCCGGCGAGGGTGGCGCCGACGGCGAAGGCGATGAGCTTGACGCGGAAGCCGTTGATGCCCATGGCGAGTGCTGCGGTCTCGTCCTCGCGGATGGCGACCCAGGCGCGGCCGATGCGGGAGTCGCCGCTGCGCCGGAAGACGAGGACGACGACGGCCGTGATGATGAGCATCAGGAAGAAGTAGTTGGCGAACCGGCCGATGGTGAAGCCGGCGATGTCGTGCTGGATGCCGAGGTCGAAGCCGAGGACCTTGAGGTCGGGGATGGAGGAGACACCGTTGGAGCCGTTGGTGAGGTCGGGTCCGGAGGTGCCGTCGAGGTTGTTGGCGGTGATGCGGAAGATCTCGCCGAAGCCGAGGGTGACGATGGCGAGGTAGTCGCCGCGCAGCCGCAGGGTGGGGGCGCCGATGAGGACGCCGAACACCAGGGAGGCCACGGCGCCCACGAGGACGGCGGCCCAGAACGGGAAGTGCACGTCGAAGGGGGAGCTGGGGGAGCCGGAGACGAGGGCGGCGGCGTAGGCGCCGACGCCGAGGAAGGCGACGTAGCCGAGGTCGAGCAGGCCGGCGAGGCCGACGACGATGTTCAGGCCGAGGGCGACCGTGGCGAAGATGAGGATGTAGACGCCGAGGGTGGCGTACTGGTCGTCGGACTGGGTGAAGGGGAAGCAGGCCGCGGCGATGAAGGCGCCGCAGACGGTGATGTTCTGGTGCCGGGCGGTGAGCTGGGTGACCTGGCCGATCAGGCCGGACCGGTTGAGGGCGGCGAAGCCGAAGCCGGCGGTGATCAGGAAACCGACGAAGAGTTCGTCGTACTCGGTGCCGATGCCGTAGGTGAAGACGACCAGGGCGACGGCGAGGACCGCGACGATGATCAGGATCTCGACGTAGGAGGGCAGCGCGCGCAGGGGGCGGGGGGTGCCGGCGGCGAAGGCCGCCTTGACGGTCTGCCAGTTCTGGGAGGTGGTGTGCTTGAACCGCTCCCAGCCGGTGTCGTCGGGGTCGAACGGGTCGGGCTCGGGGCGTTCGAAGGGCAGGGCGAGGGAGCCGAGGAGGGCGATCAGGGTGGTGGCCGCGGCGATGTAGCCGCCGGGCTCGAGGTTGACGATGCCGCCGAGCTGGGTGCTGATCGCGATGATCGTGTACCAGGTGGTGACGAATGCGGCGAGGGCGGCGAACTTGAGCGCGCCGTCGGCGCCGGCGGGCACGAGCCAGCGCAGCCCCTTGATGCCGTACGAGGCGAGGCCGAGGACGGCGGTGAGGGCACCGGCGATCAGCACCAGGACCTGGAGGCCGCCCGGGTAGCCGTAGACGGTGAGGTCACCGGGGAACTCGGCGGTCCAGGTCCAGGCGAGGAACGTGGAGACGACGGTGAGGACGCCGCCGCCGGTGGCGAGGGCGCGTCCGATGTGCGGGGGTATGCCGATGAGGCCGGAGGCGTCGCCCGCGGGGGTGCCGGCGGTCTTCGGTGCGGTGGTCTGTGTGGTCATCGGTGTCACGCCCTGTCCGCAACGCGTTCGCCGAGCAGGCCCTGTGGCCTGAACAGCAGCACGAGAATGAGGAGGATGAAGGCCCATACGTCGGCCCAGGTCTGGCTGCCGAACTTGTCCAGGCCGGGGATGTCGGCGATGTAGGCCGCGGCCAGGGTCTCGGCGACGCCGAGGACGACGCCGCCGATCATGGCGCCGTAGATGTTTCCGATACCGCCGAGGACCGCCGCGGTGAAGGCCTTGAGTCCGAGGATGAAGCCCATCTTGAACTCGATCTGGCCGTACTTGAGGCCGTTGGCGACGGCTCCGACGGCGGCGAAGACGGCGCCGAGCGCGAAGGCGACCACGATGATGCGGTCCGTGTTGACGCCCATCAGCTTGGCGGTGTCCGGGTCCTGGGCGGTGGCCTGCATGCCGCGTCCGGTGCGGGTGCGCATGACGAAGTAGCCGAGCAGCGCCATGCTGACCGGGGCCGCGATCAGCAGGAAGATGTCGCCGGTCTGGATGGTGACGTTGCCGATGTGGAAGGGGCCGCCGTCGATCTGCGGGAAGGGGCGCGCTGACTTGGCCTCGGGGTACCAGGCCCACACCGCCTGCTGGAGGGCGAGGGAGAGGCCGATGGCGGTGATGAGGGGCGCGAGGCGGGGGGCGCCGCGCAGCGGGCGGTAGGCGAAGCGTTCCGCCCCGACGGCGACGGTGACGGAGACCACCATGGCACCGATGAGCATCAGGGGCAGGGCGATCAGCATGGAGGTGCCGTCGGGCAGGATGTACACGTAGACCGTGAGCGCGCCGAAGGCGCCGGTCATGAAGATCTCGCCGTGGGCGAAGTTGATGAGCTGGACGATGCCGTAGACCATGGTGTAGCCAATGGCGACCAGCCCGTACATGGATCCCAGTAGCAGGCCGTTGACCAGCTGCTGCGGCAGTTCGTTCACCGCATGTCCTCCGAGACTTTCGGACGTTCGACGGATGTGGCCGGATGCGAGTCCGCGCGGGGCGCCGGTGGAACCCCCCCCCCCGCGGCTCGTGGGCAGTGGTGCGGCAGGGTCAGCCGGTGTACGTACCGGACTTGACGGCCTTGAAGGCTCCGTTCTCGACGGAGTAGACGGTGAGCTGCTTGTTGGTGGCATCACCGAACTCGTCGAAGGAGACCTTGCCGGTCACGCCGTCGAAGGAGACGTTCTGCATGGCCTCGGTGACCTTGGCGCGGGCGTCGGAGGGAAGCTTTCCACCGTTGTCCTCGACGACCTTCTTGACGGCCTCGATGATCGCCCAGGCGGAGTCGTAGGAGTAACCGCCGTAGGCGGCGTAGCCCTCCTTGTAGCCGGCTTCCTTGTAGTCGGCCACGAACTTCTTGGCGGAGTCGAGTTCCTCGACGGGCGCGCCGACGGAGGTGGAGAGGTCGCCGTTGCTGGCGGCACCGGCGAGCTTGATGAAGGTGTCGTCCTTGATGCCGTCGCCGCCGACCAGGGGGATCTTGGCCCCGGCTTCCTTGATCTGCTTGCTGAGCGGTCCGGCCTGCGGGTATTCGCCGCCGTAGTAGACGACGTCGGCGCCGGAGTTCTTGACCTTGGTGGCCACCGAGGAGAAGTCCTTGGTGTCGGGGTTGATGTGCTCCGTGCCCACCACCTGGCCGCCGAGTCTCTTGAACTCGTCGGTGAAGGTGCCGGCGAGACCGGCGCCGTAGGTCTTCTTGTCGTCGATGACGAAGACCTTCTTCTTCTTGGCGTCGTTGTAGACGTACTGCGCGGCGAACGGGCCCTGGACGGCGTCCGTGGTCGCGGTGCGGAAGTACGACTTGTACGTGCGGACCTTCTTGGTGCGCCACTCCAGGCCCTGCGTCAGCGACGGGCCGGTGTTGGCGGGGGAGACCTCGACGAGTTTGGCGCTGTCGAAGACCTTCTGCATGGACTCGCCGACCGAGGAGTTCAGGGGGCCGACGACGCCGAGAACTTCCTTGTCGGCGACGAACTTCGAGGCGTTCTGCTGGCCGACGGAGGGCTGGCCCTGGTCGTCGAGGGCCTCGATCTTGAAGGTGATGCCGTCGACGTGCTTCGTCTCGTTGGCGGTCTTGGCCGCGAGGTCCGCCGAGTTCTTGATGCCGAGGCCCAGCGCGGACAGGTCGCCGGTCAGCGGGGCGTCGACGCCGATGACGACGGTGGTCCCACCGCCACCGCCGCCGCCGTTGCCGGAGTCCGAGCCGCCGTCGTCGTCGCGCGAGCCGCAGGCGGTGAGGGTGAGCGCTCCCGCCGCCAGAGCGGCGGTGATGGCGATGAGCGAACGTTGACGCACGATCAGTCCTTTCCCTGGCACGGCCGCTTCCCCGTGGAGGCGGCCGAGTCGAGCGCTGGGCCGAAGTGACAATCCGACGGCGCGGTGACTGGCCGTGACTCTAAGCGTGTGTGGGGAACGTGGAGGAGGGTCTGACTCAGGCTGTGACGCTCTTGTTATGACACGGCGTAATGCAGAGCGGTACTGGCTGGGAAGAAGGGCGGAATTCAGGCCGATTCGCCCGGTCCACATGCTGAGAACCTGCAGGACCGGCGGCTCGCGTTCAGGTGTCTGGGGCGTTTTGGTGATTACCTGGAATCGTTGCTGCAGGCGACCTGGAGGGCCTGGGAGAGGTGCTGCGCATAGCGCGGACCCAGGATGAAACTGTGGGCTTGTATTGCGCGCGCATTACGCAGTGTTACATCCAGGAAAGGGAGTCCGGGGTTCCGTGGTGCTTTTTCGCATTCCGTCACCCGCAGCGTGACGATGATCTTGCGGGCGGAATGCGACTTTGTCTGGAAAGGTGCCGCGGGGGAGGAAGTCACCGACAGGCCGGAGTAGGGCTGGGCGACCCGCGTCACGGTGACGGGCGGGCCGGACTGCACGCTCAGCGTCACCGCGAAGCTGAAGCTGCCGGCCGGGGCGTTGCGAGGGCCGGCCACCGGGTCCAGGTAGACGAGGTCGACCGCCTGGGAAGGGTAGGGCGGCGGGAGGGCGGGCCGCGGTTGCGGCCGGCTCGCGTACAGATACCCGGCGCCCGCCAGGACGGCGAGGGCCGTGAGGGCCGTGAGGACGGTCCGGCGGTGGCGGTCGGAGTGAGGGGTGCGGTCGGGGTGGGGGTCGAGGTGGCTGTCGTGGCGCCGGGCGAAACGTCCGCGTGGCCGGGAACGGGGCCGGGGTGCGTCCGGGGCGTCCCACGCGTGCGTGCCCTCACCCGGCTCGACGGGGCCGGTGCCGCTCACCGCTGCCACGGACCCGTGCTCGGAGCGCCGTCGCGGTAGCGCTCGGCGCACGCCTCGCGCACCTGGCGGTCGATCAACCGCTCGGCAGCCCCGGCGCCCTGGTCGCGGTTCGTGGCCCGGGCGGCGTCCACCACCTCCCGCAGGATGTCGTACTGCCGGTTGGACAGTCCCATCGACTGATAGTCGCCGTAGGTGTCTTTGCCGTCCAGCATGTCGCGCGCCCAGTACCCGACGGCTCTCACGCACAACTCCGCGGCGGACGGGGGCCGTGGGGACGTCGGCGGCGCGCTCGCCCCGCGGGGGGTGCCGGAACCGGCCTCCCCGTCACCCGGGTTGCCGCAGCCGGCCGCCGCGACGGCGGTCAGCAGCGTGAGCGCGAACGCAGCCGTCACCACCGCGCCGCCCCGCCCGGGTGTGGCTGGCCCAGGTGCGCCCGGTTCGGGCGTGGCCCGTTCCGGTGCTGCGGGTTCGGGGGCGGCCCGTTCTGGTGCTGCCGGTTCGGGTGTGGCCCGTTCCGGTGTTCCCGGTTCGGGTACGTCCCGTTCCCCCGCGACCGGTCCGGGCGCGGCCCGTTCCGGCGCACCCCGGCCGGACTCGTACCGGAACCGTCGAGCTGCCGCCCCCGGCCAGGGGGCTTCTCCCCGTCCCATGCCCCGACGCTAGGGCGCCGTGGGTCCGGGAGCAATGCCGTGGACCGGGGCGACGCCGGGGACCGGGGGCGGCATCGGGGATGGGGAGCACCGTCGGGGAGGGCCGGTGCGGGGCCGGGGCGCTGGGCCAGGGCCGCCGTCAGCGGGCCGGGGGCGCCGTGCGCTCGGAGCGCGGTCGCAGGCAGGCCCGGAGCGCCGTGGGTCGGGGAACGACGTCGCAGGGGTGACGCCGTAGGTCCTGGAGCACCGCCTCGGGCGGGCGCGGCGCGCAGGGCGGCGCCGTGACCGCCCGGCGCGGCGCTCAGCCGGCCGCGCCCGCCGGGGCCCCGTCGCCGGGGTTGACGTCCCGCAGCATGCAGGTCAGCCGGGCGGTGCACACCCGGCGGTCCTGCTCGTCGCTGATCACGATCTCGTACGTCGCCGTCGACCGGCCCCGGTGCACCGGCGTGGCCACGCCGGTGACCAGACCGGAGCGGACCCCGCGATGGTGGGTGCAGTTCAGGTCGACGCCCACGGCGATCTTGGCGCTGCCGCCGTGCAGCATCGCGCCGACCGAGCCGAGGGTCTCGGCCAGCACCGCCGAGGCGCCGCCGTGCAGCAGCCCGTACGGCTGGGTGTTGCCCTCCACCGGCATGGTGCCGACGACGCGGTCGGCCGACGCCTGGAGGATCTGCACGCCCATCCGCGTCCCGAGGTGCCCGGCGGAGAACAGCGCGGGCAGGTCGACGCCGAGCGCGGCGTACTCGTCGATGACCTCCTGCGGGAACTGCACCTGCTGCTGCTCGCCCATGGGCCCGGCTCCGTTCGTTCCGATGCGTCTGTCTGATCGCCTGTCGGCTCGGCTGAGCAAACGCTCAGTCGGTCGCCGATTGTTCCAGACGGACGACGACGGACTTGCTGGCCGGGGTGTTGCTGGTGTCCGCGGTGGCGTCCAGCGGCACCAGGACGTTGGTTTCCGGGTAGTACGCCGCCGCGCAGCCCCGGGCCGTCGGGTAGTGCACGACACGGAAACCGGGCGCCCGCCGCTCGACCCCGTCCCTCCACTCGCTGACCAGGTCGACGTACGAGCCGTCCCGCACGTCGAGCCTCCGGGCGTCCTCCGGGTTGACCAGGACGACCCGGCGGCCGTTCCGGATGCCCCGGTAGCGGTCGTCCAGGCCGTAGATCGTGGTGTTGTACTGGTCGTGCGAGCGCAGCGTCTGGAGCAGCAGCCGCCCCTCGGGCAGCTCCGGGTACTCGACCGGCGCGGCGGTGAAGTTGGCCTTGCCGGTGGCCGTCGGGAAGCGGCGCTCGTCTCGCGGGGCGTGGGGGAGGGCGAAGCCGCCGGGGTGCGCCACGCGCGCGTTGAAGTCCTCGAAGCCCGGAATCACGCGCCCGATGCGGTCGCGGATCGCGGCGTAGTCCTTCTCGAACTCCTCCCACGGCACCTTGCTGTCCGCGCCGAGCACCCGGCGGGCCAGGCGGCACACGATCGCCGGCTCGGACAGCAGGTGCGCGCTCGCGGGCTCCAGCCGGCCCCGGGAGGCGTGCACCATGCCCATCGAGTCCTCGACGGTCACGAACTGCTCTCCGCCGTCCTGGAGATCGCGTTCGGTACGGCCGAGGGTCGGGAGGACGAGCGCACGCGCGCCCGTGACGGCGTGCGAACGGTTCAGCTTCGTCGAGACGTGGACGGTGAGGCGGGCGCGGCGCATGGCCGCCTCGGTGACCTCCGTGTCGGGGGAGGCGGAGACGAAGTTGCCGCCCATGGCGAAGAAGACCTTGGCCTCGCCGTCGCGCAGCGCGCGGATGGCCCGTACGACGTCGTAGCCGTGCTCGCGCGGCGGGGCGAAGCCGAACTCCTTCTCCAAGGCGTCGAGGAAGGCGGGCGCGGGGCGCTCGAAGATACCCATCGTGCGGTCGCCCTGGACGTTGGAGTGGCCGCGGACCGGGCAGACGCCCGCGCCGGGGCGGCCGATGTTGCCGCGCAGGAGCAGGAAGTTGACGACCTCGCGGATGGTGGGTACCGAGTGCTTGTGCTGGGTCAGGCCCATCGCCCAGCACACGATGGTGCGCTTGGAGGCGAGCACCATGCGCAGCGCTTCCTCGATCTCCGCGCGGGTGAGACCGGTCGCCGCGAGGGTCTCGTCCCAGTCGGCCGCGCGGGCGGCCTCGGCGAACTCCTCGTAGCCGTGCGTGTGTTCCTCGACGAAGGCCTCGTCGACCGCGCCCTCGGTCTGGAGGATCAGCTTGTTGAGGAGCCGGAACAGGGCCTGGTCGCCGCCGAGGCGGATCTGCAGGAACAGGTCGGTGAGCGCGGCGCCCGAGGTGAGCCCCTTGGCGGTCTGCGGGTTCTTGAAGCGCTCCAGGCCGGCCTCGGGCAGCGGATTGACGCTGATGATCCGCGCGCCGTTCGCCTTGGCCCGCTCCAGGGCGGAGAGCATGCGCGGGTGGTTGGTGCCCGGGTTCTGGCCGGCCACGATGATCAGGTCGGACTCGTAGAGGTCCTCCAGCAGGACGCTGCCCTTGCCGACGCCGATGGTCTCGGACAGGGCCGAGCCGGACGACTCGTGGCACATGTTGGAGCAGTCCGGCAGGTTGTTGGTGCCGAGCTCGCGCGCGAAGAGCTGGTAGAGGAACGCGGCCTCGTTGCTGGTGCGCCCGGAGGTGTAGAAGACGGCCTCGTCGGGCGAGTCCAGGGAGGCGATCTCCTCCGCGACGATGTCGAAGGCGCGCTCCCAGGTGACCGGCTCGTAGTGCTCGCCGCCCTCGGGGAGGTACACCGGGTGCGTGAGCCGTCCCTGCTGGCCCAGCCAGTAGCCGCTGCGCGTCGCGAGGTCGGCCACGGAGTGCGCCGCGAAGAACTCCGGGGTGACGCGGCGCAGGGTGGCCTCCTCGGCCACCGCCTTCGCGCCGTTCTCGCAGAACTCCGCCTTGTGCCGGTGGTCCGGCTCCGGCCAGGCGCAGCCCGGGCAGTCGAAGCCGTCCTTCTGGTTGACGCTCAGCAGCGTCAGCGCGGTCCGCTTCACGCCCATCTGCCGCTGCGCGACGCGCAGGGTGTGGCCGATGGCAGGGATGCCCGCCGCCGCATGCTGCGGTTCGGTGACCTGCGGCGCGTCCTGAACCGGATCACCCTTGGGCGGCTTGGTGGCCATCGCGCGCTCCTTCGCTTACGCGTGTGAGGTACGTCTCCGATCCTCGCACGCCCCGCTGACATCGCCGGGGCCGGGCGGGTGGCGGAGACCGTGGGCGATGCCTGCGCCCGGCAACCGGGCGGCCCGTGACGCCGGGTGACCGGGCCGGTACCGGCCCGGCCGACCGAGGGCGGGGCCGAGTGTCAGTGGTCCGTGGCAGGATCGGGGACGTGGCAGAGACAGCAGCGAAGAAGACCGACAACACCTCCGGCGGCGGCCGTCCGCGCCTGATGCTCATGGACGGGCACTCACTGGCGTACCGCGCGTTCTTCGCGCTGCCCGCGGAGAACTTCACGACCGCGACGGGCCAGCCGACCAATGCGATCTACGGCTTCGCCTCGATGCTGGCCAACACGCTGCGTGACGAGGCGCCCACGCACTTCGCGGTCGCTTTCGACGTCTCCCGCAAGACCTGGCGGTCCCAGGAGTTCACCGAGTACAAGGCGAACCGCTCCAAGACCCCGGACGAGTTCAAGGGTCAGGTCGAGCTGATCGGCGAGCTGCTCGACGCCATGCATGTCACCCGCTTCGCCGTCGAGGGCTTCGAGGCGGACGACGTCATCGCCACGCTCGCCACGCAGGCCGAGGCCGAGGGCTTCGAGGTGCTGATCGTCACCGGCGACCGGGACTCCTTCCAGCTGGTCAGCGACCACACCACGGTCCTGTATCCGACCAAGGGCGTTTCCGAGCTGACCCGCTTCACGCCGGAGAAGGTCGTCGAGAAGTACGGGCTGACCCCCGCCCAGTACCCCGACTTCGCGGCCCTGCGCGGCGACCCGTCCGACAACCTGCCGGGCATCCCGGGCGTCGGCGAGAAGACGGCCGCGAAGTGGATCAACCAGTTCGGTTCGTTCGCGGAGCTGGTCGAGCGCGTCGACGAGGTCAAGGGCAAGGCCGGGCAGAACCTGCGCGACCACCTGGAGTCCGTCAAGCTCAACCGCCGGCTCACCGAGCTGGAGCGGCAGGTCGAGCTGCCGAAGACGGTCACCGACCTGGAGCGGACGGCGTACGACCGCAAGGGCGTCGCGGTGATCCTGGACACCCTGGAGATCCGCAACCCCTCGCTGCGCGAGCGGCTCTACGCCGTCGACCCCGGCGGCGAGGAGGCCGAGGCGACTCCGGTGGTGGCGGACGGCGTGGAGCTGGACGGCACGGTGCTGGGCACGGGCGAGCTGGCCGGCTGGCTCAGCGAGCACGGCACGCGGCCGCTCGGCGTCGCCACGGTCGACACCTGGGCGCTGGGCACCGGCTCGGTCGCCGAGGTCGCGCTCGCCGCATCCGACGGGAAGGCCGCCTGGTTCGACCCGACGGAGATCGACGAGGCCGACGAGACGGCGCTGCGGACCTGGCTCTCCGACCCGGACCGGCCGAAGGTCTTCCACAACGCCAAGGGCGCGATGCGGGTCTTCGCCGAGCACGGCTGGAGCGTCGCCGGTGTGGGCATGGACACCGCACTCGCCGCCTACCTGGTCAAGCCCGGCCGCCGCTCCTTCGACCTGGACGCGCTCTCCCTGGAGTACCTGCACCGGGAGCTGGCCCCCGCCGCCGCGGCCGACGGGCAGCTGGCCTTCGGCGCGGACGACGGTGCCGAGGCCGAGGCGCTGATGGTGCAGGCCCGCGCGATCCTCGACCTGGGCGAGGCCTTCGAGGGCCGTCTGGCGGACGTGGGTGCCGCGGACCTGCTGCGCGACATGGAACTGCCCACGTCCGCTCTGCTGGCCCGCATGGAGCGGCACGGCATCGCGGCCGACCGGGAACACCTCCAGGCCATGGAGCAGATGTTCGCGGGCGCCGTGCAGCAGGCGGTGAAGGAGGCGCACGCGGCGGCCGGACGCGAGTTCAACCTCGGCTCGCCCAAGCAGCTCCAGGAAGTCCTCTTCGGCGAGCTGAACCTGCCGAAGACCAAGAAGACCAAGACCGGGTACACCACCGACGCCGACGCCCTGGCCTGGCTCGCCGCCCAGACCGACAACGAACTGCCGGTGATCATGCTCCGCCACCGCGAGCAGGCCAAGCTGCGCGTCACGGTGGAGGGCCTGATCAAGACGATCGCCGCGGACGGCCGCATCCACACCACGTTCAACCAGACGGTCGCCGCGACCGGCCGCCTCTCGTCCACGGACCCGAACCTGCAGAACATCCCGGTCCGGACCGACGAGGGCCGTGCGATCCGCCGCGGGTTCGTCGTCGGCGAGGGCTTCGAGTCCCTGATGACGGCCGACTACAGCCAGATCGAGCTGCGGGTGATGGCGCACCTGTCCGAGGACGCGGGCCTGATCGAGGCGTTCACCTCCGGCGAGGACCTGCACACCACCGCCGCCGCGCAGGTCTTCTCCGTCGAGCAGTCCGCGGTCGACGCGGAGATGCGCCGCAAGATCAAGGCCATGTCCTACGGGCTGGCGTACGGCCTGTCGGCCTTCGGCCTCTCCCAGCAGCTCAACATCGAGGCGGCGGAGGCCCGTGGCCTGATGGACGCCTACTTCGAGCGGTTCGGCGGCGTCCGGGACTATCTGCGCCGGGTCGTCGACGAGGCGCGGGCGACGGGCTACACGGCGACGCTCTTCGGCCGCCGCCGCTACCTCCCCGACCTCAACAGCGACAACCGCCAGCGCCGCGAGGCGGCCGAGCGCATGGCACTGAACGCCCCGATCCAGGGCACGGCGGCCGACATCGTCAAGATCGCCATGCTCAATGTGGACAAGGCGCTGCGCGAGGCCGGCCTCAAGTCCCGCATGCTCCTCCAGGTCCACGACGAAATCGTCCTGGAGATCGCCCCCGGCGAGCGTGCGGCGGCGGAGGAACTGGTCCGCCGCGAAATGGCGGGCGCCGTCCAGCTCAGGGTCCCCCTGGGCGTCTCGGTGGGCGCGGGCCCGGACTGGGAGTCGGCGGCGCACTAGCCTCCGGCGGCCGACGGTACGGTGCCTGCGAGCGGCACGAGTTCCCCGACTCGCGCCGCACTCGCCCCTGCGAGGGCGCCGGCGCTGTCACTGGGCCGGTTCACCGAGGGCGGCGACGGCTGGGCTCCTGCCCTGTTCCCGTCGAGGTGCGGGGCGAGGTGCCGTGGGCGCCGGGTCGGGGGTAGGGGCGCGCCACGCGCGTCGCGGCCGTTTGCCTGTGCGCCTTTTCTCGTCCGGTGAGGGCTGTGGGGTGTGCCGGGAGGGCTGGGCTCCTGCCCTGTTCCCGTCGAGGTGCGGGGCGGGGAGACGCGAACCCCGCGCTGGGGAACGGAGCACGCCACCCCGGTATCCACGCCCGCCCGCCCCGCAGGGTCAGTCACTCAGGTGGCCCCCGCGAACACGCCTCCGCCCGCGTATCCCGTGAGGATGCGGGCATGGGTATACGCATGCTCCATCACCGGACCACACCGGCACGGGCAAGCACAGACGGACCCGCCCGCGTGCCACTCCCCACGGTCCCGGTCGTCGCGCCGGGCGCAAGTACCGGACGCATCCCCGCCACTCTCGCGGCGGCCCTGCGCCGCACCGCGGCAGACCTCCGCCGCGCACTCGCCCACCGCGACCCGGCCACCGCGACCCCGCACGAGACGTCCGCCTGGCTCCTGTGGGCCGACCTGGCCCGCGGCTACCTGGCGCTCGCCCTCACCCTTCTGCCGCGGACACGGCCCGCACACATCTTCACCGTGTTCGTCGCGAGCGCCGACACCGTCAGTGCGCGACCCGGCGGCCCGGCTCCGCACCGACGCCTTCCGGGCTCGTGGGGACCGGGGCCGGACGCCACACCCTGACCCCCAGGGCGTACACCAGCAGCGCCGGAACGAGCCCCGCGCCCGCGCCGAAGCACACCGTCGGGATCAGCTCCCAGGGCTTCGCGGTGTCCCCCCAGTGGTCCCACCACCGGGTCGCCCGCCGCACCGCCCCGGCCACCGCGCAGCCGCCGAGGACCGTCCCGGCCCACCATCGGTCCCGTGCCGAGAGGACCGGCACGTCCAGCGGCTCGGCCCGGGGTACCCGGCGCAGCGCACGCGCGAGGAACACGACGATCACGACCGCGGCCACCGCGGAACCGCCGTACTGGAGGTACCAGTAGAGCGGCGAACCCGCGATCTCCCGGCCGAGGACGGGGAACACCCGCATTCCCCAGCGGTCGAGGTGCGTGAACGCGTCCCACACCACGTGCGTCAGCGTGCCCAGCACCGCCGACACGTACCACCACGCCACCAACGACGGCCGCACACGCGCGTGTGGCACCCCGCAGCGCAGCAGGGCGGCGGCGCGTCCCTGCCGGGCCCGCGGCAGCAGGGCGACCAGCGGCTCACGGGCCAGCAGCCACAGCCCCACCAGCACCCAGGCGATGAGCACATCGATGGTGAACACGCCCGGGAAGGAGTGCGTGACGTCCCCGAACTCCATCGCCCCGGACAGGAAACTCGCCGCGTAATAGGTCACGTCGGGCGAGAAGGAGCCCGCCACCAGCGCGGCCGGCACCAGCCGTCCCCGACCGCTCCCGTCACCGCGCACGGCGGGCAGCACGGCGGCCGCATGACTCAGGGTGAACGGCAAAGGAACTCCTCATATGGCCAAGTGGTGAATATCGGGCACGAACGGGTCCCCGTGCAAAGCAAGTTGTCGTAGGGTCGCCTGCGGCACCGTACTGGTCGAACAGACGAACATCGCCCGCGGAGAGTTGCGGTGCAACCCTCGGCGCGAACCGATCGTCACAACAGGGCGGGTACAACGGGCGAGACAGCCGAGGACAGACGGAGACGGACGCGCGGGCGTCCGCAGGGAGGGGTTCACTCTATGGCGGCGCAATTCGGCCGGAGGCTCCGCAAGGGGGCGCTCACCACCACCGTGGCGGCGGTCGCCGTCGCGGCCCTGTCCGCGTCCCAGGCTCCCGACGTGACGGCCGACGCGAACGGCAGACAGACCGCCGCCGACAACGTGCCGACGTCCGACACGCCCGCAGAGGAGAGCGCCACCGGCAACTCGCCGTACTACACGGACCTGCCACCGCTCAACAGCCCGAGCCCCGCGCCGACCATCGGCACCCCCGTCACCCAGGGCCCCGCCGAGGCCGGCATCCCCGCGACCGTGCTCGACGCCTACAAGAAGGCCGAGTCGGCCCTGCGCCAGTCCAAGCCCGGCTGCAACCTGCCGTGGCAACTCCTCGCCGCCATCGGCAAGGTGGAGTCGGGCCAGGCCCGCGGCGGTCGCGTCGACGCCAACGGCACCACCATCGGCCGGATCATCGGCCCGCAGCTCGACGGCAACGGCTTCGCGCTCATCAAGGACACGGACAACGGCGTCTACGACGGAAACAGCACCTACGACAACGCCGTCGGCCCCATGCAGTTCATCCCGTCCACCTGGGCGTGGGCGGGCCGCGACGGCAACGGCGACGGCAAGGAAGACCCCAACAACGTCTACGACGCCGCGCTCGCCGCCGGCAACTACCTGTGCCGCTTCGACTGGGACCTGTCCACCGACGCGGACCTCAGGAAGGCGATCCTCAGCTACAACAACTCGTCGGACTACCTGGCCACGGTCCTGTCGTGGCTGGAGCACTACCGCAAGGGCAGCCACGAGATCCCGGACGGCACCGGCACCCTGCCCGTGGGCCGCAGCGACAACGGCACCAGCGGGAGCGGGACCAACCCGTCGTCCCCGGGTACCCGCGGCCCCGGCCAGTCCTCCACGTCCCAGGCCCCCGGCACGCCGAAGCCGAACCCGGGCAAGCCCACTGGCCCCGGCAAGCCCACCACCCCCGCCGAGCCCTCCCCGCCCGGCACCGGCTCCCCGATCCCCAACCCGTCCGACCCGGAGTCGCCGCCCACCACCGAGACCCCCACGGACACGGTGCACCACCTGGAGGACGCCGGCACCACGGGGCTCACCGCGATCGCGGGCGACACGTTCGCCAAGAGGATCAGCACCCGCGCCGAGACCAAGGCCGGAAAGGCCGTCGCCAAGGTGCGGATCCGCTTCACCGTCATCGGCGACACGGACGCCACCTTCACCGGCGGCGAGAAGGTCGCCACGGTCCTCACCGACAGCTCCGGCGTGGCCACCGCGCCGGCGCTGGTCGCGGGCGAGAAGACCGGCGAGTTCAAGGTCCGTGCCAGCGTCGCCGGCCGCATGGTCGCCGGCCTCACCTACCAGGCCACCGTCACCGAGCGCGTCGCCGACGCCCTCACCCGCACCGGCGAGGGTGACCTGACCTGCACCCCTGGCGGCGCGTTCGCCGACCGGGTCCAGGTCAAGGCCACGCACAAGGGAGCAGCGGCGGACAAGGTCGCCGTCACCGCCACGCTCGTCAAGTCGGTGCTCGACCCGACCGAGAACGACAAGGGCCCCTACTTCAAGGACACCGACGGCAAGGCCGTCCGCACCCTGACCGGCCTGAAGACCGACGCCAAGGGCCTGCTGGAGCTGCCCGAGCTGTACGCGGACGACACCACCGGCACGTTCGTGCTCCGCCTCACGACGGCGGGTGGCGCCACGCTCGACGTCCGTCTGAACGTGGCGGCCGCGGCGAAGCCGTCGACCGAGCCCGAGGCGTAGCCACACCTTCCCGCACGATGTCCTGCGGGATCGGCCGAGGGTCGCCCCGAGCTGCGGCTGCGGGGCGCCCCTCGTCACTTTCTCGTCATTTCCCGAGCCGGGCCTTGGTGTGCCGCGTCGGCTCCGCCGTGGCCGGGTCCTCGGGCCACGGATGCTTCGGGTACCGGCCCCGCAGTTCGGCCCGTACGCCCTTGTAGCCGTCCTTCCAGAAGGAGGCCAGGTCGGCGGTGACCGCGGCAGGGCGGCCGGCCGGGGAGAGGAGGTGGACGAGGAGCGGCACCCCGGCGATCTCGGGGGAGCGCTGGAGCCCGAACATCTCCTGCACCTTCACCGCGAGGACCGGCTGCCCCGGGTCGTCGTAGTCGATCCGGATCCTGGACCCACTGGGTACGACGATCCGCTCCGGGGCGAGTTCGTCGAGCCGTGCCGCCTCACCGGAGGCCCAGGGCAGCAGTCGTGCCAGCGCCTGCCCGGCGTCGATCCGCGCCAGGTCGGCCCGCCGCCGCGCCCGGCCCAGCTCGGGCTCCAGCCACTCGTCCACGCGCGCGTGCAGCGCGTCGTCGCGGACGTCCGGCCAGGGCTCGCCGAGATGCCACCGCAGAAAGGCGAGCCGCTTGCGCAGCACGTCCGCCCCGGCCGACCAGCGCAGCAGCCCGAACCCCTCCTGCCGCAGCCCCTCCAACAGCGCACCCCGTACGAGACCGGGGTCGGCGTCCCTGAGCGGCCGGACCGCCAGTTCCACGGCGCCGAGCCGTTCGACGCGCCGGGCCACGACATCGCCGTCGGCCCAGTGCACCTCCTCCCGCTCCGCCAGCAGCGCGCCCGCCGCGAGCCGCGCCGTCGCCTCGTCGACGACCGCCCCCAACTGCACGCGCGCGTGCCCCTTCCCCACGGGCCGGTCGGCCACGGCGACGGCGATCCAGGGCGCCCCGCGCAGCGCCGACGCCTCCGAAAGCTCCGCCCGGGTGCCGGAGACCATCAGGTACGAGCCGCCGTCCTTCCTGGCCACCCGCTCGGGAAAGGCCAGGGCGGCCACCAGCCCGGCAAGGCTGTCCTCGGGGACGCCGTGCGCCCGCCGGCCGTCCCCCTCCCCCAGGGTGGCCCGCAGCCGCCGCGTCTCGGCCCGCCACCGCGCCCCGTAGGCGTCGCCCCCGCGCCGGGCGGCCCGCAGGGCGGACACCAGGTCGTCCCCGTACTCCCGCGGCGGCTCCTCACTGAGCAGAGCGACCACCTCGGCCACGCCATCCGGGCCGCCCGCCCCCGCCACCCCCGTGCCCGAGGCCCCCGTGCCCGAGCCCCCCGCGTCGAGCAACGCCCGCCCCAGCCGGGGATGCAGGCCCAGGCGCGCCAGCCGTACGCCCCGTTCGGTGGCCCGTCCGGCGGGGTCCACCGCGCCCACGGCCGTCAGCACCGACCGGGCCGCAGCCATCGCCCCGCCCGGCGGCGGATCCAGCAGCGCCAACCCGGACGCGTCCGGATCACCCCAGCAGGCCGCCTGCAGCGCGAACGCCGTCAGATCGGCCACCTTGATCTCCGGCGCCGGGAACCGCGGCAGCCGGGCGTCCTCCGCCTCCGCCCAGCAGCGGTACACCGTGCCCGGTGCCTCGCGCCCGGCACGCCCCGCACGCTGCCGCGCAGCCGCCCGCGAGGCGCGCACCGTCGTCAGGGCGCTCAGCCCGCGCGCGTGGTCGACCCGCGGCTCCCGCGCCAGCCCCGCGTCCACGACCACGCGCACGCCCGGAACCGTCAGTGAGGATTCCGCCACCGAGGTCGCCAGCACCACCCGGCGCCGCGCCCCGGGCGACAGCACCGCGTCCTGCACGGCCGCCGGCGCCCGCCCGTGCGCCTGGAGCACGTCGACGTCCCGGAGCGCCCCCAGTTGCCCGGCGACCCGGGAGATCTCCCCGACACCCGGCAGGAAACACAGCACGTCACCGTCCCGCTCGGTCAGCGCCCTCCGTACCACCGACGCCACGTGCGCGAGCAGCGCCGGGTCCACCCGCATGCCGTGCGGCGGCCGTACCGGCCGTGCCGGCGGTGCCCACACCACCTCCACGGGGTAGGACACGCCCCGCGCCTCGATGACCGGCGCCCCGCCCAGCAGCCGGGCCCAGCCCTCCGCGTCGGTCGTCGCCGACGCGGCCACCAGACGCAGCTCCGGCCGCAGCGCCTGCCGTACGTCCCACAGGAACGCCGCCGTCGTGTCCGCGTCCAGATGCCGCTCGTGGCACTCGTCGAGCACCGCCACGTCGACGCCCGTCAGTTCCTGGTCCCGCTGCAGCCGCTGCAACAGCACACCGGTGGTGACGACCTCCACGCGCGTGTGCCGCCCGACGACCCGCTCACCGCGCACGGTGTACCCGACGCTCGCGCCGGGCTTCTCGCCCAGCAGCCACGCCATCCGCCGGGCCGCGGCCCGCGCCGCGATCCGCCGCGGCTCGGCCACGACCACGCGCCGCGCGGGGCCCTCGCCCAGCAGCCCGGCCAGCGCGAGCGGTACCAGCGTCGTCTTGCCGGTGCCGGGCGGCGCGACCAGCACCGCGGTGCCGTGCCCCTCCAGGGCGTCGTGCAGAGCGGGCAGGGCACCGCGTACGGGCAGTGCGGCCAGGGCGTCGTAACGGATCACGCCCCCAGTGTCGTACGACGGGGAAACCACGCTCCACGCGCGCGTGCGCGCAGGGACGCGCGTGCACAGGGGGAGCGGCTCAGTCGCGCTCGCACACGAAGATCGCCGTACCCGGGATCAGATGCCCCCGCAGGGGCGACCAGCCGCCCCACTCGGAGGTGTTCCACTCCGGCCACTCCGGTTCCACCAGGTCGACCAGCCGGAACCCCGACGTCACGACGTCCCGGACGCGGTCGCCGAGCGTCCTGTGGTGCTCGACGTACACCGCGCGGCCCTCGTCGTCCTGCTCGACGTAGGGGGTGCGGTCGAAGTACGAGGCGGCCACCGACAGTCCCTCGGGGCCCGGCTCGTCCGGGAACGCCCAGCGCAGCGGGTGCGTGACCGAGAAGACGAAGCGGCCCCCGGGCCGCAGCACCCGGCGCACCTCGCGCAGCACCAGCCGCGGGTCGGCGACGAACGGCAGCGCCCCGTACGCGGAGCACGCCAGGTCGAAGGAGGCGTCCGCGAACGGCAGCACGGCCGCGTCGGCACAGACCAGGGGGAAGGAGGAGCCGATGCGCAGCGCGTGCTGGAGCTGGCGGTGCGAGAGGTCCAGGGCCACCGGACGGGCGCCCTGGGCGGTCAGCCAGCGTGAGCACTGGGCGGCGCCGGCGCCGATCTCCAGGACGTCCTTGCCCTTCAGGTCCTCCGGCGGGCCGAGCAGCTCGGCCTCCACCTCGTCCAGGCCCTCGGGACACCACACGAAGCGGTCGTCGCCGAGGAAGGTGCCGTGCTCGGTCTGGTACTCGTCCGCGTTCCGGTCCCACCAGCCGCGGTTGGCGCGGGAACTCTCGGTGACACCGGCGGCGCGCCGGGTGGCCTCGGGTTCGGCTCCCTCTGCTTCGGACGTTACGGGCTCTTGGATGACCGGCTCCCTCGTACTAGTCTGCGGCTCTTCCGTGCCGCCCACCCCGCGTGTCACGCACGGGACGTCCGGGGGTCCGCGTGGCCTCGGGAGACGGCTTTTGTGCCGGGTATGCGAGGATCCGCCCCGGGTGTGCGGCTTCGCGCATTGACCCTGCCCGGCCGTCCCCGTATGCTACAAGTTGCGCTGCGGGCCTGCGCACCTCAGACGTAGCAGGTCGCGCTCGCATCTGTTGTATGTCCCCTCGGTTTTCGAGGCGCCACCAGCGGTTTTCGGTGACGCTTCCTTGGCTGTCCGGCTTCTGCAGAGCGAAACGGGCTCCCGGCGCAAGCAGTACCTACGACTTCAATGTCCGTACCGGAGCCCTTTCCCACATGACGAGCAGCACCGAGACCACCGCCACCACCCCGCAGGTAGCGGTCAACGACATCGGTAACGAGGAAGCCTTCCTCGCCGCGATCGACGAGACGATCAAGTACTTCAACGACGGCGACATCGTCGACGGCGTCATCGTGAAGGTCGACCGGGACGAGGTCCTGCTCGACATCGGTTACAAGACCGAAGGCGTTATCCCGAGCCGCGAGCTCTCGATCAAGCACGACGTCGACCCCAACGAGGTCGTCGCCGTCGGTGACGAGATCGAGGCCCTTGTTCTCCAGAAGGAGGACAAGGAAGGCCGCCTGATCCTCTCGAAGAAGCGCGCCCAGTACGAGCGTGCCTGGGGCACCATCGAGAAGATCAAGGAAGAGGACGGGATCGTCACCGGTACCGTCATCGAGGTCGTCAAGGGTGGTCTCATCCTCGACATCGGCCTCCGCGGCTTCCTCCCGGCCTCCCTGGTCGAGATGCGCCGTGTTCGCGACCTCCAGCCCTACGTGGGCAAGGAGCTCGAGGCCAAGATCATCGAGCTGGACAAGAACCGCAACAACGTGGTCCTGTCCCGCCGTGCCTGGCTGGAGCAGACCCAGTCCGAGGTCCGCCAGACGTTCCTCACGACCCTCCAGAAGGGTCAGGTCCGTTCCGGCGTCGTCTCCTCGATCGTCAACTTCGGTGCCTTCGTGGACCTGGGTGGCGTCGACGGTCTGGTCCACGTCTCCGAGCTGTCCTGGAAGCACATCGACCACCCCTCTGAGGTTGTCGAGGTCGGCCAGGAGGTCACCGTCGAGGTCCTCGACGTCGACATGGACCGCGAGCGTGTCTCCCTGTCGCTGAAGGCGACCCAGGAAGACCCGTGGCAGCAGTTCGCCCGCACCCACCAGATCGGCCAGGTCGTGCCCGGCAAGGTCACGAAGCTGGTGCCGTTCGGTGCGTTCGTCCGCGTGGACGAGGGCATCGAGGGTCTGGTCCACATCTCCGAGCTGGCCGAGCGCCACGTGGAGATCCCGGAGCAGGTCGTCCAGGTCAACGACGAGATCTTCGTCAAGGTCATCGACATCGACCTCGAGCGCCGCCGCATCAGCCTCTCGCTGAAGCAGGCCAACGAGGCCTTCGGTGCCGACCCGTCGGCGGTCGAGTTCGACCCGACCCTGTACGGCATGGCCGCGTCCTACGACGACCAGGGCAACTACATCTACCCCGAGGGCTTCGACCCCGAGACCAACGACTGGCTCGAGGGCTACGAGACCCAGCGCGAGGCCTGGGAGACCCAGTACGCCGAGGCGCAGCAGCGCTTCGAGCAGCACCAGGCGCAGGTCATCAAGTCCCGCGAGGCGGACGAGAAGGCCGCTGCCGAGGGTGCCGACACCGCGGGTGCGGCTCCGGCCGCGTCCGGTGGCGGCTCGTACTCCTCCGAGGGTGGCGACAACTCCGGCGCCCTGGCGTCGGACGAGGCGCTGGCCGCGCTGCGCGAGAAGCTGGCCGGCGGCCAGAGCTGACCGCGCGCTGAGCGCAAGCTCCTCATCGAGCGATAGCTCGTGAGACCGAGGGCCCGCACCCCTTCCGGGGTGCGGGCCCTCGGCGCGTTCACCAGCGCCGCGGAAAGCCCTGATCGGGCCCGCACACGGGAATGCCCGGGCCGGAAACCGCGTTGTCCCCTACGAACTCGAGGAGGGGAGCGGTCACTGTGCTTGATCCGCAGGGCTTGTACGAATGGGAGCCGAAGGGACTGGCCGTCGTCGACATGGCACTGGCCCAGGAGTCGGCCGGACTGGTCATGCTCTACCACTTCGACGGATACATCGACGCCGGTGAGACCGGCGACCAGATCGTCGACCAGGTGCTCGACTCGCTGCCCCACCAGGTCGTCGCCCGCTTCGACCACGACCGGCTCGTGGACTACCGCGCGCGCCGGCCACTGCTGACCTTCAAGCGCGACACCTGGACGGACTACGAAGAGCCCACCCTCGAGGTGCGGCTCGTCCAGGACGCCACCGGGGCGCCCTTCCTGCTGCTGTCGGGCCCCGAACCGGATGTCGAGTGGGAGCGCTTCGCCGCGGCCGTGCGGCAGATCGTGGAGCGGCTGGGTGTGCGCCTGTCGGTGGCCTTCCACGGCATCCCCATGGGCGTCCCGCACACCCGCCCCGTCGGCATCACCCCGCACGGCACCCGTACCGACCTCGTGCCGGGCCACCGCAGCCCCTTCGAGGAGGCGCAGGTCCCGGGCAGCGCCGAGGCGCTCGTGGAGTACCGGCTCATGCAGGCCGGTCACGAGGTGCTGGGCGTCGCCGCGCACGTCCCGCACTACATCGCGCGCTCCCCGTACCCGGACGCGGCGCTGACCGCCCTGGAGGCGATCACCGCGGCGACCGGCCTGGTCCTGCCGGGCATCGCGCACTCCCTGCGCACGGAAGCCCACCGCACGCAGACGGAGATCGACCGGCAGATCCAGGAGGGCGACGAGGAACTCACCGCCCTCGTCCAGGGCCTGGAGCACCAGTACGACGCCGCAGCCGGCGCGGAGACCCGGGGCAACATGCTCGCCGAGCCCGTCGAGATCCCGTCCGCGGACGAGATCGGCCGTGAGTTCGAACGGTTCCTGGCGGAGCGGGAGGGCGACGTCTGACGTCCTCCCGGCCGCCCTGCCGACCTCCCCGGCACCTCCAGGGCCTAGGCTTCCGGTCATGCTGAAGGTGGGTCTGACCGGCGGGATCGGCGCCGGCAAGAGCGAGGTGTCGCGTCTGCTCGTCGAGTGCGGCGCCGTACTGATCGACGCGGACCGGGTCGCGCGCGAGGTCGTCGAGCCGGGAACCCGGGGGCTCGCCGAGGTCGTCGAGGCGTTCGGCGCGGAGGTGCTCACCGAGGACGGTGGCCTGGACCGGCCGAAGCTCGGTTCGATCGTGTTCGCCGACCCGGAGAAGCTCGCCGCGCTGAACGCGATCGTGCACCCCTTGGTCGGCGCCCGGTCCCGCGCTCTCGAAGAGGCCGCCGCCGAGGACGCCGTCGTCGTCCACGACGTCCCGTTGCTCACCGAGAACGGCCTGGCACCCCTGTACGACGTCGTGATCGTCGTGGACGTCGCCCCTGCCACCCAGCTCGACCGGCTGGTACGGCTGCGCGGCATGACCGAGCAGGACGCACGCGCGCGCATGGCCGCCCAGGCCTCGCGCGAGCAGCGCCGGCGGATCGCGGACGTGGTCATCGACAACGACGTGCCGCTGGACGAGCTGCGGCGCCGGGTGAAAGAGGTGTGGGCCGAGCTGAGCCGCAGGGCGCACGCGCCGCGCTGAGCGCCTTCCCGCACCGTGCGCCCCGGTCGGCCCAGGAATAGCGGCCCTGGCGTGCGCGTTGATCCCTTTCATTGAGGGAAGGACTCTGCCGTGCCCGACACCAGCGGTTCGACCGGACGTACTCCGGAGACGGATGTCATCGACTTCCGCGCCGCCGAGCAACTGCTCGCGGCGCGGGACCCGCGGGGCGCGGTGAAGCTGCTCGACGGCGTCATAGCCGCGCACCCGGAGAACACCGCCGCGCGGCTGCTGCGCGCGCGTGCCTTCTTCGCGGCGGCGCAGCTGCGTCCGGCGGAGCTGGAGTTCACCATCGTCCTGGAGCGCGAGCCGGACAACGCGTTCGCGCACTTCGCACTCGCCCGTACGTATGAGCGCCGAGGGTGTCCCGACCAGGCCCGGCGCCACTTCCGGCTGGCGGCGGCTCTGGACCCGAACCCGGAGTATCTGCAGCAGGCGCGGTTCGACTCCTGATCGTCGTGGCGGACGCGGACGCGGACGCGGGCGTTGGGGGTGGGGCGGGTGCGGGTGCGCGGCCCAGGTCTCAGGCCTTCGGCGGCCGGTACGGCGGGACGCTCGGGCCGGGCTGGTAGTGCGGACCCTGGTGGATGTGCCGGAGGATCACCGCCAGATCGACCGTGGCGACGAGCCACAGCATCCCGCACGCGGCCGCCCAGCCGGGTCGCCCGATGAGCGCGAAGGCCGCCGTTCCGAAGATCGCCCAGGCCAGTCCCCACAGGCTCAGCCAGAACCGCGCCCGCAGGGCACTGCGCGCGGTGGCCGGTTCACTGCCGGTACGCATCGGATCATCACTCCTGTGAAAAACGTACTCCAGGAGACCGCGAGGGTGAAACGAGCCGTGCCACCGCCCGAGCCGTCACTCGGTCGGGTGAACCAAGGCGGGGTGGGAACGGGCGTGCGGGAGCGGCCCGTTGGACGGGCATGGAGCGGAAAATGCGAGAGGGACACCAGGGGACAGGACCCGGGGCCATCACCCCGGACGGTTGCGCGGTCGAGCTCTACTCACGGCTGCCCGCCGGAGCCGAGCCGGACATCGTCGCCGCTGCCGCGCCCGAGGGCGCGCGCATCCTGGAGCTCGGCAGTGGGGTGGGGCGCATGACCCATCCGCTGCTGGAGCGGGGGTTCGCCGTCACGGCGGTGGACGAGTCCGCCGAGATGCTGGAGCACGTGCGCGGGGCACGGACGATATGCAGCCCGATCGAGGACCTCGACCTGGGCGAGAGCTACGACGTGGTGATGCTCGCGTCGTTCCTCGTGCACACCGCGGACCTCGAGGTGCGGCGCGGGCTGCTCAGCACCTGCGCCCGGCACGTCGCGGCGGACGGATGTGTACTGATCCAGCGGGAGGGCGAGGACTACCACACGAACGTGCCGCGTGAGCGGGTGGACCCCAGCGGCTTCACCGTCCGGATCGTGTCGGCGGAGCCGGTCGGGGACGGCGTCAACTCGGTGCGCGCGGAGTACGAGTTCCCGGACGCGGCCTGGACGCAGACCTTCCGGGCGCGGCCGCTGACCAAGGAGCAGTTCGAGGAGGCGCTGGGGGAGGCGGGGCTGCGGGTGGACCGGTATCTGACCGATGACGGGACGTGGGTGAGAGCGATTCCGGTGGCCTAGAGGGCCCGGCCGGGCATTCCTCGGCCGATCAGGGGATCCGGCGATGAGTTCCGGGCCGACGAGCGGTCTGCCTTCCCGACAGCATCACGGGCCGCGCGACCCAGGAGATCCCCATGTCCGAGACCGCCGCTTCCACCGCACCCAGGGCTTCCGTCGCCTCCACGGCTTCCACGGCCGCCGCGACGCCGACCCGTGGGCGGGGTGCCCGGATCGCCCTGCGCACGGTGCAGGTGGTCCTCGCGCTGTTCTTCGCCGTCGCGAGCGCCCTGCCCAAACTGATCGCGCACTCCTCGGCGTCCGACACCTTCGCCGAGATGGGCTGGGGCGACGCGGGGATGTACGCCATCGGCGTCCTGGAACTGGCCGGGGCGGTCGCCCTGCTGATCCCGGTCCTGCAGTCGGCGGCGGCTACGGCGTTGAGCGCGCTGATGGCGGGCGCGTTCGTCATCCAGCTCACCTACTTCGACGGTGAGAACGCGGTGACGCCGCTCATCCTGATGGTGCCGCTCCTGCTCATCGCCCGGGCCCGTCGGAGGCACAACGAGGAGCTGCTCCGACGGGTACGAGGCCGGCACGCCTGACCACCCGCGGGGAGTGGGTGCCCGCTGCCGGGGCCTGGCGTCATGGCCTGCTGTCAGGGCTCATCTCGGCGTCCTTCCGGGAGCGGCTCAGGCCCTCCAGCCCGCGCAGGCGTTGCAGCTCGCGGCGGTCGCGCTTGGTCGGGCGGCCGGCGCCGCGGTCGCGGATGCCGGCCGGGGCGACGGCCTCGCGGGGCGGGGGCGGCGGAGAGTTGTCGATGTAGCACTGGGCGGCGATCGGGGCACCGACGCGCTTGCGGATCAGGCGCTTCACGACGACGACCCGTTCCCTGCCCTCGTGCCGAAGGCGCACTTCGTCGCCGACGCGCAGGGAGTGGGCGGGCTTCACGCGCTCGCCGTTCACCCGGACGTGGCCGCCCCGGCAGGCGGTCGCGCCGAGGGAGCGGGTCTTGATGAGGCGTACGGCCCAGATCCAGCTGTCGACGCGGACGCTCTCACCGTTCTGCGGCCCGGCCGCCTCGGCGGCGGTGATCGCGGCGGCGGTCTTCGGGTCCGGGGCCTGGGGCTCGGCAGCGGTGCCGTCCTGTGGGGCGGCCACCCCGCCGCTCCTGCCTTCGTCATGCTCGGAAGCCATGGTTCGACCTTAACCGCCCCGACCGGAGACAGAGGCAGCAATTTCCGCGGCCCCTCCCGGAGGGGGAACTGGAGGGGGGAAACCGGAGAGGGAAGGAGACCAGGAGCTCAGGTACGCGCGCCGGAGGGCTCGGTGGTTCCGCATTCCCTCACGCACCGGGGAAGGTCTTACGGTGGAGGCATGGACACCGGTGGCCTCTCCGTACTCGACCAGCGGATCGCGGGGTGCCGGGCCTGTCCGCGGCTGGTCGACTGGCGGGAGGAGGTGGCCCGGACGAAGCGGGCCGCGTTCGCCGACTGGACGTACTGGGGCCGGCCGGTGCCGGGCTTCGGCCCGCCGGACGCGCGTCTGCTGATCGTCGGGCTCGCCCCCGCGGCCCACGGCGGCAACCGCACCGGCCGGATGTTCACCGGCGACCGCTCCGGAGACGTGCTGTACCAGGCGCTGTACGACGTGGGCCTGGCGTCGCAGCCCACCGCGGTCCGCGCCGACGACGGCCTGGAGCTGTACGGCGTGCGCGTCACCTCGCCGGTGCACTGCGCCCCGCCCGCCAACAAGCCCACCCCCACCGAAAGGGACACCTGTCGGCCCTGGCTGGTCCAGGAGCTGGGCCTGCTGCGGCCGACGCTCCGCGCCGTGGTCGTACTCGGAGCCTTCGGCTGGCAGGCCGCGCTGCCCGCGTTCGCCGCGGCGGGCTGGACCGTGCCCCGGCCCCGGCCCGCCTTCGCGCACGGCGGTCGCGTCACGCTGGAGGCCCCCGACGAGCCCGGCCTGGACCTCTTCGGCTGCTTCCACGTCAGCCAGCGCAACACGTTCACCGGCCGGCTCACCCCCGAGATGCTCCGGGAGGTACTGCGCACGGCGGCCGAGGCGGCGGGGCTGCACACGGCGTGAAGTGCCATGAGAAGAGCGGTGTGACATCCACGTCGTCGAGGGGACCACGGCATGCGCCGCTGCCGCACCGCACTCGGCGGCCGGCCACCCGTCATCCGCGTGAACAACGCCGCGGGTCAGTACACCTGGGGCAGCCACACGTACCGCACGTCCGGCTCCCGCTCCTCGTTCCGGGCGCCGTCCGTCCACTCCACGGCTGTGAAACCGTGCCGCTCGTAGAAGCGGCGCGCGGGCGCGTTGACCTGGAAGGTCCACAGCGAGAGTCCCTCGGCGCGGCGTTCCTTCGCCAGTGCGACGAACCGGTCACCGATCCCGCGTCCGCGCCGGCCGGGGGCGAGGTACAGCTGCGACAGCTCCTCGCCCTCCAGCACCATGACGCCGACGACCTCGCCGCCCGGCGTCTCCGCCACCCATGTCTCCCGCAGGGGCACCACCACGTGGCGGAAATAGTCCCGCACCTCGTCGTCGGAGTGGGGCCTGACGACCGTGGGCAGCGCGGCGGCGAAGGAACGCAGCCAGACGTCGGCCGCCGCTCGGGCGTCCGTCGCCGTCGCGCGGCGCAGCAGAACCGACTCGGTGTCCGACCGGCTCACGCACCCGTCTCCCGCGCCACGTCCGCGGGCGCGTCGTCCGGCACGACCGCCGTCGCCGTGATCTCCACGAGCTGTCCCGGGTATCCGAGGCAACTCACCCCGAGCAGCGTCGAGGAATGCGGGCCGGTACTGAGACCGGACGCCTCGACGACGTCCCAGACGGCGGACAGCGTGGCGGTCTCGTCGCTGACGACGTACACATCGGTCGTCAGGACGTGCCTCAACTCGCTGCCGACAGCGCGCAACTGCTCGGTGAGGTTCGCGATCACCTGCTCGGCCTGACGGACCGGATCACCCTCACCGACCAGCTTCCCCTCCGCGTCGAGCGGGACGGACCCGGCCAGGAAGGCGAGCCTGGCCCCGGCCTCGACGACGGAGGCGTGGGAGTAGACGGGCGGCGGGAACAGACCGGGGACGGTGACGCGCTGAATCACGTGGGCTCCTGGTGCGACGACGGGGCAACCTCCCGATCGTCCGTTCTCCGGGGCTCCTGCGCATCCGATTTTCCCTCGCGGCCCGCAGACCGGCCGCCTAGGCTTCCGGCAACCTCCAGCCCTCCCCCTACCGTCAGGAGCCCGAAGCAGTGCCCTCCCTCACGGACCAGACCTTCCTCGACACGACCGCCGACCGGCTCGCCGCCCTGCCCACCGTCCGTGCGGTCACCCTCGGCGGCTCCCGGGCCCAGGGCACCCACGGGCCGGACAGCGACTGGGACCTGGCGATCTACTACCGGGGCGCCTTCGACCCGGCCGACCTTCGGGCCCTCGGCTGGGCGGGGGAGGTCTCCGAGCTCGGCGAGTGGGGCGGTGGTGTCTTCAACGGGGGCGCCTGGCTGACGATCGACGAACGCCGGGTCGACGTGCACTACCGCGACCTCGACGTGGTCGAGCACCAGGTCGCGGAGGCAGGGGCGGGACGCTTCGGCGTCGAGCCGCTGATGTTCCACCTGGCGGGCATCCCGACGTACCTGGTGGTCGCGGAGCTCGCGATCAACGAGGTACTGCGCGGCGAACTGCCCCGCCCCGCCTACCCGGAGGCCCTGCGCCGCACCGCCCCCGAGCACTGGTACGGCGCGGCCACCGCCACCCTCGCCTACGCCAAGGCCGGTCATGCCCCCAAGGGCGCCGTCACCCAGGTCGCGGGCGCGATCGCCCTCGCCACCACGCAGACGGCGCACGCGGTACTGGCGGCACGGGGGGAGTGGGTCACCAATGAGAAGGGCGTCGTCCAACGGGCCGGACTGGACGGGGTGGACGGGCTTCTGGCGCACCTGACGCCCCGGCCCGAGGACCTGGCGCGATCGGTCACGGACGCCGAGGCGCTCCTGCGGGCGGCGGTGGAGGGGGTGAGGGCAGGCTAGGACGGCCACGACGGGTGGGGACGGATCGGTTGCGTTCATAAAGAACGCGCGGTTCCGGGCGGACGTCACCTCCCCGAAACACGCCCGTCCTCTTTCTTCAAAGGCCACGCGTTACCGTGGACACCACGCAACACGATCCACGCAACACGTAACGACCGCACGCAACAGGTAACGACCGCCCGCATTGCGTGACGACCCCCGCAATGCGTCACAGCCCGGCCACCGTCGCCCGAAGGCTCGCCCCCGCCCTCGACGAGACGACAGGAGCCCGCGCCTCGTGTCCCGCGCCAGCCGTAGCACCGCCCGCCCCGTCGCCCTCGCGCTTCCGCCGTGGCTCGCCCATGCCCTGCGGGCCCAGCGCGGGCCCGTGCCCTGGCCCGCGGTCACGCGGGGTGCGCTGGCCGGTGGGCCGCTGCTGCTGGCCGCGGTGCTCGCCGGCCGGGCCTCCCTCGGGGTCGTCGCCGCGATCGCCGCCATGCTGGCCGGATTCAACGACCGGCCCGGCAGTCGCCGTACCTCCGTGCGGCGGATCGGCGTTCCGGCGCTCGCCGGAGCGGCCGGGCTGCTCGTCGGGACGTACGCCGGGCAGCACCTGGCAGCCGTGCCGCTGACCCTGCTGCTGACCGTGCTCGGGCTGGTCGCGGGAGGCATCAGCGCCGTCGGGACCGTGGCGTCGGGGGCCGGGACGCAGTTGCTGGTCGGCGGCGCCGTGGGGGCCGGGATGCCGCTGCCCGACCCCGGGTGGCAGAGCGTGCTGGCCTTCCTCGCCGGCGCCGGGTGGCTGCTCACGCTGCGGCTGGCCCTGCCCACGCCCGGGTCCCCCGTCGGCGACTCCCGCCTCGACTTCCGCTTCGACGGGGAGCGGGCCGCCGTCGCGGACGTCTACGACGCCGTCGCCGCGCTCCTGGACGCGGTCGGTACGGAGCAGGCCGTGGCCCGCCGGGCCGCGCTCACCGCCGCCCTCGACCACGCGCAGGACGCGCTCGCCGGACCTCGGCTGCGGCGCTACGCCTCGTCCGCGGCCGAACGGCGACTGCACGCCCAGTACGCCGCCGCCCTGCCTCTCGGCGAGGCCGCGACCGCGCTCGCCTGGGCCGAGCAGACCGTGCCCGCGCGAGCCGCCGAGGGCCCCCGGCGACTCGCCGCGGCCGTCCGCGGCAACACCCACACCGGTCCGCTGCCCGCACCCAGCCGCACCGACCCCGCCCTGCGCGCCCTGGACGACGCCCTCCTGCACGCCGCCGAGGCCTTCGACCGGGGCAGGGGCCGGGACCTGCACACCCGCAGGCGGTCGCTCGGGTCCCTGGCACGCACCGCCCTCGGCGCCGGCGGACGGGAGTACGGGCTACGTGTCGGCCTGTGCTTCGGGGCCAGTGCCGCCGTCGCCCAGGTGCTGCACCACGGGCACTGGTACGGATCGCACCCGCACTGGTACTGGCTGCCCGCCACCGCCGTCTTCCTGGTCAAGCCCGACCTCGGCCCGCTCGTGTCCCGGGTGCTGTGCCGGGCGGCCGGCACCGTCCTCGGGGCGCTCGTCTTCGCCGGGTTCGCCGCCGTGCTGCCCCGGCCGGAGGGGCTCGTCGCGCTCGTCGCCGTCTGCGGTGCCCTGGTGCCCGTCGCCGCGCGGCACTTCGCCGCCCAGACCGCCGTCGTCACCGTCCTCGTCCTGGCCCTGGTCATGGTCGGCGGCGAACCGCAGGCCTCCGTCAGCCGCATCGGGGAGACGCTGCTGGCCTGCGCGATCGTCCTGGTCGTCGGGCATCTGCCGGTGCCGGGGCAGCGCGGTGGTGCGGTCCGTGCCCGGATCGGGGCCGCGGACGCCGCCGCGCACGCCTACCTCGCCCACGTACTGAGCGAGTCCGACGACCGCGCCACCCGGTGGACACTGCGCCGCGAGGCCTACCGCGCGCTCGCCGAGGCCCGCGCCGCCGTCGCACTCGCCGCCGCCGAGCTGCCACCCCTCGCCCGGCACTCCGCGGGCGCGGACGAGTTCGCCGCCGTCCTCGAACGGCTCGTCGACACCGTCACCGCGTGCGCCGTGCATCTCGACGACACCGGCCGGCTCACGCCCCGCCACACCGAGCGGCTCGCCGGGCTGCGGGACGAACTGGGCGAGCGGCGGGGGCGCGTGGGGGTGCGCCGGCCCCGCCGACTGCCGCTCGCCGGGTGAGCGTCCCGTTCGGGTCGCACCCACCCCGCCGCCGGCGCCGTACGTTGGCGTGATGACGCCTTCTTCCCGTGGGAAGCCCACCGATGTGCGTGAGAAGCCCGCAGATCTCGTCATTACCGGCTGCACCGTCCTCGTGCACGACGACCGGGAACGGATCGGCTTCGAGGAGGACGCGGCCGTCGTCGTACGCGACGGAGTCGTCGACTCCGTGACGACCGCCGCCGCGGTCGTCGGCCTCACCGCCGTCCATCGCATCGACGCCCGTGGTCAGCTCGCCCTCCCCGGTCTGATCAACTGCCACACCCACGCGCCGATGGTCGCCCTGCGGGGCCTCGCCGAGGACCTGCCCACCGACGAGTGGTTCAACGACGTCGTCTGGCCCGTCGAGTCCAACCTCACCGAACGCGACGTGGAACTGGGGGCCCGGCTCGCCTGCGCCGAGATGATCCGCGCGGGCGTGACCTGTTTCGCGGACCACTACTTCGCCATGGACGCCGTCGCCGCCGTCGTCGCGGAATGCGGGATGCGCGCACTGCTGGGGCAGGCGTACTTCTCCTCGCAGGGCTCCGAAGGCCGCGAGAGGTCACTGGAGTTCGCGTTGCGGCACCGGGACGTCGCCGACGGCCGCGTCACGACCGCCCTCGCCCCGCACGCTCCCTACACCGTGACCGACGCCGACCTCGCCGCGACCGCCGAACTCGCCCACGCCCACGGTCTGCCCGTGCACCTCCACGCCGCAGAGAACCGCGACCAGACCGACACCAGCCTGGCCCGGCACGGGGTCACCCCGATCGAGGTCCTGGAGCGCACCGGCATCCTCGAGACCGACGTGCTCATCGCGCACGGCACCGGCATCGTCGAGCGCGACCTGCCGCTCCTCGCGCGCGCGGGCGGCCGTACGGCGGTGGCGACCGCGCCCCGCGGCTACCTCAAGTTCGCCTGGCCCACCACCACACCCGTGCGCGCCCTGCGCGACATCGGCGTCCCCGTGGGGCTCGCCACGGACGGTGCCGCCTCCAACAACTCCCTCGACGTGTGGGAGACGATGGCGCTCACGTCCCTGATCCAGAAGTCCTCCGAGGGCGACCCCCGCTGGCTGACCTCCCGCCAGGCCCTCCACCACGCGACACTGCAGAGCGCCCGAGCCGTCGGGCTCGGCGGCACCGTCGGCCGCATCGCGCCGGGACGTCGGGCCGACCTCGTCCTCGTCGACCTCAGCGGCCCGCACACCCAGCCCGTGCACGATCTCGCCGCCACCCTCGTGCACAGCGCCCGCTCCGCCGACGTGCGCACGACGATCGTCGACGGGCGGGTCCTCATGCGGGACCGCGAGCTGCTCACCCTCGACGTTCCCGCGGTGGTGCGGGAACTGACGGAGCGGCTGCCGGCCCTGACCGACCGCGGCCACGGTCGCCGCGTCCAGGAGTACGACACCTGAGAAACCGAGGTCAGCGGCTTGCCGGCGCCTGCCCGAAAGAATCTTGGCGAGCCGCGATGAGTTCCGCTCCTCCGGCCGGTCACCACCCCCGACGGACCGTTGCCTGTTGCACAGGAGGAGCTGGAGCCCATGTCGCTTCCCGAGATCGTCTCGCGCGCGGACTGGCGCGCGGCGCGCGAGGCCTTACTGGCCAAGGAGAAGGCGGCCACGCGCGCGCGTGACGCGCTCAACGCCGAGCGGCGTGGGCTGCCCATGGTGGAGGTCGACAAGGAGTACGTGTTCGAGGGCGGAGACGGCAAGGCCACGCTGCTCGATCTTTTCGAGGGGCGCGACCAGCTGGTCGTCCACCACTTCATGTTCGCGCCCGAGTGGGACGCCGGCTGCCGCAGCTGCTCCGCGTTCCTGGACCAGATCGGGCACCTCGCGCACCTGAGGGCCCGCGGTACGTCGTTCGCGGTCGTGTCCCGGGCGCCGTATCCGAGGATCCTGCCGTTCAAGGCGCGGATGGGCTGGACCCTGCCCTGGTACTCGTCGTACGTCAGCGACTTCAACGCCGACTTCGAGGTGACCCTCGAGCACGAGGGCGAGCTGGTCGAGCGTCCGGGCCTCAGTTGTTTCCTGCGGGACCGCGACCGGGTCTTCCACACCTACTCGACGTACGAGCGCGGCCTCGACGGACTCGGCTCGACCACCAGCCTGCTCGACCTGACCGCGCTCGGCCGGCGGGAGCCGTGGGAGAAGCCCGAGGGGCGTGCTTCAGCTCTCGGGGCGCCTGCGGGAAGCGGGAGAATCCGGTACCACGACGAGTACGAGGACTGACACGCACCGTAGCGACAGAGGCCGAACGGCTGAGACGGCGCTCACACTTTGCGGTGAATGAGTGTCAACCATGTCTCAATACCATCACCGCACGAGGCGTTCGCTCCATGGTTGGCGTTCAACTCTACGAGTACAGCGCTACATGGAGGTGCAGGGTGAACGGGCGAACGGTGCTCGAGCGCTTTCCCGCCGGGGGACCGCGCGGATCCTGGCCCGCGGAGGAGTTCGCGCACGCGCGGCGTCTGGAGGGCCTGCCCGCCGAGGTCGTCATGGACCTCGCCACGGACATGTTCCTGGTCATCGTCCGCGGCGACGCCGCCGGTGACGCGGCAGCCTGAGACGGTCGCCCTGGTGCGGTCGCACGGACGTCGGCCGGTGGGCGGTGAGAACGACGGCCCGTCCGCCGTCGGCCAAGGTCCGGACCTGCTCGAAAACCTCCGGCTCGGCCCCGGCCCCGGCGGCGCCTACGCGCTCACCGGCCGCGACCAGGTCGGCGTCGTGTCCGTCAGCCGGCACAGCGCCAGATAGAGGGGTATGGGCGGAGTGTAGGGAACCGTGCCGTCCGGGCGGTGGATGAGGCAGGGGAGGTCCGGGGTGTCGGGCACCACCGCACCGGTGGCGTACCGCGCGGGCGCGGGCCATTCCAGGGCGTAGTCGGAGTCGGACGGAACGATCCACCACCAGTGCGCGTCGTCGGCGTAGACGCATCCCACACGTGGCAGCCGGGGCATCACCAGGGGGCCGAAACGGGCGGGTACCGCCACCGCGTCGCAGCCCAGCGGGACCGTCATGCCTTCCGGCACGGGCAGCCGCCGGGGTGTTCCGGGGGCGCGTCGCCCGCGCTGGAGGCGGACCAGCGTGTCGAGGCCGAGCGGTCGGTTGCCGGACGAAGCCCTCACAGCCATGCGGTCCCCGTTCCGCGACGCGCCTGCGGAAGGCGTCCTTCCGTCTTGCCGGCGTCACCTGTGCCGTCACCCGTGCCGTCGGCGGGGCCGGGCTTCGGACGGGCGCCCCAGCCCAGGTCGTTGTGGGTCTCGGACCGGTCGCACGACCCGTCCGCCCGGCGCGGCAGCTCGGCCCAGACCAGCAGTCCGGGACCGTGCTCGTGGGCGCCCCAGGCGTCGCACAGGGCGTCGACCAGGAGGAGTCCCCTGCCGTGCTCGTCCTCCGGCTGCTGATCGGCCGACGGATGGGGCTGACCGGGGGCGCAGCCCTCGTCGCGTACGGCTATGCGGACCAGGTCGTCACCGTCGTGCAGCTCGCACACTATGTGTGTGCTGGCGGTGTGCACGATCGCGTTGGTCACCAGCTCGGAGACGACCAGGGCCGCGGTGTCGCAGGTGTCCTCGCACACCGACCAGCCGTTCAGCCGGGCTCGGGTCAGGCGTCTGGCCTGTGCGGGAGAGCCCGGGTGTGCGGCCAGCTCGAAACGGAACCGGCGCTCGGCAGCGGCGGCCCCCGAAAGGCCGGCTCCCATGGCGCCACCGAGGCCCAGGGAGCCCGCGGCGGCGTCTGTTCCTAAGGGCGCGGACGGAATCACGCTTGCCACTATCGCCCCGCCGTGAACACTTGGCAAGTGTCACTCTGAAAAATGCAGAGTGCTGTGTGACGGTCTGGACGGCCGTGGCACACTGCTCGCAACAGCACGTCGAGCGGCGCCACTTCGGATCGCCGAAAGCCCCCCAGGCTTTCGAACGGGACTTCGGATGGCGCCGCCGGGCTGTCCGCACGAGGACACCAGGATTCTTCGGGACTCTTCAGGAGGTGGGCGGTGAGCGAGCCGCGGTCAGCGCCGACGGTCGGCCAGGTCGTCCTCGGCCGGCGCTTGCTGGACCTGCGGGAACGCGCCGGTCTCAAGCGCGAGGAAGCCGCCCGCATCCTGCGCGTGGCGCCCGCCACGGTCCGCCGGATGGAGATGGCCGAGGTCGCCCTCAAGATCCCGTATCTCCAGCTCCTGCTGAAGGCCTACGGAGTCGACGACGAGGAGGCCGAGGCCTTCGTCCACCTGGCCGAGGACGCCAACCGGCCCGGATGGTGGCAGCGCTTCCACGACATCCTGCCGGGCTGGTTCTCCATGTACGTCAGCCTGGAGGGCGCGGCCTCCCTGATCCGCTCCTACGAGCCCCACTTCGTCCCCGGAGTGCTGCAGACGGAGGAGTACGCGCGCGGAGTGCTCCGCTCGGGCGCCATCGGACAGACCCAGCCCGACGACATCGAGCGCCATGTCGCCCTGCGCATGCAACGCCAGGAGCTGCTCACCCGCAAGGACGCGCCCAGGCTGTGGGTCGTGATGGACGAGACCGCGCTGCGCCGCCCCGTCGGGGGTCCGGAGGTGATGCGCGCCCAGATCGACAGGCTGCTCGAGGCCACGGAGCTGCCCAACGTGACGCTGCAGGTCGCCCCGTTCTCCAACGGACCGCACCCCGGCACGTACGGGCCCTTCGTGCTGTTCCGATTCGCCATGCCGGAACTGCCGGACATGGTCTACAGCGAGTACCTGACCGGAGCCGTCTACCTCGACGCGCGCGCCGAGGTGGCGACCCATCTCGAGGTCATGGACCGCATGGCGGCGCAGGCCGCCACAGCACATCGCACGAAGGAGATCCTCCAGGATCTCCGCAAGGAGTTGTGAATGAATCGCATCAAGCCCCAGCGCCCGCCGCGGACCCGCGGGCAGCGGATATACAACGGCATGCCCGCTCGTGAACTGGGCAGCGAGGGCTGGCACAAGCCGTGGAGCGGCGGCAACGGGGGCAACTGCCTGGAGGCGATGAAGCTCGCCGACGGCCGGATCGCGGTCCGGCAGTCCACCGACCCCGACGGTCCCGCGCTGATCTACACCTCCGCCGAGATGACGGCCTTCATCGAGGGAGCGAAGGCGGGAGAGGCGGACTTCCTGCTGTCCTGAGTCGTGCGACCTGTTGATTGTTGTTTTTTAAGCTGTTTGGCACTGAGTAGATCACCCACCACGACGAGGACTCAACACCTGGGAGCGCGTCATGACCGGGCAGGGCCGCGCCGAGATCGACACGAGCAAGCCGCACCCCGCGCGGATGTACGACTGGTGTCTCGGAGGCAAGGACAACTACCCGGTCGACGAGGCGATGGGCCGGCAGATGCTCACGCTCGACCCCAGGGTGCCGGTGATGGCGCGGGTCAACCGCGCCTTCATGCACCGGGCCACCCGATGGCTGGCGGGCCACGGCATACGGCAGTTCCTGGACGTCGGCACCGGCATCCCCACCGAGCCCAACCTCCACCAGGTCGCCCAGGAGATCGCGCCCGACTCCCGCGTCGTCTACTGCGACAACGACCCGATCGTGCCGGCCCACGCGGCCGCCCTGCTGCGCGGCACGCCCGAGGGGGCGACCGAGTACCTCCAGGCGGACGTGCGGGACCCGGACGCCATCCTGGACGGCGCCAGGAAGATCCTGGACTTCGACCGGCCCGTCGCGCTGTCCCTGGTCGCGCTGCTGCACTTCGTCCCCGACGAGGACGGTGCGCACGACCTGGTCCGCCGGCTGCTGTCCGCGCTGCCCTCCGGCAGCCACCTGGTGATGACCCACGCGACGGCAGACTTCACGCCCGAGGAATCGCGGGCGGCCACCGAGAAACTCAGGGCCGCCGGTGTGACCCTGGCCCTGCGCTCACGCGAGGAGTTCGCCCGGTTCTTCGAGGGCCTCGACCTGGTCGAGCCCGGCGTCGAGGTGCCCCACCTGTGGCACCCGGAGCTGGGCGAGCCGGTCGCCGGTCAGGAGGACGGGGTCGTTCCGGGGTACGGGGCGGTGGCCCGCAAGCCCTGAACCGCAAGCCCTGAACCGCAGGCCGGTGCCGTGGGAGTGACGGGGGAGTGACAGAGGAACGGCGGGGGAGCGGCGGGAGCGTTCACGCCGTCATCGGCCGGTCGTACGGGCCGACCGGCGCGGGCAGCCGTGTGCTGCCGCCCGACAGGTGGCGGTCGACGGCCGCAGCCACCGCACGCCCCTCCGCGATCGCCCACACGATCAGTGACTGCCCGCGAGCGGCGTCTCCGGCTGCGAACACCCCCGGGACGTTGGTCGCGAAGCCCCGGTCGCGGGCGATCGTGCCACGGGGCTCCAACGCCAGTCCCAGCCCCTCGACGAGCCCGTCCTTCAGGTCGGGCCCGGAGAACCCGAGGGCGAGCAGGACCAGGTCGGCGGGGAGCGACCGTTCGGTGCCGGGCAGCGGACGGCGACCGGCGTCCACCCCGACCAGGTGCAGTGCCCGGACGTGTCCCTCCGCGTCACCGGTGAAGCGGAGGGTGGACGCGGCGAACAGTCGCGCGTCCGCGTCCGCCGCCGGCGCGGACCGCAGGTCACGCGCCTCCTCGTGCGCGGCCGACAGCCGGTACAGCCTCGGATACGTCGGCCAGGGCTCGGCCGTCTCGTCCCGCACCGAACCCGGCTGGGCGTAGATGTCCAGCTGGGTCACGGACGCGGCCCGCTCCCGCACCGCGGTACCGAGACAGTCCGCGCCCGTGTCGCCGCCGCCGACGATGACGACGTGCTTCCCGGCGGCGGTCAGCGGGGAGCTCTCCAGATCGCCCTCGCACACCCGGTTGGCCAGCGGGAGGTACTCCATCGCCTGGTGGATGCCGGCCAGCTCCCGGCCCGGCACGGCCAGTTCGCGCCACGCGGTCGCCCCGGTGGCGATCACCACCGCGTCGTAGCGGGCGCACAGCTCGGCGGCGGCCACGTCCCGCCCGACCGTCGTCGACGTACGGAACTTCGTGCCCTCGGCCCGCATCTGGTCGATGCGTCGCTCCAGATGGTGCTTCTCCATCTTGAACTCGGGGATGCCGTACCGCAGCAGTCCACCGATCCGGTCGTCCCGCTCGTAGACGGCGACCGTGTGCCCGGCCCGGGTCAGCTGCTGTGCCGCCGCGAGCCCGGTGGGCCCGGAACCGATCACCGCCACCGTCCTCCCGGACAGCCGGTCCGGTGGGCACGGCGGGGTGAAGCCCTCCTCCCAGGCCTTGTCGGCGATCGCGCACTCGACGTTCTTGATGGTGACGGCCGGCTGGTTGATGGCGAGCACACAGCCCGCCTCGCACGGTGCCGGGCACAACCGGCCGGTGAACTCGGGAAAGTTGTTCGTGGCGTGCAGCCGCTCGCTCGCCACCCGCCAGTCGGACCGGGCGACCAGGTCGTTCCACTCCGGGATCAGGTTGCCGAGCGGGCAGGCGTCGTGGCAGAAGGGGATGCCGCAGTCCATGCAGCGGTCGGCCTGCTCGCCGACGATCGGCAGCAGCGCGCCCGGGACGTACACCTCGCTCCAGTCCCGGACCCGCTCCCCGGCGGGCCTGCGGGGCCACTCCTCGCGGGGCGTGGTGAGGAAACCCTTGGGATCGGCCATGGCCGTCTTCCTTGCGTGCGGGGTGGCAGGCCGTGCGTCGTCGGGCGGCGCTCTTGCGGCCCACGATACGTCCGGCCCGTCCCGTGCGCAGGGCACGGGACGCCCCTGTGTCCAGCGCCGTCCCCCGGTGCCGCCGCGGGCCGCCGCGGGCCGCGGCGGCACCGGGCCCTCAGGCGAGGGCCAGCACGTACGCCACCGCTGCCGCGGCCGAGGCACCCGTACGCACGTGGTTCCACGCCGTCCACTCGCGCACGTACCCGGGCCATCGGCCCGCCGCCTCCGCGGTGCCCGGCTCCAGCCGGAGCAGTGCGGCATTGCGCGGCACATGGGCGGCCGCGGTCACCCCGAACGACCCGACCAGGTACAGCGCGCTGCCCACCAGCAGCTCCGTCGCGGCGTCCTCGGGCCACAGCACGAACGTCACCACGGCGATCACCGCTGCCAGCACCGCCGTCCCGAGGAACACGAGCATGAAGGGCGGTCTCACCGCGGCCGTGTTGACGGCGTTCATCGCGGCGACTCCCTGAGCGGGTGGCAGCGCGGCGAGCCCCCGCATGACGAAGGCCGAGAAGGCACAGAAGACGCCGGCCGTCAGACCGGTCCCGAGCACACCCAGCACCGTCAGCACGAAGTACGGCCCCTCGCTCATGTCGTGTCAGCCCCCACCCGTCGAGTCGGTACCCGTTCGGCACCACCGGTCGTCGATCACCCCAAGTCAACCTCCGCACGGGCACGGTGACCATGGCCGAGCGACGCGAGCGCATACGCGGGCGTCCACGCGGGCGGACCGGCGGCTGACGCATCATGGGCGGGTGCGACTGGAACCGATCACCTGGGACAGGCTCGGCGACCTGCTCGCCGAGCGCCTGCTCGGCCTGGAGCCGGCCGACGGCAGCCCCTGGCCGCGCGTCGCCTTCGACGGCGCCCCGGCCTCGCGGCCCGGCGACCTCGCGCAGCGGGTCTCCGAGGCGCTGCGCGTCCGCGGCCGCCCCTCCCTCGTCGTCGGGACGGAGGGCTTCCTGCGCCCCGCCTCCCTCCGCCTGGAGTACGGACGGCAGGACGTCGAGGCCTACTACAACGGCTGGCACGACACCGGCGCCCTGTGGCGCGAGGTCTTCGACCCGCTCGGGCCCGACGGCGACGGGCGCGTCCTGCCCGATCTGTGGGACCCGGTCACCGACCGCGCCACCCGTAGCCCCTACGTCCAGCTCCCGCCGGGGGGTGCCCTGCTGCTGCACGGTCCCTTCCTGCTGCGCCACTGGTTCCCCCTCGATCTGAGCGTCCACCTCGTCCTCACCCCCGGCGCCCTGCGCCGCCGCACCCCCGAGACCGAGCACTGGACCCTGCCCGCCTTCGAACGCTACGAGGAGGAGGCCGACCCGTTCGGTGCCGCCGACGTCCTGGTGCGTGCCGACGACCCACGGCATCCCGCGTGGAACGGCTGACACGCCTGTTGGACGGCCGGTTCACGCGACACTTCCTGTGCCTGCGCGGGCACGAACGTCGTCACAGCCAGCCGTTGCGCCGAAAGCTCCGGTGCAGTGCCAGGCAGGCGACGGCTATCACGCCTATGACCAGACCGTAGCCGTACCGCCAGCGCAGTTCCGGCATGTGGTCGAAGTTCATGCCGTACATCCCGCAGACCATGGTGGGTACGGCGACGATCGCGGCCCAGGCGGTGATCTTCCGCATGTCCTCGTTCTGCGCGACCGTCACGCGGGCGAGGTGCGCCTGGAGGATGGAGTTGAGGAGTTCGTCGAACGCCGCGATCTGCTCCGTGGCCCGCAGCAGGTGGTCGGCGACATCCCGGAAGTAGGCCTGTATCTCCGGCTCGACCACTCGAAACGGCCGCGTGGCCAGCTCCTCCAGTGGTCGGCCGAGCGGCACCACGGCCCGCCTCAGCTCGAGGAGTTCCCGCTTGAGCTGGTAGATCCGCCCCGGGTCGACCCGTGCGCCGTGCTCCGCGAACACCTCCGTCTCGACATGGTCGACGTCCTCCTGCACCGCCTCGATGACGGACAGGAAGTCGTCCACCACGTGGTCCGCGATCGCGTGCAGCACCGCCGACGGCCCCTTGGCGAGCTGCGCGGGATCGGCCTCCAGCCCTTCGCGCAACGGGCCCAGCGAGCCGTGCCGCCCGTGCCGCACGGTGATCACGAAGTCCCGGCCGACGAACACCATGATCTCGCCGGTGCTCACCACCTCGCTCGTGGCCGTGAGTTCCTCGTGCTCCACGTAGCAGACCGTCTTGAACACGGCGAAGAGCGTTTCGCCGTACCGCTCGACCTTCGGCCGCTGGTGGGCCTCGATGGCGTCCTCGACCGCCAGCGGGTGCAGGTCGAAGAGCTCCGCGACGCCCGCGAACTCCTGGTCCGTCGGCTCGTGCAGGCCGAGCCAGACGAAACCGGCTCCGTGCCCCCGCATCCGCTCCACGGCGTCGACCGGATCGCCCCCGTCGGGGGTGCGGACCCCGTCCCGGTAGGTCACGCAGTTCACCACCGAGGAACCCAGAGGAGAGCGGGCCGGGTGGCTGAGGTCCACACGCGGGCGCCGCCGGGTCAGCCGCGCCACCTTGCGGAGGCCGCCCACCCTGCCCAGACCCGTGACCTTCCTCAGATTCCCTGCCCTCGACATCCGGATCTCCTCGCGTGGGTCCCCTCGCGCCGTGCTTCCCGCGCCTTGACGCGCCAGTCTGCCAGGTCGGCGGGAGCGGCGAACGGGCCTGTGGGAACGGAGTGTTCCGCTTTGTTCCCGCCTGTGGACGGGGCCGTTCGCACCCGGGCGCGGCCTCGCATCCCGTCGGGGCGCACGGCACGGGCTCCGAGAGCCCGTCGCACGGAGCTACCGGTCGGTCGAGGCCGGAGTCGCCACGCACGAGGACATCGACCGCCACCTCGCGAACGTCGAGTCCGGCGGCATGGACCTCGCGACGGCGCCGATGATCTCCGCCTGGGGGCGCAGGCGTAGCAGAGGGGGGAGACCGGTCGGCCCCGAGGGACCCGAGGAGGGTGCCGGCAGACCACCGGCCGTGCGGCCGTCAGCCGGCCGGCCCTGGGGGCCTCCCGCCCACCCGCTCGACCGCCCTCGCCCCCGCCGCGCATCCCTCAGCCGCCGCATCCTCGGGCTCGGCGCCCGCGATCAGCGCGGCGAGGAACGCGCCGGTGAAGGCGTCGCCGGCGCCCGTACTGTCCCGGGGGGACGCGGGCGCGGCGGGGACACGCGCGCGCACGGTGCCGGACCGGGCCACCAGCGCCCCCTCCGCGCCCTGCTTGGCGACCACCAGCGGGACGTACCGGCTCAGCTTCGCCGCCGCGTCCGCCGCGTCGGGCAGTCCGGTGAGCAGACACGCCTCGTCACGGCTGGGCAGCAGGACGTCCACCCCTTCGACCAGGCCCAGGAAACGGTCGACGCCCAGCTCCGCCAGGAAACCCGCGGACGCCGGGTCCAGGCTGACCGGTACGCCACGCGCGCGTGCCGCGGCCAGTGCCACGGTCACCAGGGCGCGGCTCGTGTGCGAGAACAGGAGGTAACCCGACAGGTGCAGCCGCGCGACGCCGTCCAGCAGCGTGTCCGACCAGTCGCCGGGACCGAGCCGCAGCGACGCCCCGCTGTCCGTCAGGAACGTCCGCTCGGCCGAGTCGCGCGTGTCGACCAGGCAGATCACCGTCCCCGTCGGTGCCGCCGCGTCGACGACCAGGGCGGGGCGCACGCCCCGGGCGACCAGTTCCCGCTCGTGCCAGTCCGCCGCGTCCATGCCGACCCGCCCCAGCAGCCGTACGTTCCGGCACCCCGCGTACGCGGCCCAGCAGGCCACGTTCGCCCCCGCCCCGCCGGGCAGCCGCCGGATCGAGGCGGCCGTGTCCGTGCCGGCGGCCAGCGGTCCCCGGTGCCGGGCGACGACGTCCGTGACGACGTCCCCGACCACCAGCAGCGCGCCTCCCGGCCCCGCGCTCACGCCGCGGTCCAGGCCGCCGCGACGCGTGCCGCCAGTCGCACGTTCCCCCGCACGGCTGCCAGGTTGGCGCTCAGTGAGGCGCCGTCGGTGTGCCGTACCAGGTGGCCGAGCAGGAACGGGGTGACCGCCTGGCCCGTGATCCCCGCCTCCTCGCACGCGCGCAGCGCGTCGGCGAGCACCCGCGCGTGCAGGGCGGGATCGAGCTGCTCCTCCTCGGGAACGGGATGGGCGACGACGAGCGCGGACGGCGGCCCGCCCAGCGAGTCCTGCGCCCGCATGGCCGCCGCCACCTGCTCCGGGGTGTCCAGCCTCCAGTCCACCGGATGCCCCGAGTCGGACAGGTAGAAGCCGGGGAAGCGGTCCGTGCCGTAACCGGCCACCGCGACACCCAGCGTCTCCAGCCGTTGCAGGGTGGCCGGCACGTCCAGGATGGACTTCACGCCGGCGCAGACCACCGTGATGCGGGTGCGTGCCAGCAGGCCCAGGTCGGCCGACTCGTCCTGCGTCACCGTCCACTCGCGGTGCACGCCGCCGAGCCCGCCGGTCGCGAACACGCGTACGCCCGCCAGGAACGCCAGCAGGGCGGTCGCCGACACGGTGGTCGCCCCACTCGCGCCGGAGGCAACCGCGAGCGCCAGGTCCCGGTGCCCCAGCTTGCGGACACCGTCCTCGTTCGCGACCCGGCTCAGCTGCTCCTCGTCCAGGCCGACGTGAGGCCGACCGTCCAGCACGGCGATCGTCGCAGGTGTCGCGCCCTCCCGCCGCACCATCTCTTCCAGCTCCCGCGCCACCAGCAGATTGCGCGGACGTGGCAACCCGTGCGCGATGATCGTGGACTCCAGCGCCACCACCGGGCGGCGCGCGTCGAGCGCGGTCCGTACCTCTTCCGACACCACCAGCATCACGCATCTGCCTCCTGTCCGTCGGTTCTCCCTCATCTCTGGCGGGCGGAGGACCGGGCCAAACCCGGAGGTGGCCCGCCCCGGTCCCTTGCGGCGCCCGTGGGAGGCCACGAGTCTGGAAACCATGACCGACAACACGACACGCCTCGACCATGTCGTCCTCTGGGTGCGCGACCCGGTCGCCGCAGCCGGCTTCTACGAGAAGGTCCTGGGAATGGAGCCCCTGCGGGTCACCGAGTACGCCGCGGGCACCGTGAGTTTCCCCTCCGTGCGCCTCAACGACGAGACCATTCTCGACCTCGCGCCACACTCCTTCGCGGAGCGCATGCGGGTGGTCCCCGGCGACGCCGCCAGCGCGGGCCATCCCGTCCACCACATCTGTCTGTCCCTGTCGCCGCACGACTTCGACGCGCTGCGCGCACGGCTGGAAGAACAGTCGATTCCGGTCTCGAAACTCTCGTACGATTCCTATGGCGCCCGCGGCCCGGCCAGGCGCAGCTTCTACTTCGGTGACCTGGACGGCAACATCATCGAGGCGCGGCACTACGCGTAGCCCCCGCGACCCCGAGCGTCAGGCCCCTCAGAACAACGGCTCCGGGAGCACGCCCTCCAGCGCGAGCAACTGCCGCTTTGTGTCCACGCCGCCCCCGAAACCGCCGATGCCCCCGTCGCGTTCGACGACCCGGTGGCAGGGCACGACGACCGGCAGTGGATTGGCCCCCATCGCCATGCCCACCGCCTGGGCGGCGCCCGGCTGGCCCACCCGGCCGGCGAGGTCGCCGTAGCCGACGACCGAGCCGTAGGGGACGCCGGACGCCAGCTCCCGCAGCACCTCCCGGTTGAAGCCCGATATCAGCGACCAGTCCAGCGGCAGGTCGAAGTCGCGCCGCCTGCCCGCGAAGTACGCCTCCACCTGCCGGATCGCCTCGGCCAGCAGCGGGGAGCCGGGCGCCTCGACGGGTTCCGTGCCCAGCCGGGCCGCGAGTCGTTCGAGCGCTCGGTCGCGCGTGGTGTCGGTGGCGTGGAACACGACGTTGACCAGACCGTCTCCGGTGGCGGCCAGCAGCAGCGGACCGATGCCGGTGGCGACGACGGTCCACACGACCCGCTGTTCGTACTGCCCATGGCTGTCCATGCGCCCACGGTACGGCCGGCCACTGACAACGCCCGGGACGGCGGCGGACGCGACCGCCCCCTGCCCCGGGCGCGGCGGGATCACCGGCCGGTGGAGTCCACCGTCTCGCGCACGGCTTCCCGCACCACGTCGGGCCGGTTGGAGATGATGCCGTCGACGTCGTACGCGGCGACCTTCCGGGCGGTGTCCGCGTCGTTGACGGTCCAGGTGAAGACCTCCATGCGCCGGCCGTGCGGCCCCTTGAACGCGTGGACCGAGGCGGCGTAGCTCGCGGAGAGGGTGCCGTACGAGGGGTTGATCTGGTCGGTGAACTTCGCGTACTCGGGCAGCTCCGACACGGGAGGCGTTCCCAGGAACCCCGTCTTGACGGCCGGCTTGAGCTCATGAACGGTCCGGACGCTGTCCGCGCTGAAGCTCTGCACGATCAGCCGGCCGGCCACATGCGGCCGGTCGAGCCAACCCTCGTTGGCGAGGACCTTGAGGGTTTCCCGCTCGATGCCCGGGTAGAGCTGGGGGTTCTTCAGCTCCAGCAGCAGCTTCTGGTGGTTGTGCTCCACGCGGTCCACGTACTGCTTCAGCGTCGGCACGCGCGCACCCGCGTACTCGGCCCCGAACCAGCTCCCCGCGTCCAGCCGCGCGATCTCCGCGGCGGTGAAGTCCTGCACCTTCCAGGGCGCCCGGTCGGGGAAGACCTCCTCCACGTCGGTCGTACGCCGCAGGTTGTCGTCGTGGAGGACGACGAGTTCGCCGTCCCTGGTGCGCTGGACGTCGTTCTCCACCCAGCGGACGCCCAGCTCGGCCGCCTTGTCGACGGCGGCCAGCGTGTTCTCCGGCGCGTATCCGGAAGCGCCCCTGTGGGCGACGACCAAGGGCCCGTCGGCGTCGCCGCCGTGCGCGGCGCGGGCGTGAGAGAGGGGGGCCAGCAGGGCGACCCCCAAGAGCGCGGTGGTCGTGACGGCAACTGCGCGCGCGTGCATGCGTACTCCTCGCGTCGAGCGATCACGGACAGCACTACTGTGACATCAGAGAGTCAACGAAAGGGGGGTGCAGAATGGCCACAGGTTGAATGGAGTTGCTCAACTCCGCTCACCGGGGCCGCACACCTGGGGCAAACCCGTGATTCTTTGCCGGAGAATCGTTCGACCATTCCGGTGGGAGTCATACTCTCTGCCTCGCCCCTGACCGTTCGCACGGCCTCGGGCAAGGGGTGTGCATCAGGGAAATCCGGGACGTGAACCGGGCGTAAGAAGGCGGAAGGGCAGCCGCACATGCAAGGCACGGTCGACGGATTCAGCTACGGACTCGTCACACCGCTGGTGGCCTACCTCATGGCCTGCCTGGGCGGTGCCCTCGGTCTGCGCTGCACCACCAGGTCCATGCTGGTCACCCGGTCCTGGCGTCCCGGGTGGCTCGCCCTCGGCTCGGCGGCGATCGGCTCCGGCATCTGGACCATGCACTTCATCGCCATGATGGGGTTCACGATCGAACACACGCCGATCCGGTACGACTGGCTGATGACGTTCGCGAGCCTGGCCGTCGCCGTCGTCATGGTGGGCGTGGGGATCTTCATCGTCGGCTACCGGGGCGTGCGGGGCACGGCCCTGTTCACCGGCGGCACCATCACCGGACTGGGCATCGCCTCGATGCACTACCTGGGCATGGCCGGTATGCGCCTGGACGGGCAGCTGACGTACAACACGTTCACTGTGGCCGTGTCCGTCGCCATAGCCATGGCCGCCGCCACCGCCGCCCTGTGGGCGGCCGGACAGGTGCGGGGCTTCCTGTGGAGCGTGGGTGCCAGCCTGGTGATGGGGCTGGCCGTGACCGGCATGCACTACACGGGCATGGCCGCCCTCGAGGTCCATCTCCACGGCACGACCGATCCCTCCTCCGGCGGGTCGCCCGCGGAGCTGCTGGCCCCCATGCTGATCGGTCCCCTCGCCTTCCTCCTCCTCGCCGGCGTCGTGGTGCTGTTCGACCCCCTGATGGTCATGGGAAAGCCCGTAGTGGTCCCCGTCGAGCGCAAGCCCGGCATTCCCGCCCGCGCCCAGGCCCCGCGCCCGGTCCGCCACCCGGCGCACCACCCGTCGCACCGCACGCGGCGCCCCCTCGGCCACCGGCGTCCCCGCACCCCGCAGAACCGCTGATCCCGACCCGTTGTCAGTGCGGGGTCGTACGGTGGAACGCATGCGGCCCGTTTCCCAGATCGAACGTACGGTGGCGCCCTTCGAGGTCGTCAGCCCCTACCAGCCCAACGGCGACCAGCCGGCGGCCATCGCCGAGCTGGCCCGGCGTGTCAAGGCGGGCGAGAAGGACGTCGTCCTGCTCGGCGCCACCGGCACCGGCAAGTCCGCCACCACGGCGTGGATGATCGAGAAGCTCCAGCGCCCGACCCTCGTGATGGCGCCGAACAAGACACTGGCCGCCCAGCTGGCGAACGAGTTCCGCGAACTGCTGCCGAACAACGCCGTCGAGTACTTCGTCTCGTACTACGACTACTACCAGCCCGAGGCCTACGTCCCCCAGTCGGACACCTACATCGAGAAGGACTCCTCGATCAACGAGGAGGTGGAGCGCCTGCGCCACTCCGCGACCAACTCACTGCTCACCCGCCGTGACGTGGTCGTGGTCGCCTCCGTCTCCTGCATCTACGGCCTCGGCACCCCGCAGGAGTACGTGGACCGCATGGTTCCGCTCCGGGTCGGCGAGGAGCACGACCGGGACGAGCTGCTGCGCCGCTTCGTCGACATCCAGTACACGCGCAACGACATGGCCTTCGCCCGCGGCACCTTCCGGGTGCGCGGCGACACGATCGAGATCTTCCCGGTCTACGAGGAGCTGGCCGTCCGCATCGAGATGTTCGGCGACGAGATCGAGGCCCTGTCCACGCTCCACCCGGTCACCGGCGAGATCATCAGCGACGACCAGCAGCTGTACGTCTTCCCGGCCTCCCACTACGTCGCCGGACCCGAGCGACTGGAACGGGCCGTCAACGACATCGAGAAGGAACTGGCGGAGCGCCTGACCGAGCTGGAGAAGCAGGGCAAGCTCCTGGAGGCCCAGCGACTGCGGATGCGCACGACGTACGACCTGGAGATGCTCCGCCAGATCGGCTCCTGCTCCGGCGTCGAGAACTACTCGATGCACTTCGACGGCCGCCTGCCCGGTTCCCCGCCGAACACCCTGCTGGACTACTTCCCGGACGACTTCCTGCTCGTCATCGACGAGTCGCACGTCACCGTGCCGCAGATCGGCGCCATGTACGAGGGTGACGCGTCCCGCAAGCGGACCCTGGTCGACCACGGCTTCCGGCTGCCCTCCGCGCTCGACAACCGCCCGCTGAAGTGGGAGGAGTTCCAGAAGCGCATCGGACAGACCGTGTACCTGTCGGCGACCCCGGGCGCCTACGAGCTCTCCCGCTCGGACGGCGCCGTCGAGCAGATCATCCGCCCCACCGGCCTCGTCGACCCGGAGGTCGTCGTCAAGCCCACCGAGGGCCAGATCGACGACCTGGTGCACGAGATCCGCAAGCGGACCGAGAAGGACGAGCGCGTCCTGGTCACCACGCTCACCAAGAAGATGGCCGAGGACCTCACCGACTACTTCCTGGAGCTCGGCATCCAGGTCCGCTATCTGCACAGCGACGTCGACACCCTGCGCCGCGTCGAGCTGCTGCGCGAACTGCGGGCCGGCGAGTACGACGTCCTGGTCGGCATCAACCTGCTGAGGGAGGGACTCGACCTGCCCGAGGTCTCCCTGGTGGCGATCCTCGACGCCGACAAGGAGGGCTTCCTGCGCTCCGGCACCTCCCTGATCCAGACCATCGGCCGCGCGGCGCGCAACGTCTCCGGCCAGGTCCACATGTACGCCGACAAGATCACGCCGGCGATGGAGAAGGCCATCGACGAGACCAACCGCCGCCGCGAGAAGCAGGTCGCGTTCAACAAGGCGAACGGCATCGACCCGCAGCCGCTCCGCAAGAAGATCAACGACATCGTCGCCCAGATCGCCCGCGAGGACATCGACACCGAGCAGCTGCTCGGCTCGGGCTACCGCCAGGCCAAGGAGGGCAAGGGCGCCAAGGCTCCCGTGCCCTCCCTCGGCGGCCAGGGTGCGGCCGGTGCCAAGCCGGCCAGGGGCAGGGGCAAGGGCAAGGGCAAGGAGACGGTGCCGACCGACCGTCCCGCGGCCGAGCTCGCCGAGCAGATCGAGGACCTCACCACCCGCATGCGCGCGGCCGCCGCGGACCTGCAGTTCGAGATCGCCGCCCGGCTGCGCGACGAGGTCTCCGAGATGAAGAAGGAACTGCGCCAGATGAAGGAGGCCGGCCTGGCCTGACGGCCCGCACCGGCACGCGCTGTGTTGCAAGACCGACACAAAGTGCGGACCGGGGTGGGGCACTGTCAGCGCCCCTGCGTAGGGTTCTGGTCAACCGCGGGCGCCGCGGCAACAGGGGACAGCTCGAGAGGGGATCAGCGCGTGACCGTCAACATGACCAAGGGTCAGGCCATCAGTCTGCAGAAGAACGACGGCGGCAGCCTGACGTCGGTGCGCATGGGTCTCGGCTGGCAGGCGGCTCCCCGGCGCGGGCTGTTCGGCTCGCGCACCCGGGAGATCGACCTGGACGCCTCCGCCGTCCTGTTCGCGGACAAGCAGCCGGTCGACGTCGTCTTCTTCCGCCACCTGGTGAGCGACGACGGCTCGGTGCGCCACACCGGCGACAACCTGGTCGGCGGTGTCGGCCAGGGCGGCGACGACGAGGCGATCCTCGTGGACCTGCAGCGCGTCCCGGTCCACATCGATCAGATCGTCTTCACCGTGAACTCCTTTACGGGCCAGACCTTCCAGGAAGTGCAGAACGCGTTCTGCCGTCTGGTCGACGAGACCAACGGCCAGGAACTCGCCCGCTACACGCTGGCCGGCGGTGGCGCCTACACGGCTCAGATCATGGCGAAGGTGCACCGGGTGGGGCAGGGCTGGTCGATGACGGCCCTCGGTTCCCCGGCCAACGGCCGCACCTTCCAGGACCTGATGCCGACGATCCTGCCGGTCCTGTAGCAGGCCGACGCCGACCGGACGGTCCCGTGGGCGGGACGGGTGAGCGGCGCACGACCCATCACGAGTGCGCACGAGTGACACAGGGGGAAAGGCGATGACGGCCGAGCTGACGCGGGGACAGAACCACCCGCTTCCCCGGGCTCGTCTGGAGATCCGGGTCTCGGCCGACACGCCGGTCGTGGCCGCGGCCACGCTCGGCGACGAGAACGGCAAGGTCCACGGCGTCGAGCGGGTGGCCCACCCGGGCACACCGACCCTGCCGGGTCTGGAGGTCCCCCGGCAGGCCGCCCCCGACCATCGCCTCGCGGTGGACCTGGACGCCGTACCGGACGCCGTGCACCGCGTCAGTGTGCTGCTCGCCCTGCCCACCGCTGGGACGGCCCCGGCCCGCTTCGGCGCCGTCGCCGCCCCCTTCGTCGCCGTCACGGGCCTCGACGGCAGCGAGGTCGCCAGCTACACCATCACCGGCCTGGAGGCCGAGTCCGCCGTCGTCGCGCTGGAGCTCTACCGACGGCAGGGTGCCTGGAAGGTGCGCGCCGTCGGTCAGGGCTACGCGGGCGGCCTCGCCGCGCTCCTCGGCGACCAGGACCTGCCCCAGGCGCATCAGCTGGCCGGGGACATCCACGAGGCGGTGGCCCGCGGCCTGGCCCGTTCGGTGCCTGCGCCTCCGGCACGGACGGCCGACGGCGACCGCGCCCGGCAGGCCGCCGCTCCGGCGCACGATCCGGACCTCGGGGCCGCCGCGCCCCAGGGCGCCACCGGCTCCGTACCGCCGGTGTCCCCGTACGACGTCCGGGCCGCGTCCGGCCCGCAGACGTCCGCCGCCCCGGGACAGCACGGAACGCAGCAGCCCCACCCGGGCGGACCGGGGGAGCCCTCCGCCGACCAGTCGTCCGCGCCCGGTGGCGGCGGCCCGATCGACTACAGCCACCCGCGCCGGCGGAACGCGGCCCCGCCTCCGCCCCCGCCGGCCGCGCCTCCCGCCGCACCGGGGCAGCCGACGCGGCCCGTCGCGGGTGACGCCACCGGCTGGTCCATGGAGGAGCGGCTCTACAACCAGGTGTGGGGCATGTTCGAGGACCTGGCCCGCACCACTGCCGCGTATCGCAGTGCCGTCGACTTCGCCGACTCGCGCATGGAGAAGGAACTCGACCAGGCCCTGTCCGACCCGCGCAGCCGGATCGGCGGGCAGGGCGACGCCGCACGGGAGGCGGCACGCGCCCGGCACGGTCAGCTCGTGTCCCAGGCCAGGGAGGTCCTGGACCGGGACGTCGCCCAGCTGCTCGCCGAGGCCGAGGTCGTCGAGCCGGCCCTGCCGGCAGCCTACGCGCGCTGGGACAACCCCGTCTGGCACGCCTACCGCGTGCCCATGGAGATCCCCATGGCCGTGCGGCTGGGCGATCTCCATCTGTCCGAGGCCGACCGCATACGCATTCCGTTGCTGGTCCGACTGCCGCTGGAACGCGGACTGTGGATCGACAGCGGACGTTCCGGCTCCCTCGACGGTTCCTTCGCCGATTCCCACGAGATGCGGCGCCTGGGGCTGGAGACGGCGGTCGCGCACGCGGCCCGGTTGCTCGCCGTCCACCCGGCGGGCGAGTTCACCGTGCATGTCATCGACCCGGCCGGATCGGGTGCGCAGGCACTGGCCCCCCTGGTGCAGACCGGAGTGCTCGCCGCTCCGCCCGCCCTGGGTGCCGCCGGGACCGCGGACGTGCTCGCCCGCCTCACCCAGCGCGTCGACCTGGTGCAGATGGCGTTGCGCGCAGGCGCTCCCGACGCGCTCCCGCCCGGCCTCGACACGTCCCAGCAACTCCTGATCGTCAACGACTTCCCGCACGGCTTCGACGACCGGGCGGTCAACCAGCTGCGCTACCTCGCCGACGAGGGGCCGACTGTCGGCGTCCACCTGATGATGGTCGCCGACCGCGAGGAGTCCGCCGGGTACGGGCCCCTGCTCGACCCGCTGTGGCGCTCCTTGCTGCGTCTGACGCCGGTGGCCGACGACCACCTCGCCGACCCGTGGGTCGGGCATGCCTGGACGTACGAGCCCCCGCTCGTGCCCCCCGGCAGTCAGGTGCTCCGGCAGGTGCTCACCCAGGTCGCCGCGGCCCGCCGCTCGTGGGACCGGTGACCGCTCACGAGCTGGGCTTTTGAGCTTAATTTGCAAATCTCTTTACCATTCCTTGGGGAATGGGGTACTGTCGTCCGTACGGAGGGGAGTACTCCCTGTCTGTGCGGCGTACCCGTCAATACGGATCAGGCCAGATCCCGGGGCGTCGGCCCGTGGGTTCCGAACGCGTCAGGCGTCCCGGACCCGGGTGGAAGAGACCTCCGGCAGCGACGACGCTGACATCTGCCGTGTGACGTACTGTCGGAGGCGTAGTAGTGGAAGTTTCTGTGACCCTGTGGGTCCTGACCGTCGTGGGCCTTGCCGCCCTGATCGGGGCCGATTTCTTCATCGGCCGCAAGCCGCATGACGTGTCGATCAAGGAAGCGGGGATCTGGACGGCCGTCTGGATCGCCCTGGCGGGCCTCTTCGGACTCGGCCTGTTCATCTTCGGCGGCGGCCAGCCCTCCGGCGAGTTCTTCGCGGGCTTCATCACCGAGAAGTCCCTGAGCGTGGACAACCTCTTCGTCTTCATCCTGATCATGGCGAAGTTCGCGGTGCCCTCGCAGTACCAGCAGCGAGTGCTCCTCATTGGTGTCCTCATAGCCCTGCTCCTCAGGACGATCTTCATCGCGGCGGGTGCCGCGATCATCGCCAACTTCTCCTGGGTCTTCTACATCTTCGGCGCCTTCCTCATCTACACCGCCTGGAAGCTCATCCAGGAGGCCCGCGCCGAGGAGGATGACGAGGAGTGGGACGAGAACAAGCTGCTCAAGGCGGCCGAGCGCCGCTTCGGCGTCGCCGACCGCTACCACGGCACCAAGCTGTGGATCGAGGAAAACGGCAAGCGCGTCATGACCCCGATGCTGGTCGTGATGCTCGCGATCGGCACCACCGACGTGCTCTTCGCACTCGACTCCATCCCGGCGATCTTCGGCCTGACCCAGGACCCGTACATCGTGTTCACGGCCAACGCGTTCGCCCTGATGGGTCTGCGACAGCTGTACTTCCTCCTCGGCGGTCTGCTGAGGAAGCTGGTGCACCTCTCCTACGGCCTGTCGGTCATCCTGGGCTTCATCGGCGTCAAGCTGGTGCTGCACGCCCTGCACGAGTCCGGGGTCCACGTCCCCGAGATCAGCATCCCGGTCTCGCTGGGTGTGATCTGCTCCGTCCTGATCGTCACCACGATCACCAGCCTCAGGGCCTCCAAGAAGCAGGCCGAGGCGGAAGCGGCGAACGCCAGGAGCGGCGACGCGAAGGACAGCATCGAGGCCTGACCCCGTAGGACCGGCCTCCGGTCGGGCGTGGTCAGCCCTCAACAGGGAGCGGCGGGTGGCGATGAGCTGCCCGCCGCATCCGTTCTGCGGTCCATGCGCAGGGAGTGCGAGGCCCGTCGCCCTCTGCGACGATCGCCGCATGGTCAGTCGTCCCAGGGCGTTTCTCACACAGTGGACGACCGTCACGCCCGTGGTCGCGGTCGTGCTGCTGGTCATCACCTGGGGCCGCGATCTGCCCGGCGCGGTCGTCGCGCTGCTCACGGTGGTCCTCGCGGCGTCCGTCCTGTCCGCCGTGCACCATGCCGAGGTGGTCGCCCACCGGGTCGGGGAACCCTTCGGCTCTCTCGTTCTCGCCGTCGCCGTCACGGTCATCGAAGTCGCTCTCATCGTGACCCTGATGGCGGACGGCGGCGACAAGAGCGCGTCCCTGGCCAGGGACACGGTCTTCGCGGCCGTGATGATCACCTGCAACGGCGTCGTGGGCCTCAGCCTGCTGGTCGGCTCCCTCCGGCACGGCACCGCGGTGTTCAATCCGGAGGGCACCGGCGCCGCCCTCGCGACGGTGGCGACCCTGGCCACGCTCAGCCTGGTGCTGCCGACGTTCACCACCAGTGCGCCCGGCCTGGAGTTCTCCACCGTGCAGCTGACCTTCGCCGCGCTCTCCTCGCTCGTCCTGTACGCCCTGTTCATCGCGACCCTGACCGTGCGGCACCGCGACTACTTCCTGCCGATCACCCGGCAGGGCCAGGTGATCACCGTCGAGACCCATGCCGACGTACCGTCGGTCCGCACCGCACTGGTCAGCCTGGGGCTGCTGGCCCTGGCCCTGATCGGCGTGGTCGGCCTGGCGAAAGGGGTGTCGCCCACCATCGAGGACGGAGTGGCGGCAGCCGGGCTGCACCACGCCGTCGTCGGCGTCATCATCGCCCTGCTGGTGCTGCTCCCCGAGACCATCGCCGCGCTGCGTTCCGCGCGCCGCGACCGGGTGCAGACCAGCCTGAACCTCGCGCTCGGTTCGGCGATGGCCAGCATCGGCCTGACCATCCCGGCGGTCGCCCTGGCCTCCGTGTGGCTCTCCGGGCCGCTGGTCCTCGGCCTGGGCTCCACCCACATGGTGCTGCTCGCCCTGACCGTGGTGGTGGCCTCGCTGACGGTCGTGCCGGGCCGTGCCACGCCCCTGCAGGGAGGCGTTCACCTGGTGCTGTTCGCGGCCTATCTGGAACTCGCCGTCAATCCGTAGCGTCGGGTGCGTCGGCCCGGAGACCGAAGGCCCCGAGCGCGGCCGCCATGCCGTCCCGGGGCCGGGCGGTGCCGTCGGGTTCACCCGCGGTGACCGCCGGTGTCCGGCACCGTGATAGACCGGGGACCGAGCAGCGGTCGTGCAAGGACCGCCGCGCCTCGAACGGACCGGAGGAACCGTGCCCCGCACCCTGGCCAACGCCCCGATCATGATCCTCAACGGCCCCAACCTGAACCTGCTGGGCCGGCGCCAGCCGGAGATCTACGGCTCCGACAGCCTCGCCGACGTCGAGGCCCTGTGCGTGAAGGCGGCGGCGGCCCACGGTGGCACGGTGGACTTCCGGCAGTCCAACCACGAGGGCGAACTGGTCGACTGGATCCAGGAGGCCCGGCTGAACCACTGCGGGATCGTGATCAACCCAGCCGCCTACTCGCACACGTCCGTCGCCATCCTGGACGCGCTCAACACCTGTGACGGGCTGCCCGTGGTGGAGGTCCACATCTCCAACATCCATCAGCGTGAGCCGTTCCGTCACCATTCCTACGTCTCGCAGCGTGCCGACGGCGTGATCGCGGGGTGCGGGGTGCAGGGGTACGCGTTCGGTGTGGAGCGGGTCGCCGCGCTGGCCGGGGCGGGACGGGTCCGGACCTGAGAGGCGCCGGCGCCGGTGCGGTCGGGCGCGGGGCGGGGACCGAAGGACCGGCGGCCCGTGCCGCCCAGGAGCCGTACGGCGTTCACCAGCCGCGCGCGTGCCACTCCGGCAGGTGCGGCCGTTCCGCGCCGAGCGTGGTGTCATTGCCGTGCCCGGGGTAGACCCACGTCTCGTCCGGGAGCACGTCGAAGACCTTGGTCTCCACGTCGTGCATCAGGCTCGCGAACGCCTTCGGATCCTTGTGGGTGTTGCCCACACCGCCCGGGAAGAGACAGTCCCCGGTGAACACATGGGGATGCCCGTGCGGGTCGTCGTACACCAGGACGATGGAGCCCGGCGTGTGCCCGACCAGGTGGCGCGCGGTGAGCTCCACCTGCCCCACCCGGATCGTGTCGCCGTCGTCGACCGGGACGTCGGTGGGTACGGGGATGCCCTCCGCGTCGTACCGGCCCGCGAAGGTGCGGGCGCCGGTGGCCGCGACCACCTCGGCGAGCGCCTGCCAGTGGTCGCCGTGCCGGTGGGTGGTGACGACGGACGCGATGCCGCCGTCACCGATCGTGCCGAGCAGCGCTTCCGCGTCGTTCGCCGCGTCGATCAGCAGCTGCTCGTCGGTGGCCCGGCAGCGCAGCAGGTAGGCGTTGTTGTCCATCGGGCCGACCGCGACCTTGGTGATCATCAGGTCCTTGAGCTCGTGCACGTCGGCGGGGCCGCCGACCCGCACCTCTCCGCTGTACGTCATGACGGCCAGCCTAGCGCCGGAGGCGGCCCCGGACCGCCCGTTACAGCGGGGGCAGCACGGGCAGCGGGCCGCCTCGCACGGTCAGAGCGGACCCCTCGCGGCGGCCGGCGAGCCAGCCGAGGAGGTCGGCCGGCGGACCGGTGACGGTCACCTCCGGCTCGGTCGCCTCCCGGCCCGTGCTCCACGCGCGCGTGCCGTCCGTGATCCGGGTGGGCGGCACGTCCGGATGCCCGGTGAACCGGGCGGCGAGGAACTCGGTCTCCCGCTGTGTGAACTCCGCCGGAAGATCCTCCAGCTCGTACCCGATCCCCAGGTCCACGTGATGCAGCTCCACCTCGGCCCACCGCCGGAACGGCACGCGGGAGGCGGAGTCGGTGACGCCGTTGCGCAGTTCCACCGTGCGCGACCAGTCGGCGGGCACCGCCCCCGCCTCCTGGAACCGGGCCGCGCTCTCGCGCACGTCGGTGAGCTGCGCGTCCAGGGGGCGCGGGGCGTCCCGCTCGATGTCGGTGTCCCGGACCTCGCCGGAGACGTACATGGGGCGTCCCTCCAGGACGTTCACGAGGGCGTCCGCGTTGCGGGCGAGGTGGGCGAGGACGTGGCCGCGGGTCCAGCCGGGGAGCCGTGACGACTCCGTCACGGACGCGTTGTCCAGTTTCCCGACCGCGGTGAGCAGCCGCTCGGTAGCGTCACGTACAGACGCCAGGTCATGCGCGTGATCAATCATGCCGCCGACCCTAGACCGCGCCACACCTTCGGGTGAAGGTGGTGGACGACGCCCGTAAATCGAATGCACGTGCTATATGGTCGGTCGTGGCGTCGGGCATGCTGGGAAGTCGGGGTTTGTTGACAACCGGTGAATCCGACCGGCGTTGTCAGTGGCTCCCCCTAGTCTGGGAAAGACGGGGGCCTCGCCCCTGTCACTTCTCTCAAGAAAGGTGCGGACCGGCGTGGCCGACCGTCTCATCGTCCGTGGCGCGCGCGAGCACAACCTGAAGAACGTCTCGCTCGACCTGCCTCGTGACTCGCTCATCGTCTTCACGGGCCTGTCCGGGTCGGGCAAGTCCTCCCTGGCCTTCGACACGATCTTCGCCGAGGGCCAGCGGCGCTACGTGGAGTCGCTCTCCTCCTACGCCCGGCAGTTCCTCGGCCAGATGGACAAGCCGGACGTCGACTTCATCGAGGGCCTCTCCCCGGCGGTCTCCATCGACCAGAAGTCGACCTCGCGCAACCCGCGCTCCACGGTCGGCACCATCACCGAGGTCTACGACTACCTCCGCCTGCTCTTCGCCCGCATCGGCAAGCCGCACTGTCCGGAGTGCAGCCGGCCGATCTCGCGCCAGTCGCCGCAGGCCATCGTCGACAAGGTGCTGGAGCTTCCGGAGGGCAGCCGCTTCCAAGTGCTGTCGCCGCTGGTGCGCGAGCGCAAGGGCGAGTTCGTCGACCTCTTCGCCGACCTCCAGACCAAGGGCTACTCCCGCGCGCGGGTGGACGGCGAGACCGTCCAGCTCTCCCACCCGCCCACGCTGAAGAAGCAGGAGAAGCACACCATCGAGGTGGTCGTCGACCGCCTCACGGTCAAGGACTCCGCCAAGCGCCGCCTCACCGACTCCGTGGAGACCGCGCTCGGCCTGTCCGGCGGCATGGTCGTCCTCGACTTCGTCGACCTCCCCGAGGACGACCCCGAGCGCGAGCGCATGTACTCGGAGCACCTGTACTGCCCGTACGACGACCTGTCCTTCGAAGAGCTGGAGCCCCGCTCCTTCTCCTTCAACTCGCCCTTCGGCGCCTGCCCCGACTGCTCCGGCATCGGCACGCGCATGGAGGTCGACGCCGAGCTGATCGTCCCCGACGAGGACAAGTCCCTCGACGAGGGCGCCATCCACCCCTGGTCGCACGGGCACACCAAGGACTACTTCGGCCGCCTCATCGGTGCCCTCGCCGACGCGCTGGGCTTCCGGACGGACATCCCCTTCGGGGGCCTGCCGCTGCGCGCCCGCAAGGCCCTGCTGTACGGCCACAAGACCCAGGTCGAGGTCCGCTACCGCAACCGGTACGGGCGCGAGCGCCGGTACACCACGGCCTTCGAGGGCGCGATCCCCTTCGTCAAGCGCCGGCACAGCGAGGCCGAGAGCGACGCCAGCCGTGAGCGCTTCGAGGGCTACATGCGCGAGGTGCCCTGCCCCACCTGCGAGGGCACGCGCCTGAAGCCGCTCGTCCTCGCGGTCACGGTCATGGGCAAGTCGATCGCCGAGGTGTCGGCGATGTCCATCAGCGACTGCGCGGACTTCCTGGGCGAGCTGAAGCTCAGCGCCCGCGACAAGAAGATCGCCGAGCGCGTCCTGAAGGAGGTCAACGAGCGGCTGCGGTTCCTGGTCGACGTCGGCCTGGACTACCTCTCGCTGAACCGCGCGGCAGGCACCCTCTCCGGCGGCGAGGCCCAGCGCATCCGCCTGGCCACCCAGATCGGCTCCGGGCTCGTCGGCGTACTGTACGTCCTCGACGAGCCGTCCATCGGTCTGCACCAGCGCGACAACCACCGGCTGATCGAGACCCTCGTCCGGCTCCGGGACATGGGCAACACGCTCATCGTCGTCGAGCACGACGAGGACACCATCAAGGTCGCCGACTGGATCGTCGACATCGGCCCCGGCGCCGGTGAGCACGGCGGCAAGGTGGTGCACAGCGGCTCCCTCAAGGAGCTGCTGGACAACGCCGAGTCGCAGACCGGCCTGTACCTGTCCGGCAGGAAAGCCATCCCCCTGCCCGACGTCCGGCGCCCCCGCGACCCGTCCCGGCAGCTCACGGTGCACGGCGCCCGCGAGAACAACCTCCAGGACATCGACGTGTCCTTCCCGCTGGGCGTGTTCACGGCGGTCACCGGCGTCTCCGGCTCCGGCAAGTCGACCCTGGTCAACGACATCCTGTACACGCACCTGGCGCGCGAGCTGAACGGCGCCCGCAACGTGCCCGGACGGCACACGCGCGTGGACGGCGACGACCTCGTCGACAAGGTCGTCCACGTCGACCAGTCGCCCATCGGCCGCACCCCGCGGTCCAACCCGGCGACGTACACCGGCGTCTTCGACCACATCCGCAAGCTGTTCGCCGAGACGACCGAGGCGAAGGTCCGCGGGTACCTGCCGGGCCGGTTCTCCTTCAACGTCAAGGGCGGCCGCTGCGAGAACTGCGCGGGCGACGGCACGATCAAGATCGAGATGAACTTCCTCCCGGACGTCTACGTCCCGTGCGAGGTCTGCCACGGCGCCCGGTACAACCGGGAGACCCTGGAGGTCCACTACAAGGGCAAGTCCATCGCCGACGTCCTGAACATGCCGATCGAGGAGGCGACCGACTTCTTCGAGGCCGTCCCCGCGATCTCCCGGCACATGAAGACGCTGAAGGACGTCGGCCTCGGCTACGTCCGGCTCGGTCAGTCCGCGACCACCCTGTCCGGCGGCGAGGCCCAGCGCGTGAAGCTCGCCAGTGAGCTGCAGCGCCGTTCCACCGGGCGCACGGTCTACGTCCTGGACGAGCCGACCACCGGTCTGCACTTCGAGGACATCAGCAAGCTGCTGACGGTCCTGGCCGGTCTGGTCGACAAGGGCAACACGGTCATCGTCATCGAGCACAACCTCGACGTCATCAAGACCGCCGACTGGGTCGTCGACATGGGCCCCGAGGGCGGCGCCGGCGGTGGCCTGGTGGTCGCCGAGGGCACGCCCGAGGAGGTCGCCGGCGTTCCGGCCAGCCACACCGGCAAGTTCCTGCGGGAGGTCCTCGGCGCCGACCGGGTCAGCGACGCGGCCCCGGTGAAGGCCCCGCGCAAGGCGGCGGCGAAGACGGTGGCCGCCAAGGCCGTCGCCAGGAAGACCGCCACCAAGGCGGTCACCGGTACGGCTACGAAGAAGACCGCCACCAAGACGGCCAAGACGGCCAAGACGGCCAAGAAGGCCACCAAGCCCGCCACACCCGCCGCGAAGAAGACGACGCGGACGAGCAAGGCCTGACCCGGCCCACGCCGGGGCGACCGGGACCCACCCGGTCGGGCAGTGCCCGCGCACCGACGCGCCGGGTCCCACGGACCACTCCGTGGGACCCGGCGCGTCCGCGTGTCCGCCGACGCTCAGGCGCCCGCCGGCTCCACGAGCTGCGTGCCGTGCTGGATCTTCACCATCCCTCCGAGCAGCCCCGGTGCCGTCGACCGTCAGAGGGGCATCTCGTGGGCGTACGGCGGTTCCGCGCCCGCGCGTGAGCAGGTGATGGCCGCCGCCCGGGCGGCGAAGTCCAGGAGACCCGCCCAGCCCTCCGGGCCCAGAGCGGTCACCGCCTCTTCGCCGAGGGCGTCCCGTACCGCGAGGCCGTGCAGCAGCGCCGCGTTCACCGTGTCGCCGGCGCCGATCGTGTCCACCACCTCGGCCCGCCGGCCCGGCACCGCGTACTCGCCGCCGTCGCGGGTGTACGCCGTCAGCCCGGCACCGCCCCGGGTGACCACGACCGCCGACGGTCCTGCCGCCAGCCACTCCTGGGGGGTGCCGCCGAGCCACTCGGCGTCCTCGGCCGACAGCTTCAGCAGCGAAACCGACGGCAGCCAGCTCTTGAACCGGGCCCGGTAGGCGTCCGCGTCCGGAATCAGTCCGGCCCGGATGTTCGGATCCAGCGCGGTGAACACGCCCCGCGCGGCCGTCTCTCGCAGCAGTTCCTCGTACGCGCTCGCCCCCGGCTCCAGCACCAGCGAGCAGGTCCCGAAGGAGACGGCCCGGGTACCGGAGGGCAGCGCGGTGGGCACCGTGAACAGCCGGTCCGCCGTCCCCTCCACGTAGAAGGAGTAGGCCGCCGAGCCGTCCGCGCCGACCGAGGCCACGGCGAGTGTCGTCGGCTCGGCCCCGCGCTGCACCGGCGAGACGTCCACGCCGGTCGCGCGCAGCCGGTCCAGCAGCGCCTCGCCGAAGGCGTCGGACGACACCCGGGAGCAGAAGGCGGTGGGGGAGCCGAGGCGGCCCAGCGCGACGGCGGTGTTGTACGGACCGCCGCCGAGCGCCGGCCGCAGCGCGGCGAGGGCACCCGTGCCCTGCGGTACCAGGTCGATCAGTGCCTCACCGGCGACGACGATCACGGCAGGTTCCCTTCCTGGGCCTTGGCTGGGGCTTGTTCGACATGCTCGGCCTCTTCGCACCGGTCGGACCGCTCGGGACAGCCGCACGAGGTGCGGTGGACGAAGACGCAGGGCAGCCGCACGGACCGTACGGGCCGCTCCGGCGCTGCGAGGCGGTCCAGCAGCAGCCGGACGGCCCGGGCGCCGAGCTCCCGGCTGGGCTGCGCGACGGCGGTGAGCCGGGGTGAGAAGAGGTCCGCCCAGGCGAAGTCGTCGAAGCAGCAGAGCGCGAGGTCGTCCGGCACGGACAGACCGCGGTCCCGCAGGGCGCGCAGCGCGCCGATGGTCATCGCGTTGTTGGCGGTGACCAGCGCGGTGGGCGGCACCGCCAGGGACAGCAGGGTCGCCGTGGCCCTTTCGCCGCCGGCCGCCTCGGAGTCGCCGTGCACCAGGAGCCGTTCGTCGTACGGCAGCCCGGCGGCGGCGAGGCCGTGCCGGTAGCCGGTGATCCGCTCGCGCGTCGTGCTGAGCCCCGGCAGGCCCGCGACCAGGCCGATCCGACCGTGGCCGAGCCCGGCGAGATGGGTGACCAGCCGGGTCGTCGGCTCGGCACTTTCGGCGCAGACCTGGTCGAAGCGCGGGGCGTGATCGCCGTCCGGGGTGTCCACGAGCCGGTCGAGGAACACGGCCGGCACCCGGTGGCGTCCGAGGTAGGCGACCAGTTCGCGCGGGTCGGCGGAGGGCGCGACGATCATGCCGTCCACGCGCCGCTCGTGCAGCAGCTGGGCGACCTTGCGCTCGTGCCCGGGATCGTCGTGCGGGTCGGCGATGAGCAGGCTGTAGCCGTGCTCCAGGGCGGCGGCCTCGACGCCCTGGAGGATCTCGGTGAAGTACGGATTGCTGATCGCCGACACCGCCAGCCCGATCGAGCGGGTACGCGAGGTCACCAGGGAGCGGGCAAGGGTGTTCGGGGTGTAGCCGAGCTCCTCGATGGCGTCCAGCACCGCCTGGCGGGTGTGCGGCAGTACCGGACGGGTGTCGTTGAGCACGTGCGAGACGGTCGCCACGGAGACCCCGGCGCTCCGGGCGACATCGGCCATGGTCGCCATGGGCGTGCACCCCCCTTTCGCGTACTGCCGCGCATCGGCCCCCGCGCGGTGCTCGCGCCGCGCGCCCTGGCCGGGACCGTATCCCATCGGGAGGCGCACGTAAACGCTTGCGCAAGCGTTTATGTGCGCCTCCCGATGCCGCCTCCCCATGCCGCCGCCCAGGAAGACCCACCTCGCGGGGCGGTCGCAGGCACCGGATATCGTCACCCTGCACGCCCCCTGACCAGTGGAGACCTCCCATGCCCGGCCGCCCTGTCCCGAGCCGTCGTACCGTCCTGCGCTCGGCGGCCCTCACACCCGTCGCCGGAATCGGGCTGGCCGCCTGCTCGCCGGGCGACGACGGTGCCGTGCCCGCCAGGCCGACCGCACCCGTCGACCTGGGGAAGGACGGCGAGGTCGCCAAGGGTGCGACCAAGCTCTACCGGGACCAGAACGTGGTGGTCAGTCGCGCCGAGGACGGCTCCCTGAAGGCGTTCAGCACGGTCTGTACGCACGCGGGGTGCCCCATCAAGAAGCTCGAGGGGACCAAACTCGTCTGCCCGTGCCACGGCAGCGAGTTCGACGCCCGGACCGGTGAGGTGCTGCACGCCCCGGCCGACGCGCCCCTCATCCAACTGCCGGTCGAGGTGAAGCAGGGCAGGATCGTCGCGAGCCCCGGGACCTGACGCCGCTCACCGACGGGACTCGGGTGCGGCCGCTCACTTCCCGGCGCGCGACTACTCCCAGTCCCATCCGATCCCCAGCATGCCCGACCGCACCCGCGGCTCCACGAGGTGCACCGAGCGGTGCTGCCCGCTGAGGGCCAGCTCCTGCCGGCCGCCGCGCGGTGCCGCCGGCGAGTGCCGGGTGAACCGGTGGCAGCGCACCGGGAGGGCCGCGGCGTCGAACCGCACCTGGAGCGCGTACTGCCCACCCGCCGTACCGAACCCGCGGACGTACTCGCGCGACACTCCGGCCGTGCCGTCCTCGACGCCGTAGCGGAAGAGATGGGTGTCCCCGGCCCGCAGACACGTGTCGAACAGCAGCTCGGTCACGAGTACGCCCGTGTCGTGGTGGGTGCGCACCCGCCCCGTGCGGCAGTTCTCCAGCGCGTGGACGGTCATCCGCGCGGGAACGCATCCCGGGTCGCCGTGGTGGACGGCGACGAAGCGGTCGACGCCGTCGCGCCGGGCGCGGAGGATGAGGTGCGACTCGTGCCCGGCGAGCTCGCGCCGTGGTCCGATCCGGACGTGCTCGTGATGTCCGAGAGTATGCACCCCGACGTCCGAGGACGGGTGGTCCAGCTCGGCCAGCAGCCGGTCCAGGACGCCGGAAGCCTCCAGGTGGACGCGGTGGGAGCGGGCCGCGGGCCCCTGCGCCGAGGTGTCCTCGCCGGTCTCGGCGAGCAGGCGGATCAGCGACTCCTCGGGCAGCTGGAGTATCTCCTCCAGGGCCCGCACGGCACGCAGCGACTCCGGACGTTGCGGACGCCGGGCGCCCTGCTGCCAGTAGCTCAGACTCGTGACGCCCACCGTCACCCCGTGGCGCGACAAATGGTGCCTGACCCGCTGCAGCGGCAGTCCGCGAGCGGCGATCGCGGCGCGCAGGGCGACGTGGAAGGGGCCACCGCGCAGGGCCGAGTCGAGTTCCGCGGTGGCGGCGTCCGCGTGCGGTGTGGCGTGCGGCATGCAGGGGCCTTTCTGTGAGTCCACAACGGCTGGTCGGACCGTTCGACGCGGATCGGTCGGGGCCGCCCCCCCGGTCGCGGCGCAGAGGTCTTCACATCCGTACGCCGTGCTTCAGGGCCCCGAGTCCCCCCGCATTGAAGCGTGTTGACCAAGTCCCGACAACACCTGAGGCCGGACCACGCCCGCTCCTGGCCGAGAACGCACCGGCACACCCCGCCCCGGGGGCACCCGGCGTGACCGGTCGGCCCCGGACCGTCCCCCGCCGACCCCGCGACAGGCGACCGCAGGTCCGCGCCACGCGTCCTCCGCCGACCCCGCGACAGGCGACCGCAGGTCTGCACTACGCGTCCCCCGCCGACCCGCGACAGGCCACCGCAGGTCTCCGCGACGCGTCGTCCGCAGGTCCCCGCGACGGCGATCGCAGGTCCCCGCGAACGGGCGACCGCCGGGACCCGCGGCCGGTTGTCCACAGGACCCCGACTCGTCGTCCACAGCCCCGCCGGAGTGTCGGTCCCCGCCAGTAGGGTGTGAGACATGGCCGACCCCTCCAGCTACCGCCCCAGGCCGGGTGAGATCCCGGACTCCCCGGGGGTGTACAGGTTCCGCGACGAGCACCGCCGGGTGATCTACGTCGGAAAGGCGAAGAGCCTGCGCCAGCGCCTGGCGAACTACTTCCAGGACGTGGCGAACCTCCACCCCCGCACCCGCACCATGGTCACCACGGCCGCGTCCGTGGAGTGGACGGTGGTGTCCACGGAGGTCGAGGCACTGCAGCTGGAGTACTCCTGGATCAAGGAGTACGACCCCCGGTTCAACGTCAAGTACCGCGACGACAAGAGCTACCCGTACCTCGCGGTGACGATGAACGAGGAGTTCCCGCGCGTGCAGGTGATGCGCGGCCACAAGAAGAAGGGCGTGCGCTACTTCGGGCCGTACGGGCACGCCTGGGCGATCCGCGACACGGTCGACCTCCTGCTGCGCGTCTTCCCGGTGCGCACCTGCTCCGCCGGCGTCTTCAAGAACGCCGCCCGCACCGGCCGCCCCTGCCTGCTCGGTTACATCGGCAAGTGCTCGGCGCCCTGCGTGGAGCGGATCTCCGCCGAGGACCACCGGGAGCTCGCGGAGGAGTTCTGCGACTTCATGGCCGGCCGTACGGGCACCTACCTGCGCCGCCTGGAGCAGCGGATGGCCGAGGCGGCCGAGGAGATGGAGTACGAGCGGGCGGCGCGCCTGCGCGACGACATCGGGGCCCTGAAGAAGGCCATGGAGAAGAGCGCGGTCGTCCTCGCCGACGCCACCGACGCCGACCTGATCGCGATCGCCGAGGACGAGCTGGAGGCGGCCGTCCAGATCTTCCACGTGCGCGGCGGACGCGTGCGAGGCCAGCGCGGCTGGGTCACGGACAAGGTGGAGGAGATCACCACCGGCGCCCTCGTCGAGCACGCCCTCCAGCAGCTGTACGGCGAGGAGACCGGCGACGCGGTCCCCAAGGAGGTCCTGGTCCCCGCCCTTCCCGACCCGGTGGAGCCGGTCCAGCAGTGGCTGACGGAGCGCCGCGGGTCGGGCGTGTCGCTGCGCATCCCGCAGCGCGGCGACAAGAAGGCGCTGATGGAGACGGTGCAGCGCAACGCCCAGCAGGCGCTCGTCCTGCACAAGACCAAGCGTGCCTCCGACCTGACCACGCGCTCGCGTGCGCTGGAGGAGATCTCCGACGCCCTCGGTCTGGACAGCGCCCCGCTCCGGATCGAGTGCTATGACATCTCACACCTCCAGGGCGACGACGTCGTGGCCTCCATGGTCGTCTTCGAGGACGGACTGGCCCGCAAGAGCGAATACCGCCGTTTCCAGATCAAGGGCTTCCGGGGACAGGACGACGTCCGGTCCATGCACGAGGTCATCACCCGCCGCTTCCGCCGCTATCTCGCCGAGAAGGAGAAGACCGGCGAGTGGGCGGACGGGGAGGACACCACCGTCGGCGATCAGTTCACCGACGGCCGGGCCCCTTCGGACGGCTCGGCCCTGAAGGACGACGACGGCCGCCCCCGGCGCTTCGCCTACCCGCCCCAGCTCGTCGTCGTCGACGGCGGGCAGCCGCAGGTCGCGGCGGCCCAGCGTGCCCTGGACGAGCTCGGGATCGACGACATCGCCGTCTGCGGCCTCGCCAAGCGCCTGGAGGAGGTCTGGCTGCCCCGCGAGGACGATCCGGTCGTCCTGCCCCGCACCAGTGAGGGCCTGTACCTTCTGCAGCGGGTCCGTGACGAGGCCCACCGCTTCGCGATCACCTACCAGCGCACCAAGCGCGCCAAACGCTTCCGCTCCAGCCCCCTGGACGACGTGCCCGGCCTGGGGGAGACCCGCAAGCAGGCACTGGTCAAGCACTTCGGTTCGGTGAAGAAGCTGAGGTCGGCGACGATCGACCAGATCTGCGAGGTGCCCGGCATAGGCCGCAAGACGGCCGAGACCGTCGCCGTGGCCCTCGCCCGGGCCACCCCGGCCGCGCCCGCCGTGAACACGGCGACCGGAGAGATCATGGATGACGAGGACGGGGCACCCGAGACGACGGCGGATGCCCCGGGGGAGCCCGTGTCCGCGGGCACCCCGGACGAACGACGGGGGCAGGAGAGATGACCGAGCACGAGGCAGAGCCCACAGCGGGGCGAGAACAGGCCCACAGCACGACCGGCCAGGACACGGGCATGCGGACGGCCCGTTCCGACCGGCGCCAGGACAACGGAGCACAGGTGAGTACGGGCAAGGAAACAGCCGGGGCGTCCGAGGCGGCCATCCCCGAGCTGGTGATCATCTCCGGCATGTCCGGGGCCGGCCGCTCGACGGCCGCCAAGTGTCTGGAGGACCTGGGCTGGTTCGTCGTCGACAACCTGCCGCCCGCGCTGATCCCCACCATGGTGGAGCTCGGCGCCCGCTCGCAGGGCAACGTGGCGCGGATCGCGGTCGTCGTCGACGTCCGCGGCCGGCGCTTCTTCGACAACCTGCGCGAATCCCTCGCCGACCTCGACGCCCGCGGCGTCACCCGGCGGATCGTCTTCCTGGAGTCCTCCGACGACGCCCTGGTGCGCCGCTTCGAGTCGGTGCGCCGCCCGCACCCCCTCCAGGGCGACGGCCGCATCGTCGACGGCATCGCCGCCGAGCGGGAACTCCTGCGCGAGCTGCGCGGCGACGCCGACCTGGTGATCGACACCTCCAGCCTCAACGTGCACGAGCTGCGCGCCAAGATGGACGCCCAGTTCGCCGGGGAGGAGGAGCCCGAGCTGCGGGCGACCGTCATGTCCTTCGGCTTCAAGTACGGCCTCCCGGTCGACGCCGACCTGGTCGTGGACATGCGCTTCCTGCCCAACCCGCACTGGGTCCCGGAGCTGCGCCCGTTCACCGGCCTGAACGAGGAGGTGTCGTCGTACGTCCTCAACCAGCCCGGGGCCAAGGAGTTCCTCGACCGCTATGCCGAGCTCCTCCAGCTGATCGCCGCGGGCTACCGTCGGGAGGGTAAGCGCTACGTGACCGTGGCCGTCGGCTGTACCGGCGGCAAGCACCGGTCCGTGGCCGTGTCGGAGAAACTCGCCGCCCGGCTCGCTGCCGAGGGCGTGGAGACGGTGGTCGTCCACCGGGACATGGGACGGGAATGACAGGACGTACTCCGCGGCTGAGCAGGCTGCGCCGGGTGGTGCCCGAGGGACGCGGCGGCAGACCCGCCGACGCCCGCGCCGCCCGGCCCGAGCAGGCGCGCGGCGGCAAGCCGCGCCGCCGGGGCACCCAGCCCAAGGTCGTCGCCCTAGGCGGCGGCATGGGCCTGTCCGCCTCGCTCGCCGCACTGCGCCGGATCACCGGCGACCTCACGGCCGTCGTCACGGTGGCCGACGACGGCGGCTCCAGCGGGCGCCTGCGCGACGAGCTGGGCGTCCTGCCGCCCGGCGACCTGCGCAAGGCGCTGGCCGCGCTGTGCGGCGACGACGACTGGGGCCAGACCTGGGCCCGCGTCATCCAGCACCGCTTCCAGTCCCAGGGCGACCTGCACGAACACGCGGTCGGCAATCTGCTGATCGTCGCCCTGTGGGAGCAGCTCGGCGACCATGTCCAGGCGCTGGACCTGGTCGGCAAGCTGCTCGGCGCGCACGGGCGGGTGCTGCCCATGTCCGCGGTGCCGCTGGAGCTCCAGGCCCTGGTCCGGGGCCACGACCCGGACCGGCCCGAGGAGGTGGACACCGTGCTCGGGCAGGCGACCGTGGCGCTCACGCCCGGCGAGGTGCAGTCCGTGCACCTGGTGCCGAACGACCCGCCCGCCGTCCCCGAGGCGGTCGAAGCCGTCCTGGACGCGGACTGGGTGGTGCTGGGTCCCGGCTCGTGGTTCTCCTCGGTCATCCCGCACCTGCTCGTGCCCGACCTGCTGGACGCGCTGGTCGAGACGAAGGCGCGCAGGGTGCTCTCGCTGAACCTCGCCCCGCAGCCCGGAGAAACCGAGGGCTTCTCCCCGCAGCGTCATTTGGAGGTTTTGGGACGACACGCCCCTAAACTCGCCCTGGACGTGGTGCTGGCCGACGAGGCCGCCGTGCCCGACCGTGACTCGCTCACCGACGCCGCGAAACGGTTCGGCGCCGCGGTCGAGCTGGCTCCGGTCGCCCGGACCGACGGGACCCCGAGGCACGACCCGGAGCTGCTGGCCGCCGCGTACGACCGTATTTTTCGGATGCATGGAAGGATCGGCCCATGGCGATGACGGCAGCGGTGAAGGACGAGATCTCCCGGCTCCCCGTCACCCGGACCTGCTGCAGAAAGGCGGAGGTCTCCGCCATTCTGCGGTTCGCCGGCGGCCTTCACCTGGTGAGCGGGCGCATCGTGATCGAGGCGGAGCTGGACACCGCGAGGGCGGCCCGTCGGCTCAAGCAGGACATCCTGGAGATCTTCGGGCACAGCTCCGAGCTGATCGTGATGGCGCCGGGCGGGCTGCGCCGCGGCTCGCGTTACGTCGTTCGGGTGGTCGCGGGCGGTGACCAGCTGGCCCGCCAGACCGGGCTGGTGGACGGCCGTGGCCGCCCGATCCGCGGCCTGCCGCCGCAGGTGGTCTCGGGGGCCACCTGCGATGCCGAGGCCGCCTGGCGCGGGGCCTTCCTGGCGCACGGCTCGCTCACCGAGCCCGGCCGTTCCTCCTCCCTGGAGGTGACCTGCCCGGGTCCCGAGGCCGCGCTCGCCCTGGTCGGCGCCGCCCGTCGGCTGTCGATCGCCGCCAAGGCCCGCGAGGTGCGCGGCGTGGACCGGGTCGTCGTCCGCGACGGGGACGCGATCGGCGCCCTGCTCACCCGGCTCGGCGCCCACGAGTCGGTGCTGGCCTGGGAGGAGCGGCGGTTGCGCCGCGAGGTCCGCGCCACCGCCAACCGCCTCGCCAACTTCGACGACGCCAACCTGCGCCGCTCGGCCCGCGCCGCCGTCGCCGCCGGTGCGCGGGTCCAGCGGGCCCTGGAGATCCTCGCCGACGACGTGCCCGAGCACCTCGCCGCCGCGGGTCGGCTCCGCATGGAGCACAAGCAGGCCTCACTGGAGGAGCTGGGCGCCCTCGCCGACCCGCCGCTGACCAAGGACGCGGTCGCCGGCCGCATCCGCCGACTGCTGGCCATGGCCGACAAGCGGGCCGCGGACCTCGGCATCCCGAGCACGGAGGCCAACCTCAGCGAGGATCTGGCCGACAACCTCGTCGGCTGACCGGAACCCGGGTCCGCGGCCCCGCCCCGCCCGGGTCGACCGCCCCCGCACGCGCCGTCGAGAAGCCGGTGCCGACGCCCACTCGGGTGATCCGCACCGGCTCGCGCGTGTCCGTCCGGCGCTCTTGACCCGATCGTGAGGTGTCATGAGCCTGGCATCTGTCGCCGCTGTGGCCTTCCCATGGCGGACCCATCCCCAGGGGGGTTCATGAGACCAAGAGCGAGAGCCATCCTCGCTGTCGGCGCGCTCCTGATCGGCGGAGCGGGCTACGCACCCGTCGCCCAGGCCCAACCGGCGGACCGCACGACCGCGGAGGCGGACGCCGACGCGGTGAAGGTCTTCCGCGCCGCCGTCACCCAGGAGCAGGTACCCCTGCTGCTGGCCGCCGGCCAGGACGGCCACGAACTCGGCGAGCGGGTCCCCGACAGGGGAACGGCCACGGTCGAGGTCTACCTCACCGACCAGCAGGCCGGGAAGCTGGAGAAGCAGGGCGTCGACCTCACGGAGCACACCCTTTCCAGCCAGGCCGAGAAGCGCGTCGAGGACGCCGACGAGGGCGTCTTCCGCCCGTACAGCGGCAGCGGCGGCCTCAAGGAGGAGATCCTGCGGACCGCGCAGGAGAACCCCGGTCTCACCAAGGTCGTCTCCATCGGCAGAACGGTGAACGGCCAGGACATCCTGGCGCTCAAGCTCACCAGGAACGCGAAGAAGACGAAGGACGGCTCCAAGCCGGCCGTCCTCTACATGTCCAACCAGCACGCACGCGAGTGGATCACCCCGGAGATGACCCGGCGGCTGATGCACCACTACCTGGACAACTACACGAAGGACCGGCGGATCAGGGAGCTGGTCGACTCCACCGAACTGTGGTTCCTCCTGTCGGCCAACCCCGACGGCTACGACTACACGTTCGCGGACACCGACAACCGCCTGTGGCGCAAGAACCTGCGCGACGTCAACGGCGACGGCGCCATCGGCATCGGCGACGGCGTCGACCTCAACCGCAACTTCGCCTACAAGTGGGGCTACGACGACGAGGGCTCGTCCCCCCACCCCACCAGCCAGACCTACCGGGGCGCCGGCCCCAACTCCGAACCCGAGACCCAGGCGCTGGACTCCTTCCAGAAGCGGATCGGCTTCACCTACGGCATCAACTACCACTCCGCCGCCGAACTCCTCCTCTACGGCGTCGGCTGGCAGGTGGCCACGAACACCCCGGACGACGTCCTCTACAGGGCGCTCGCCGGCACGCCCGACAACTCCGCGATCCCCGGCTACCGCCCGCAGGTCTCCTCGGAGCTGTACACCACCAACGGCGAGGCGGACGGCCACGCGGCCAACGTCAACGGCATGGCGATGTTCACCCCGGAGATGTCGACCTGCCAGACCGTCTCCGAGGTGGACCCCGACGACGAGTGGAACCCGGCCGACTGCCAGTCGGGCTTCAACTTCCCCGACGACGAGCGACTGATCCAGCAGGAGTTCGCCAAGAACATCCCCTTCGCGCTCTCGGTCGCCGAGACCGCCGCCCACCCCGACCGGCCGTCCTCCTCGGTCGGCCTGGAGGCCGCGGACTTCACCCCGGCCGAGTTCACCACCTCCTACGCACGCGGCGCCGACCAGGAGGTCTCCGTCGTCGTCCGCAAGTCGGTGCGCGACAAGGAGCTGAAGTACCGCGTCAACGGCGGACACACGCACGGCGTGGCGCTGCGGCCCTGGCGCGGCGGCGAGACCTACGGCGGTGAGGACAACCTCTACTTCGACGAGTACCGGGCCAAGGTCGCGGACGGCGACCTCGGCGACAAGGTCGAGGTCTGGTTCACCGGCGAGACGAAGCAGGGCAGGCCCACCGAGAGCGAGCACTTCACGTACACGATCGCCGAGCGGCCCCGCGCCGACGTCCTCGTCGTCGCCGAGGAGGGCGCGAAGGCCACGCAGGCGCAGAAGTACGTGGACGCGCTGAAGGCGAACGGCCGCCGGGCAGCCGTATGGGACGTCGCCACGCAGGGCACGCCCGACGCGCTCGGCGTCCTCGGCCACTTCGACACCGTCGTCCACCACACCGGCGCCGCGGTGCCCGGCAACGCCACCCAGCTTCAACTGCGCGCCTTCCTCAACGAGGGCGGCAGACTGATCGAGGCAGGTGAAGAGGCAGGCGGCAGCGTCGACCTCGGCGGCGGCACCCCCTCCGACGACTTCGCCCAGTACTACCTGGGCGCCTACACCCGCACCTCGACCACCGGCGCCACCCGGTTCACCGGCTCCGGCCCGCTCGACGGAGCCGCCGGCCCCCTCGGCGACGCCCCCGGCAACCCCCTGGACCAGGCCGGAACCTACAGCGTCACCTCGGACGAGCTGCCCGCCGACACCTACCCGCAGTTCGCGAGCGAGGGCGCCGGGAAGTTCGCCGGGGCGGTCAACCCGTACGGGCCCCACGCGGGCGACTGGATGGCCGCCGCCCGCCACACCAACGACGCCTACAAGCGGCTCACCCGCACCATCGACCTCACCGGTGTCAGCGCGTCGGACCGGCCCACGCTGCGCGCCCAGCTCCTGTGGGACACCGAGCGCGGCTTCGACCACGCCCTGGTCGAGGCGCACACCACCGGCGCCGACGACTGGACCACGCTCCCCGAAGCGGGCGGTGCCACCCGCACGGCCGTGCCCGCGGAGTGCGCGGCCGGCTACTACATGGGCGAGCACCCCTGGCTGGAGCACTACCTGACCCTGTCCGACGACGGCTGCGTCGCGACCGGCACGAGCGGGAAGTGGAACAGCCTCACCGGCTCCTCCGAGGGCTGGCGGCAGGTCGAGTTCGACCTGAGCGCCTACGCCGGGAAGTCCGTGGACGTGTCGATCGCCTACGTCACCGACCCGGGCAACGGCGGACGCGGTGTCCTCGCCGACGAGGCCTCGCTGGTCGTCGGCGGCACCGCGACCGGGACCGAGGGCTTCGAGACCTCGCTGGGCGCCTGGCGGGTCACCGGGCCGCCCCCGGGCAGCCCGGCCGTCCTGAAGAACTGGACCCGCACCGGAACCCTGTTCCAGACCCACGGCGCGGTCACCACGGACGACACCGTGCTCCTGGGCTTCGGCCTGGAGCACCTCACCGCGCCGGCCGACCGGGCGGCCCTCGTCCGCGCGGCACTGCGTGCCCTGGACGAGTGAATCCAGGATCAACGGGGACTGACACGGTGTAGCGAAATCGGGTGATCGGACCCCGAGGCCCCGGGCGGTCCGTACCCCTACCGGCGGGTACGGACCGCCGTGCCGGGTATGGGACGTCTCGATGTCACCCCCGACGCCTCGGAGAGGTAGGGTCGGAGGTGGTCGGGGACATCCCAAACACAGCTCGCCGGCACAACGGGCCGGCGTACCAACGAGGAGATCGGTTCGTGACGATCCGCGTAGGCATCAACGGCTTTGGCCGCATCGGTCGTAACTACTTCCGCGCGCTGCTGGAGCAGGGTGCAGACATCGAGATCGTGGCTGTCAACGACCTGGGTGACACCGCGACCACCGCCCACCTGCTGAAGTACGACACCATCCTCGGACGCCTCAAGCAAGAGGTCTCGCACACCGAGGACACCATCACCGTCGGCGACAAGACCATCAAGGTCCTGGCCGAGCGCAACCCCGCCGACATCCCGTGGGGTGAGCTGGGTGTCGACATCGTGATCGAGTCGACCGGCATCTTCACCAAGAAGGCCGACGCCGAGAAGCACATCGCGGGCGGCGCGAAGAAGGTCCTCATCTCGGCTCCGGCCAAGGACGAGGACGTCACCATCGTGATGGGCGTCAACCAGGACAAGTACGACCCGGCGAACCACCACGTCATCTCCAACGCCTCCTGCACCACCAACTGTGTGGCGCCGATGGCCAAGGTCCTCGACGAGAACTTCGGCATCGTCAAGGGCCTGATGACGACGGTGCACGCGTACACGAACGACCAGCGCATCCTGGACTTCCCGCACAAGGACCTGCGCCGCGCCCGTGCCGCCGCGGAGAACATCATCCCGACCACCACGGGTGCCGCCAAGGCCACCGCGCTGGTCCTCCCGCAGCTCAAGGGCAAGCTGGACGGCATCGCCATGCGCGTCCCGGTCCCGACCGGCTCGGTCACCGACCTCGTCCTGGAGCTCGGCCGCGAGGTCACCAAGGAAGAGATCAACGCCGCCTTCCAGAAGGCCGCCGAGGGCGAGCTCAAGGGCATCCTCGAGTACACCGAGGACCCGATCGTCTCCTCCGACATCGTCAACGCCCCGGCGTCCTGCACCTTCGACTCGTCCCTGACCATGGTCCAGGACGGCAAGAACGTGAAGGTCATCGGCTGGTACGACAACGAGTGGGGCTACTCCAACCGCCTCGTCGACCTCACGGTCTTCGTCGGCAACCAGCTCTGATCGACTCAGACTCAGCAGGCACCTCGATGCGGTAGCAGGGCTCGGACAGCGCAAGGTCGCGCCGTCCGAGCCCTGCGTCGCGTCCGCAGCGACCAGCCCTCGTAGGATCACGAGCGATCACGAGAACCCAGGAGCCCTCTGCATGAAGACGATCGACGAACTGCTCTCCGAAGGCGTCGCGGGCAAGCGCGTCTTCGTCCGCGCCGACCTGAACGTGCCGCTGGACGGCACCACCATCACCGACGACGGCCGTATCCGCGCCGTGGTGCCCACCGTCAAGGCCCTGGCCGACGCGGGCGCGCGCGTGATCGTCGCCTCGCACCTGGGCCGCCCCAAGGGCGCCCCCGACCCGGCCTTCTCCCTCGCCCCGGCCGCCGCCCGCCTCGGTGAACTCCTCGGCTCCGAGGTCGCCTTCGCCGAGGACACGGTCGGCACCTCCGCCGAGTCCACGGTGGCGGGCCTCGCCGACGGCAGCGTCGCGGTCATCGAGAACCTGCGCTTCAACGCCGGCGAGACCAGCAAGGACGACGCCGAGCGCGCGGCCTTCGCCGACAAGCTGGCCGGCCTCGCGGACGTCTACGTCGGCGACGGCTTCGGCGCCGTGCACCGCGGGCACGCCTCGGTCTTCGACCTGCCCAAGCGGCTGCCGCACTACGCCGGCTACCTCATCGCCACCGAGGTCGGTGTGCTGAAGAAGCTCACCGACGACGTCCAGCGGCCCTACGTGGTCGCCCTCGGCGGTGCCAAGGTCTCCGACAAGCTCGCCGTCATCGACCAGCTGCTCGACAAGGCCGACCGGCTCCTCATCGGCGGCGGCATGGCGTACACCTTCCTCAAGGCCAAGGGGTACGAGGTCGGCATCTCGCTCCTCCAGGAGGACCAGATCCCGGTCGTCCAGGAGTACATGGAGCGCGCGGAGAAGAACGGCGTCGAGCTGGTCCTCCCCGTCGACGTCCTGGTCTCGACCGAGTTCCCGGACCTGAAGACCAAGGCCCCGGCCCACCCCACCACCGTCGCCGCGGACGCCATCCCGGCCGACCAGGAGGGTCTGGACATCGGTCCCGAGACCCGCAAGCTGTACGCGTCCAAGCTCGCCGACGCCGCCACCGTCTTCTGGAACGGGCCCATGGGCGTCTTCGAGCACCCCGACTACGCCGAGGGCACCAAGGCGGTCGCCCAGGCCCTCGTCGACGCCCCGGGCTTCACCGTGGTCGGCGGCGGCGACTCCGCCGCGGCCGTGCGTACGCTCGGCTTCGACGAAAAGGCATTCGGCCACATCTCGACCGGCGGCGGCGCCTCCCTCGAATACCTCGAGGGCAAGACGCTCCCCGGCCTCGCCGCACTGGAGGACTGACCTCAATGACCACCCGCACGCCGCTGATGGCGGGCAACTGGAAGATGAACCTCAACCACCTCGAGGCCATCGCCCACGTCCAGAAGCTCGCCTTCGCCCTCGCGGACAAGGACTACGACGCCGTCGAGGTCGCCGTCCTGGTGCCCTTCACCGACCTGCGCTCCGTGCAGACCCTGGTCGAGCACGACAAGCTCAAGATCAAGTACGGCGCCCAGGACGTCTCCGCCCACGACGGCGGCGCCTACACCGGCGAGATCTCCGGCCCGATGCTGGCCAAGCTCCGCTGCGCCTACGTCGCGATCGGCCACTCCGAGCGGCGGCAGTACCACGCCGAGACGGACGAGCTGGTCAACGCCAAGGTCAAGGCCGCCTACAAGCACGGCCTGACCCCGATCCTGTGCGTCGGCGAGGAGCTGGACGTCCGTGAGGCGGGCAACCACGTCGCCCACACCCTCGCCCAGGTCGAGGGCGGTCTCAAGGACCTCACCGCCGAGCAGGCCGAGACGATCGTGATCGCGTACGAGCCCGTGTGGGCCATCGGCACCGGCAAGGTCTGCGGCGCCGAGGACGCCCAGGAGGTCTGCGCGGCCATCCGCGGCAAGATCGCCGAGCTGTACTCGCAGGAGCTGGCCGACAAGGTCCGCATCCAGTACGGCGGCTCGGTCAAGTCCGGCAACGTCGCCGAGATCATGGCGCAGCCCGACATCGACGGTGCCCTGGTCGGCGGCGCCTCCCTGGACACGGACGAGTTCGTCAAGATCGTGCGCTTCCGCGACCAGTGAGTATGCGGTAGCGGCGATACGTCGTACCCTTGCGGGGGCATGGTGGCCTGCTGTCACCGTGCCCCCGTCGTTCATCCGAAGCCGAGGAAGTTGGTCCAGCCGTGGTTATGGGGTTCTCGATCGCCCTGATCGTCTTCAGCGGGCTGCTGATGCTGCTGGTGCTGATGCACAAGGGAAAGGGCGGCGGCCTCTCCGACATGTTCGGTGGCGGCATGCAGTCGTCCGTCGGCGGCTCCTCGGTCGCCGAGCGCAACCTCGACCGGATCACCGTGGTGGTCGGTCTGCTGTGGTTCGCGTGCATCATCGTGCTCGCCCTTCTGATGAAGGCGAACACCTGACCCGGCACGCACTTCCGCACGTAAAGCCCCATGTTCGGTACGCGCTCCACGGCGCCGCCTATCATGGGGCTTGCGCCTGAGCGAGTCCCCTTGTAACTCCAATCACTGGACGCGCGTTGGGCCTTACGTAGACTGAGGCGCTCGCAGCGAAGCGAGACGCCGACTCGCTTTGCGGCACCATCACGCAGGGAGTTACGACCGTGGCAAGTGGCAACGCGATCCGGGGAAGCCGGGTCGGGGCGGGGCCGATGGGCGAGGCCGAGCGCGGCGAGTCCGCACCGCGTCTGCGCATCTCCTTCTGGTGCTCCAACGGACACGAGACGCAGCCGAGCTTCGCGAGCGACGCACAGGTCCCGGAGACCTGGGACTGCCCGCGCTGCGGCTTCCCGGCCGGACAGGACCGGGACAACCCGCCGGACCCGCCGCGCACCGAGCCCTACAAGACCCACCTGGCGTATGTGCGCGAGCGCCGCAGCGACGCGGACGGCGAGGCGATCCTCGCCGAGGCGCTCGCCAAACTGCGGGGCGAGATCTAGCGGTACCGCCCGGCGGCCCCGCTCCGGCCGCCGCCGGATTCGCCGCCCGCCGCACTCCGCCGCCTTCCCCCTCCTTCCGTCCCTGTCCGGCGCCGTCTGTCTCCTTCGGCCTTCTCACCGCTGATCAACTAGGTTGGAAACAGCCGGGACAGCTGGGACACAAAGGAAGAAGGCTGAAGTCCGACATGAACGCAGACGGCCGTACCAGGCTCGACCAGACGCCCGAATGGACCGCGCTGGCGGGGCACCGCGAGAAGCTCGGCGAGGTGCGGCTGCGCGAGCTGTTCGCCGCCGACCCGGGCCGCGGCACCGGCTTCACCCTCCGCGTGGGCGACCTGTACGTCGACTACTCCAAGCACCTCGTCACCGACGAGACCCTGCGGCTCCTGAGGGAGCTGGCCGCCGCCACCGACGTGTTCGGACTGCGCGACGCCATGTTCCGCGGCGAGAAGATCAACACCACCGAGGACCGGGCCGTGCTGCACACCGCGCTGCGCGCCCCGCGTGACGCGGTCGTCGAGGTCGACGGCGAGAACGTCGTCCCCAAGGTCCACGCCGTGCTCGACAAGATGGCCGACTTCGCCGACCGGGTCCGCTCCGGGGAGTGGAAGGGCCACACCGGCAAGCGCATCAGGAACGTCGTCAACGTCGGCATCGGCGGCTCCGACCTGGGCCCCGCCATGGCCTACGAGGTGCTGCGCGCCTTCACCGACCGCGAGCTGACGGTCCGTTTCGTCTCCAACGTCGACGGCGCCGACCTGCACGAGGCGGTCCGCGACCTCGACCCGGCCGAGACGCTGTTCGTCATCGCCTCCAAGACCTTCACCACCATCGAGACGGTCACCAACGCCACCTCCGCCCGGACCTGGCTGCTGAACGCGCTCGGTGACGAGAAGGCGGTCGCCAAGCACTTCGTCGCCCTGTCGACGAACGCCGAGAAGGTCGCCGACTTCGGCATCGACACGGCCAACATGTTCGAGTTCTGGGACTGGGTCGGCGGACGGTACTCCTACGACTCGGCGATCGGCCTGTCCCTGATGATCGCCATCGGCCCGGACCGCTTCCGGGAGATGCTCGACGGCTTCCACCTCGTCGACGAGCACTTCCGCACCGCCCCCGCCGAGTCCAACGTGCCGCTGCTGCTGGGCCTGCTGGGTATCTGGTACGGCAACTTCCACGACGCCCAGTCGCACGCGGTGCTGCCGTACTCGCACTACCTGTCGAAGTTCACCGCCTACCTCCAGCAGCTCGACATGGAGTCCAACGGCAAGTCCGTCGACCGCGACGGGCGTCCGGTGCAGTGGCAGACCGGGCCGGTGGTCTGGGGCACGCCGGGCACCAACGGGCAGCACGCCTACTACCAGTTGATCCACCAGGGCACCAAGCTGATCCCGGCGGACTTCATCGGCTTCGCCGAGCCGGTCGCCGAGCTGAGCGACGAACTGAAGGCCCAGCACGACCTGCTGATGGCCAACTTCTTCGCGCAGACCCAGGCGCTGGCCTTCGGCAAGACCCCCGACGAGGTGCGGGCCGAGGGCGTGCCGGAGGAGCTGGTCCCGCACAAGACGTTCCGGGGCAACCACCCGACGACCACGATCCTGGCCCGCGAGCTGACCCCCTCGGTGCTCGGCCAGCTCGTCGCGCTGTACGAGCACAAGGTGTTCGTGCAGGGCGCGGTGTGGAACATCGACTCCTTCGACCAGTGGGGCGTCGAGCTCGGCAAGGTGCTGGCCAAGCGCGTCGAACCCGCCCTCACCGAAGGCGCCGACGTCCCCGGGCTCGACCCCTCCACCAAGGCGCTGGTCACCGCCTACCGGGAGCTGCGCGGCCGGAGTTGAGCGGGCGGGAAGCGGGCGGCGGTACGCCGTCCGCTTCCCGTAGAATCCCCGGCGATCATGACCGCGTTCGCTCGGGGGAGCACAAGGTGACACGTACGCAGGGAAGTTGGACAGGCGGAACACTGACCACCCGGTCCTTCCTGAAACCCCACCGCGTGGCGCGGGCGATGTTCCATCCGGCCTGGATCCCGGAGGCCGTGGACCCGTCGGTGGAACAGCTCAAGCGCGTCCGGGTCATCGCCGGGGCCGTTGCCTCCCTCGGGGTCTACACCTTCGTCGAGGGCGGCTTCGCCCTCACGGAGCTGCTGGAGAACGCCCTGACCGCGTCCGCCGTCCTGCTGCTCCTCACTCCGCTGACCGTCGGCGTGATGCTCTACGTCTGGCGGCGCACCGGCACCGTGCGCCGGCTGCGGGAACCACTGCTGAACTCACTGAAGCTGCTCCTGCTGTTCATCGGCTCGGTCGTCGCCACGGTCGTGCTGCTCCAGTGGACCGGCTCGATGGGCGGAGTGGCGGCCCTGCCGGTCGGCTTCATCGCGCTGTGGATGGTCGGGTTCGTGGGTGCCGGGGCCTTCCGGATCTCGGGCAACTTCTTCGGCACCGCGGTCGTGCACCGCTGCCTGCCGCCGCTGCTGGCCACGGTGACGACCTGGCTGATGGCCCTCCCTGACCTGATCACGGGAGACCTGCACGGGTTGAGCCTCACGATGGGCATCGTCTTCATCCTGGGCGCGCCGGTGACGGTCACGACGATCGCGCTGCTGGAGATGGGGCGGCTCAAGCGGCGCTACGGCATCCGCCTGGGTACCCATCCGGCCGCCCAGCCCCCGGTCCCCGGCGCGCCCGGGCCCATCCCGCCCACGGCACCTCACGTACCGCCGCAGGGCAACCCGTACGCGCCGCACCCCCCGGCGCCGGGCCACCCCCCGTACGCGCCGCCCCCCATGCCTCCGCACGGCAACCCGTACGCGCCCCACACGCCGCCTCCGCCGAGCCACCCCTACGCGCCGCCGGCGCCGCCGAACCCGTACGGCCACGGCAGGCCGTACCACCCGGGCCCCGGCGCCCCCTGACCCGCGCCCTCCACGACCGGCCTCCGGGAGGGCAACCGGTCCCCGAGGCCGAAGGCAGAACGCCGGGCCCCCGTCACGCGGGGACCCGGCGTTCCTCGCCAGGGGACAGCGGTCTCAGGCCGACGCCGGCGGATACAACGACCTCGGCAACTGCGAGGCCGCTGACGTGTCCAGGAGCCACAGGGTGCGGGCGCGGCCCCGCGCCCCCGCCGCCGGGGCCTGGATCTCGCCCGCGCCCGAGAGGGCCATCGCGACCGCGTTCGCCTTGTCCTCGCCCGCCGCGAGCAGCCACACCTCACGGGCCGCGCGGATGGCCGGCAGGGTCAGCGAGATGCGGGTCGGCGGCGGCTTGGGGGAGCCGTGGACGCCGATCACCGTGCGCTCGGTCTCCCGCACCCCCGGATGCTCCGGGAAGAGCGACGCCACGTGCGTGTCCGGGCCGACGCCCAGCAGCAGGACGTCGAAGCTGGGCACCGCGGCGTGGTTCTCGGGGACGGCCGCGCCGGCCAGCTCCGCCGCGTAGGCCGCCGCCGCGGCCTCCACGTCCGAACCGTGCGGACCGTCCGACGCCGCCATCGCGTGCACCCGCTTCGGGTCCAGCGGCACGGAGTCCAGCAGCGCCTGGCGCGCCTGGGTGATGTTGCGCTCCGGGTCGCCCTCCGGCAGGAAGCGCTCGTCGCCCCACCACAGGTCGAGGCGGCTCCAGTCGACGGCGTCCCGGGCCGGTGACCCCGCGAGCGCGGCCAGCAGCCCGTTGCCGTTGCGGCCACCGGTCAGGACCACGGACGCCGAGCCCCGGGAGGCCTGCGCGTCCACGATCTTCGTGATCAGCCGGGCCGCCGCGGCCTCGGCCATCAGCTCCTTGTCGCGGTGCACGACCAGCTGGGGGGTGCTCACTTCGCCGCCGCCTTCCTCACCGGTGCCTTCTCCTGCGCCGCGTCCTTCGCGGGAGCTTTCGCAGCCGTCGTGACGGGAGCGGTGACCGCGACCGCGCGCTCGGTCCCGGCCTCCCCTTTGGCCGGTGCGTTCAGCCGGTCCACCCCGAACCGCAGCGCCGAGGCGTACGTGTCGTCCGGGTCGAGGCGCCGCAGCTCCTCCGCGATCAGCTCGGCCGTCTCGCGGCGCTTGAGCGCCACCGCGCGGGCCGGCTGGCCCTGGATGGACAGGGTCGCGAGCGAACCGTCGGCCCGGTCCAGGACGACCGGACCGCAGTCGGTGTCCAACCGGACCGCGGTCAGACCCGGTCCGCCGGACGCGGTGCGCCGCACCGGCACGTCCAGCCGGTCCGCCAGCCACATCGCCAGCAGTTCGCAGCTCGGGTTGTGCTCCTCGCCCTCGACCTCGACCTCCTGCACCTGGCAGTCGACCTGGTCCAGGGCCGCCGCCAGCATCGAGCGCCACGGCGTGATGCGGGTCCAGGACAGGTCGGTGTCGCCGGGCGTGTAGGCGGCGGCCCGGGCGGCCAGCTCCCGTACGGGGTCCTCGCAGGCGTAGGTGTCGGTGACCCGGCGCTGGGCCAGCGCGCCCAGCGGGTCCCCGGCCGGGTCCAGCGGCGCGTTCACCGGCCACCAGACCACGACCGGCGCGTCCGGCAGCAGCAGCGGCAGGACCACCGACTGGGCGTGGTCGACCACGTCGCCGTACAGCCGGAGCACCACCGTCTCGCCGGTGCCCGCGTCGGTGCCGAGGCGCACCTCGGCGTCCAGCCGGGACCGGGTGCGGTCCCGGGGCGAGCGCGAGACGCGCTTGATGACCACCAGCGTGCGCGAGGGGTGCTCGTGCGCGGCGTCGCTCGCGGCCTTCAGCGCGTCGTAGGCGTTCTCCTCGTCGGTGACGATGACCAGGGTGAGCACCATGCCGATGGCCGGCGTGCCGATGGCCCGGCGGCCCAGCACCAGCGCCTTGTTGATCTTGCTCGCCGTGGTGTCCGTGAGGTCTGTCTTCATGGCCGGCGCCAGCTCCGTCCGTCTCGCTCGAGCATGTCGTCCGCCTCTTCGGGGCCCCAGGTACCGGCCGGGTACTGGGCCGGGGTGCCGTGCCGGTCCCAGTACTCCTCGATCGGGTCGAGGATCTTCCAGGACAGCTCGACCTCCTCGGTGCGCGGGAAGAGGTTCGCGTCGCCCAGCAGCACGTCGAGGATGAGGCGCTCGTACGCCTCGGGGCTGGACTCCGTGAAGGACTCGCCGTACGCGAAGTCCATCGACACGTCCCGGATCTCCATCGAGGTGCCGGGCACCTTGGAGCCGAAGCGGACGGTGACGCCCTCGTCGGGCTGGACGCGGATGACGATCGCGTTCTGCCCGAGTTCCTCGGTGGCCGTCGTGTCGAAGGGGGAGTGCGGGGCGCGCTGGAAGACGACCGCGATCTCCGTGACCCGGCGGCCGAGGCGCTTGCCGGTGCGCAGGTAGAAGGGGACGCCCGCCCAGCGGCGGTTGTCGATCCCCACCTTGATCGCGGCGTAGGTGTCGGTCTTCGACCTGGGGTCGATGCCGTCCTCTTCGAGGTAGCCGATGACCTTCGCGCCGCCCTGCCAGCCGGCCGCGTACTGCCCGCGCACGGTGTCCCGGCCCAGGTCCTTGGGGAGGCGGACCGCGCCGAGCACCTTGGTCTTCTCGGCGGCCAGCGCGTCGGCGTCGAAGGAGGCGGGCTCCTCCATCGCGGTCAGCGCGAGCAGCTGGAGCAGGTGGTTCTGGATGACGTCGCGGGCCGCGCCGATGCCGTCGTAGTAGCCGGCCCGGCCGCCGATGCCGATGTCCTCGGCCATGGTGATCTGCACGTGGTCCACGTAGGACCGGTTCCAGATCGGCTCGAACATCGTGTTGGCGAACCGCAGCGCCAGGATGTTCTGGACGGTCTCCTTGCCCAGGTAGTGGTCGATGCGGAAGACCTGGTCGGAGCCGAAGACCTCGTGGACGATCGCGTTGAGCTCCTCGGCCGACTTCAGGTCGTGGCCGAACGGCTTCTCGATCACCGCGCGGCGCCAGGAGCCGCTCGACTGGTCGGCGAGACCGTGCTTCTTCAGCTGCTGGATGACCACCGGGAAGGACTTCGGCGGCACCGAGAGGTAGAAGGCGAAGTTGCCGCCCGTGCCCTGCGCCTTGTCCAGCTCCTCGATGGTGCCGCGCAGCCGCTCGAACGCCTCGTCGTCGTCGAAGGTGCCCTGGACGAAGCGCATTCCCTGGATGAGCTGCTGCCAGACCTCCTCGCGGAACGGAGTACGGGAGTGCTCCTTGACGGCGTCGTGCACGACCTGGGCGAAGTCCTCGTGCTCCCAGTCGCGGCGGGCGAACCCGACGAGCGAGAAGCCCGGCGGCAGCAGACCCCGGTTGGCGAGGTCGTACACGGCGGGCATGAGCTTCTTGCGGGACAGATCACCGGTGACGCCGAAAATGACCAGACCCGACGGCCCCGCGATACGCGGGAGCCGTCGGTCTGCGGGGTCACGCAGCGGGTTGCTGCTTGACAATTTCTAGCCCTCCGAGGGAGCGAGGCGCTTGAGCTCCGCCTCCGTCGACTTCAACAGGTCGTTCCAGGCCGCCTCGAACTTCTCGACGCCCTCGTCCTCCAGGAGCTGGACCACCTCGTCGTAGGAGATCCCGAGCTTCTCGACCGCGTCGAGGTCGGCGCGGGCCTGCGCGTAGGTGCCGGCGACGGTGTCGCCGGTGATCTCGCCGTGGTCCTCGGTGGCCAGCAGCGTGGCCTCCGGCATGGTGTTCACCGTGTTGGGTGCGACCAGGTCGGTGACGTACATGGTGTCGCTGTACGCCTTGTCCTTCACGCCGGTCGACGCCCACAGCGGACGCTGCTTGTTGGCGCCGGCCTTCTCCAGGGCGGCCCAGCGGTCGGAGGCGAAGACCTCCTCGTACGCCTGGTAGGCGAGGCGGGCGTTGGCGACGGCGGCCTTGCCGCGCAGGGCCTTGGCCTCGTCGGTGCCGAGCGCGTCGATCCGCTTGTCGATCTCGGTGTCCACGCGGGACACGAAGAAGGACGCCACCGAGTGGATCCGCGACAGGTCGAGGCCGCGCTCCTTGGCCTTCTCCAGGCCGGTGAGGAAGGCGTCCATGACCTTGCGGTAGCGCTCCAGCGAGAAGATCAGCGTGACGTTGACGCTGATGCCCAGACCGATGGTCTCGGCGATCGCCGGCAGGCCCGCCTCGGTGGCCGGGATCTTGATGAAGGTGTTCGGCCGGTCCACCAGCCAGGCGAGCTGCTTGGCCTCGGCCACCGTCGCCTTGGTGTGGTGCGCCAGGCGCGGGTCGACCTCGATGGAGACCCGGCCGTCCTTGCCCCCGGTGCTGTCGAAGACGGGGCGCAGGATGTCGGCGGCGTCGCGGACGTCCGCCGTGGTGATCATCCGGATGGCCTCTTCGACGGTGACCTCGCGGGCGGCGAGGTCGGAGAGCTGCTGGTCGTAGCCGTCGCCCTGGGAGATCGCCTTCTGGAAGATCGACGGGTTGGTGGTGACGCCCACGACGTGCTGCTGGTCGATCAGCTCGGCGAGGTTGCCGGACGTGATCCGCTTGCGCGACAGGTCGTCCAGCCAGATCGCGACGCCTTCATCGGAGAGGCGCTTGAGTGCGTCTGTCATGGAAAATGCATCTCCTACGTGTCGTGTGTGAGCGTCAGCGCTGAGCCGCGGTCAGCGATTCCCGGGCAGCGGCGGCCACGTTCTCGGCAGTGAAACCGAACTCCTGGAAGAGGAGCTTGCCGTCCGCCGAAGCACCGAAGTGCTCCAGGGAAACGATGCGGCCGGCGTCCCCGACGTACTTGTGCCAGGTGAGACCGATGCCGGCCTCGACCGCGACACGGGCCTTCACGGACGGGGACAGGACGGTGTCCCGGTACCCCTGGTCCTGCTGCTCGAACCACTCGACGCACGGCATGGACACCACGCGGGTGGGCACACCGTCGGCCTGGAGCCGCTCGCGCGCCTCGACGGCGACGTGCACCTCGGAGCCGGTGGCGATCAGGACGACCTGGGGCTCCGCGCTCTGCCCTTCGGAACCTTCGGCCTCGAACAGCACGTAGCCGCCCTTGGCCGCGTCCTCGTTGGGCTCGTACGTCGGCACGCCCTGGCGGGTCAGGGCGAGGCCGTGCGGCTGGCCCTTGCCGAACTCCTTCGTCCAGCGGCGCAGGATCTCGCGCCAGGCGACGGCGGTCTCGTTGGCGTCGGCCGGGCGGACCACGTTCAGGCCCGGGATGGCGCGCAGCGAGGCGAGGTGCTCGACCGGCTGGTGGGTCGGGCCGTCCTCACCGAGGCCGATGGAGTCGTGGGTCCACACGTACGTCACCGGCAGGTGCATCAGCGCGGACAGGCGGACGGCGTTGCGCATGTAGTCGGAGAACACCAGGAAGGTGCCGCCGTAGATGCGGGTGTTGCCGTGCAGCGCGATGCCGTTCATCTCCGCGGCCATCGCGTGCTCGCGGATGCCGAAGTGGATGGTGCGGCCGTACGGGTCCGCCTCGGGCAGCGGGTTGCCGGCCGGGAGGAACGACGACGTCTTGTCGATCGTGGTGTTGTTCGAGCCGGCCAGGTCGGACGAGCCGCCCCACAGCTCGGGGATGACCGCGCCGAGCGCCTGGAGGACCTTGCCGGAGGCGGCACGGGTGGCGACACCCTTGCCGGTCTCGAAGACCGGGATCTTCTCCTCCCAGCCCGTGGGCAGCTCGCCCTTGGCGATCCGGTCGTACTCGGCGGCGCGCTCGGGGTTGTTGTCCCGCCACTGCTGGAAGGTCTTCTCCCACACGGCGCGGGCGGCCTGGCCGCGCTCCAGCGCCTGCCGGGTGTGGCCGATGACCTCGTCGGAGACCTCGAAGGACTTCTCCGGGTCGAAGCCGAGGACGCGCTTGGTGGCCGCGACCTCGTCGTCGCCGAGCGCCGAGCCGTGCGCGGCCTCGGTGTTCTGCGCGTTCGGGGCGGGCCAGGCGATGATCGAGCGCATGGCGATGAAGGACGGACGGTCGGTGACCTTCTTCGCCTCCTGGATCGCCGCGTAGATCGCGTTCGGGTCCAGGTCCCCGTCCGCCTTCGGGGCGACGCGCTGCACGTGCCAGCCGTAGGCCTCGTACCGCTTGACGGTGTCCTCGGAGACGGCGGTCTCGGTGTCGCCCTCGATCGAGATGTGGTTGTCGTCCCACAGCAGGACCAGGTTGCCGAGCTTCTGGTGGCCCGCGAGGGAGGACGCCTCGGCGGAGATTCCCTCCTGGAGGCAGCCGTCACCGGCGATGCAGTAGACGAAGTGGTCGAACGGGGAGGTGCCCTCGGCGGCCTCCGGGTCGAACAGACCGCGCTCGTAGCGGGCGGCCATCGCCATGCCCACCGCGTTGGCGACACCCTGGCCCAGCGGACCGGTCGTGGTCTCCACGCCCGTGGTGTGGCCGTACTCCGGGTGGCCGGGGGTCTTGGAGCCCCAGGTGCGGAAGGACTCCAGGTCCGCCAGCTCCAGGCCGAAGCCGGCCAGGTACAGCTGGGTGTAGAGGGTCAGGGACGAGTGGCCGGCGGACAGCACGAAACGGTCGCGTCCGACCCAGTTCGCGTCGGCCGGGTCGTGCCGCATCACCTTCTGGAAGAGGGTGTAGGCGGCGGGCGCCAGGCTCATCGCCGTACCCGGATGGCCGTTGCCAACCTTCTGTACGGCATCGGCGGCCAGGACGCGGGCGGTGTCCACGGCCCGCTGGTCCAGTTCGGTCCACTCGAGGTCTGTGGTGGTCGGCTTGGTGCTCACCCTGAGTCAGGGCTCCTCTCCACATGTCGGATGCCGGTGCACGTGGGCGCCCACCGGCTGCCGGCGCGTCCGTGCGGCGGCCGGCCGTTGTTGAGCCTACCCCCGTGAGTACGAGCGTTTTTCCCCTGGAAACCAGACTGCCGGGACTCTCCTGGATCCGCCTGTCGACTGGGCGAAACGGCATTTGGCAAGTGAATACGGAGCCGCTCATCTGACTGCTCGATCGACGCCCCGAACGCACGTCGGAGCACGTCCGCCAACACGACCCCACCCCCGCGAAGGCCGAGGTATGGGCAACGTCTAAAGTGGCGTGGTACGCGCGAGCCTTTACCGTCACTTCATACGGGGAGGGTTCGCTGGGATGTCTCTGTCAGGGGTGTGCGTGACGGCCGTTGAATCCCGTCCTGCGGGGGTTATCGGGACGAGCCAGAGCCCGAGTCACCGGCCGTTCGGGGCCCGTGTCAAGGCGTTCGTGGCGCTGACCAAGCCACGGATCATCGAGCTTCTGCTGATCACCACCGTTCCGGTGATGTTCCTCGCCGAGCAGGGTGTTCCGGATCTGAAGCTGGTGCTGTTGACCTGCGTCGGCGGCTACCTGTCCGCGGGCGGCGCCAACGCGCTGAACATGTACATCGACCGCGACATCGACGCGCTGATGGACCGCACGTCGCAGCGCCCGCTCGTGACCGGCATGGTCAGTCCGGCCGAATGCCTCGCTTTCGGCATCACCCTGGCCATCGTCTCGACCCTGCTGTTCGGGTTCACCGTCAACTGGCTGTCGGCCTGGCTCTCGCTCGGCGCGCTCCTCTTCTACGTCGTCGTCTACACGATGATCCTCAAGCGCCGTACCTCGCAGAACATCGTCTGGGGCGGCATCGCGGGCTGTCTGCCGGTGCTCATCGGCTGGTCGGCCGTGACCAACTCGATGTCCTGGGCGCCCGTCATCCTCTTCGGGGTGATGTTCTTCTGGACGCCGCCGCACTACTGGCCGCTGTCCATGAAGGTCAAGGAGGACTACGCGCGCGTGGGCGTGCCCATGCTCCCGGTCATCGCCTCCAACAAGGTCGTGGCCCGGCAGATCGTCATCTACAGCTGGGTGATGGTCGTGGTGTCGCTGCTGCTGACGCCGCTGGGTTACACCGGCTGGTTCTACACGGCGGTCGCCCTGCTGGCCGGCGGCATGTGGCTGTGGGAGGCGCACGGGCTGCAGAACCGTGCCAAGGCCGAGGTGACGGGCGGCAAGCTCAAGGAGATGCGGCTGTTCCACTGGTCCATCACCTACGTGTCGGTGCTGTTCCTGGCGGTCGCGGTGGATCCCTTCCTCCGCTGAGGACCACCGGGACGGGCGGGGTGCGTGGTCAAGGCCACGCACCCCGCCCGTCGCCGTTTGATCTACCCGTCGGTAGCATCCTGTTCATGGCAGACACGCAGCAGGTTGACGCGAGGGCCGACCGGAGGGCCGAGCGCCAGGCGGCCAGGCTCGCCCGGTGGATCGACTCCTTCTCCAAGGCGCACGGCGGCGCCGAGGCCCAGGTGGCCCACCTCGGTGAGCGCGGTGCCCGGATCGTGCTCGTCGGCGAGGACGGCGGCTGGGGCGACCTCGTCGCGCGCTCCTACGACACGGCTCGCAAGGCGGTGGAGAAGTCCGGGGTCACCGTCCACGAGGACTTCGACGGCGAGTTCGCGGCCAAGGTGACGACGGGCCCCTACGAGTGGTCCCGCATGGCAGGCATCCAGGTGGGCGGGCCGAGCAACACCTGACGCCGGGTTCACCCGTTAGGACCGTAGGAAAGCCGTAAGGCGCACGGTCCCATCACGGGGAGTCCGGATGATCGAAACGCCGTCCCTGGTGGACCAGTACTGCCACGGCGTCCTGAGAACGGAGCTGGGTCTCGGCACCTTCGAGGCCCAGCTGGCCCGCACCGAGGGTCCGCCCGCGCCGGGCACCACCCTGTTCGACACCCAGACCGGCTTCGCGGTACGGCGTTGGTGCCCGCCCCTGCTCGGTCTGGAACCGCACTGCCCGCCGGCCCGCTATCTGGCCCGGCGCCGCGAGCTCGGCGTCATGGAGGCCGACCGCAGACTGCTGCGGGGCAGCGGCATCACCACCTACCTGGTCGACGCGGGTCTGCCCGGCGACCTCACCGGCCCCGCGGAGATGGCCTGTGCCGCGGCCGCCGACGCCCACGAGATCGTCCGCCTGGAACTGCTGGCCGAGCAGGTCGCCGACACCTCCGGCACCGTCGACTCCTTCCTCGCCAACCTCGCCGAGGCCGTGCACGGCGCCGCCGCCGGCGCGGTCGCCTTCACCTCGGTCGCGGGCGTACGGCACGGTCTGGCGCTCGCACCGGAACCGCCCGGTCCGGGGGAGGTGCGCGGCGCCGCGGCCCGCTGGCTGACGGGACGTGAGGTCGGCGGCGAGCTGAGCGACCCGGTGCTGCTGCGCCACCTGCTGTGGATCGCCGTCGCCTCGGGCCGGCCGCTCCAGCTCCACGCGGGTCTCGGCGAGCCGGGTCTGCGCATCGACCGCACCGACCCGGTCCTGCTCACGGACTTCGTACGGGCCACCGCCGGACTCGGCACCGACCTGGTCCTCCTGCACGGCTACCCCTACCACCGCCACGCCGCCCACCTCGCCGGCGTCTTCCCGCACGTCTACGCCGACTCGGGCGCCGCCCTGGTGCGCACCGGCGCGCGGGCCGCGACCGTCCTCGCCGAGATCCTGGAACTGGCCCCCTTCGGCAAGATCCTGTTCTCCAGCGGCGCCCAGGGCCTGCCCGAGCTGCACGTGGTCGCCGCCCGGCTGTTCCGCGAGGCCCTCGGGCGGGTGCTGGGCGCCTGGGTGGCCGAGGGGGCGTGGTCCCTCGGGGACGCGCAGCGGGTGGCGGGACTGATCGCCTCGGACAACGCCGGACGGGTGTACGGCCTGGAGTGACGGATGAACGGCCCGCAGTGAGGAGACGGGCGTACGGACCGGAATGAGCGACGGGCGTACGGCCGACGGTGACGGGTGTACGGACCGGAGGGCGTCGGCGACACTGGGCGAATGCAGACCGACGCCTTGCTCGACCGCTTCCTCACCGGCCTCACGCCTCTGGACCCCGTCGCCGTCTGGGCGCACGGTTCACTGGGCGCCGGCGACTACCAGGAGGGCCGCAGCGACCTGGACCTGATCGCGGTCCTGCCCCGACCGGCCACGGCCCGCACGGCCTGGCGGCTCGGGCTGCTCCACGCCCGCCTGCGCACCCACCCGCTGGCCGGGCTGCTGCACTGCACCTACCTGTCGCCCGACACCGCCGCCGACCCCGAGGCGCGGCACCTCACCTGGGCCCACCAGCAGCTTTTCAAACGGACGGTCACCCCGGTCACCCGGCGCGAACTCCACAGCTTCGGCCGCGTCCTGCACGGCGCGTCGCCCGCGCAGCTGCTGCCGCCGGTGGCGGAGCCGGAACTGGCGGGGTTCGTCGTCCGCGACCAGCGGGAATTCTGGCGGCCGAGCGTGCGCAGGGCAGAGCTGTGGCGGCAGGACGTCTGGGTCGACCTGGGCCTGCTCACCTTCGCCCGCGCCACCGTCACGCTGCGCGAGGACCGCCTGATCACCAAGCGGGAGGCCCTGGACGAGCTGCCCGCCCTGGGCGCGCCCGGCGAGGTCGTCGAGGACATCACGCGGCGCCGGTACGGGAACCCCGCCCGGCCCACCGAGGAGTGGACCGCCCGCCGGAGCGAGCTGACCCGGAGCTACCTGGGTCCGGCCATCGACACGCTGGTGGCCTCGTACTCCTGAACCGGCAGCCCGGGCGCCGTCTCCTCCGGCCGTTCGCGCAGCGCCAGCAGCACCCGCAGGGCCGCGATCCACACCAGGCACGAGCCGAACATGTGCAGGCCGACCAGGACCTCGGGGAGGTCGGTGAAGTACTGGACGTAGCCGATGACGCCCTGGGCGAGCAGCACCAGGAACAGGTCGCGGGTGCGGGCCAGCGGGCCCTTGGGCGCGTCGACCGCCTTCAGCACGAACCACAGGGCGAACGTCAGCGTCACCACGATCCACGCCAGCACGGCGTGCGCCTTGCTCACCATCTCCCAGTCGACCGGCATCCGCGGGACGTCGCTGGAGTCACCCGCGTGCGGGCCGGCACCGGTGACCACCGTGCCGACCAGGATCAGCAGTACGGAGACGGCGATCAGCACCCATACCAGCTGCTGGACGGCCTTGCCCACCAGGGGGCGCGGTGCCGCGTCGCCCTCCCGGGTGCGCTGCCACATCACCGTGGCCAGGGCGATCAGCGCCGTCGTCGCCGCGAAGTGGGCCGCGACCGTGTACGGGTTGAGGCCGACGAGCACGACGATCCCGCCGAGGACCGCGTTGCTCATCACGACCCAGAACTGCGCCCAGCCCAGCCGGGTGAGGCTGCGGCGGTACGGCTTCTGCGACCGCGCGGCGATGATCGCCCAGCCGACCGCGGCACACAGCACGTACGTCAGCAGGCGGTTGCCGAACTCGACGACGCCGTGCAGGCCCATCTCGCTGGTCGCGGTGAGCGAGTCGTCGGTGCACTTGGGCCAGGTCGGGCAGCCCAGTCCGGAGCTGGTGAGCCGGACGGCACCGCCGGTGATCACGATGATCACCGACATGACGAGCGACACGAGGGCCGCGCGCTGGACCGTCCGGGGTTCCGGGGTCCAGCGTGCGGCGATGAAGGCGAGCGGGTTGCGCACAGCGGCTGCGGCATCGGCGCGGGTCACGTTTGGCACGCCGTCCATCGTAGGCGGCCGCTTGTGCACGCTTTCACGAGGGTCGGTCTCCGGCATCGCGGTCTCCGGCATCGCGTTCCTACTCCCAGCGGAAGAACTTCCCGGCCGCCGCGAGCCCGGCGACCGCCCACACGGCGAGAATCCCCAGGTCGCCCCATGGCATGGCGGCCCCGCGCTGGAGGACGTCCCGCAGCCCTTCCGACAGGGCGGAGATCGGCAGCAGCCCCAGCACGCCCTGCGCGGCGTCCGGGAACTTCTCCAGCGGCACGATCACGCCGCCGCCCACGAGGAGCAGCAGGAAGACGAGGTTGGCGGCGGCCAGCGTGGCCTCCGCCTTCAGCGTGCCCGCCATGAGCAGCCCGAGCCCGGAGAAGGCGGCCGTGCCGAGGACCAGGAGCAGCAGCACGGCGAACGGGTTGCCGTGCGGCGACCAGCCCAGCCCGAGGGCGATCACGGTCAGCAGCACGATCTGGAGGACCTCGGTGACCAGCACGGACACCGTTTTCGCGGTCATCAGTCCCCAGCGCGGCAGCGGCGAGGCGGCCAGCCGCTTCAGCACCCCGTACCGGCGCTCGAAGCCGGTGGCGATGGCCTGCCCGGTGAACGCCGTCGACAGCACGGCGAGCGCGAGGATGCCGGGGGCGAGGAAGTCGACGGCCTCTCCGGAGCCGGTGTCGATGATGTCCACGGAGCTGAACAGGACGAGCAGCAGCGTCGGGATGATCACCGTCAGCAGCAGCTGCTCGCCGTTGCGCAGGAGCATTTTCGTCTCGAGCGCGGCCTGGGCGGCGATCATGCGGCCGAGCGGCGCCGTGCCGGGCTTCGGCGCGTACGTGCCGGTGGTTGTCGTCGTCATGCGCGCAGTTCCTTGCCCGTGAGTTCCAGGAAAACGTCCTCCAGGGTGTGCCGCTCCACCGAGATGCGGTCCGGCATCACGCCGTGCTGGGCGCACCAGGACGTCACCGTGGCGAGCAGTTGCGGGTCGACCTTTCCGTCGACGCGGTAGGAGCCCGGCGTCAGCTCGGCGGCCGAGGAGTCCGCGGGGAGGGCCTTGAGCAGGGAGACGACGTCGAGTCCGGGCCGGCCGGAGAAGCGCAGCGTGTTCTCCGCACCGCCGCGGCACAGTTCCTCGGGCGAGCCCTGGGCGATGACCCGGCCGGCGTCGATGATGGCGACGTCGTCGGCGAGCTGCTCGGCCTCGTCCATGTGGTGGGTGGTGAGGATCACCGATACGCCGTCGCCGCGCAGCTCCCGTACCAGGTCCCAGGTGGCGCGGCGGGCCTGCGGGTCCAGGCCGGCGGTCGGCTCGTCCAGGAACACCAGCTCCGGGCGGCCGACGACGGCCATCGCGAGGGCGAGCCGCTGCTGCTGGCCGCCGGAGAGCCTGCGGTACGTGGTCCGGCCGCACGAGCCCAGGCCGAGCCGCTCGATCAGCGCGTCGACGTCCAGCGGGTGGGCGTGCAGTTTCGCGACGTGGCGCAGCATCTCGCCGGCGCGGGCACCGGAGTACACACCGCCTGACTGGAGCATCACGCCGATCCGGGGCCGCAGCTCGGGGCCCTCTCGCAGCGGGTCCAGACCGAGGACGCGCACGGTCCCGGAGTCAGGCTTCCGGTATCCCTCACAGGTCTCGACCGTGGTCGTCTTGCCCGCCCCGTTGGGGCCGAGCACGGCGGTGACACCCGCCCGGGCCGCCAGGTCGAGGCCGTCCACCGCGGTCTTCGTGCCGTACCGCTTCACCAGGGCCTGGACCTGGACGACGGGCTCGCTTCGCATGGGACACGAGTCTAGGTACGCGGGCGAGTCCTCCGGTGCGGGGGTGCGGCATCTCCTTCGGAGGTACCGGGCGCACGGGGCCGGCGGGTGGGCGACGTCACAGGCCGGAGTGCGACGCGTACGGGGTCGGTGAACGCCGCCCACGGCGTGCGTGCGCGGGCGCTCGCGGGGTGGTGTGCTGCGTTCGCGCAGGTCCGTGTCCGGGGGGCGCAGGTCCGTGTCCGGGGGTGCTTGCAGGGGGTTGGTCGTGCGGCGCTCACTGGATCGGCGTACGGCGGTGCTCGCCGGTTCGTGCGCGGGGCGCTCACGGGACCGTGCGCGGGCGGTCACGGCACTCGCGGTCGTCCGCGCCCTCACTCCCGGGGCCGGTGCACCGGCAGCCACCGTTGCGCGTAGGCGACCGCGTCCGCCAGCGGGAACAGCCGGGCCACGGCCGCACCGACCCGGCCGCGTACGACGGGCCGGTCCCGCTCGAAGTCGTGCCCCAGTTCGTCGAACCGCTCCGACGTGATCGACACCTCGGTCACGCGCTCCCAGCCCACCGGCCCCGGACGCCCCACCTCCACCAGCGGCGAGGGGATCCGGTACTCGGCGAGGTGGAAGCCGGTGCACGCCTCGAAGCCCGCGCCCAGCAGCAGCACCCGGGCGTCCAGCCGCTCCAGGGCCGCCAGCGGACTCCGCTCGCCCAGCCGGCAGTCGGTCGCGTGCCCCGCGACCACCTCGGCGGCGCGCGCGCCCAGGGCCGCGAAGGACGTCTGCGGATGGGCGCTGCGCAGGGCGCCCGGCCAGGTGCGCACGGTCTCGGGGACCACCCCGACCCCGCGTGAGGGCGTGATCAGCGGGTCGTAGACGGGCATCGCGGCCCGCACCCGGTCCCACCACTCCTCGGGCACCGGCGGGCTCCGCCACAGCGCCGGGTCCGAGAGGTCGCCGGTCTGGGTGGGGACCACCAGGGTGCCGTCCGGACCGAGCGCGTCGAGCAGACCCTGGACGACCGCGACGGGCCCGCCGCAGACCCAGCCGAGAGAGCTGAGGGAGGAGTGCGCGAGAAGGGTGTCGCCGGTCCGCACGCCCAGCTCGCGCAGCCCGGCGGCGATCGTGCCGCGGGTGACGAGTGGGCCGGTGGGAGGGGGTGTGGACATGCCGGGGAGTGTCCCGCAGGCCCGTCCGGGCCGCCACCGGATTGATCGATCAGAGATCATTTCCGCAGGTCGGATTAGGTTTGCCTAAGTGACGCAGGGCACCGTCCGATGATCGGAACGCGGCTTGCCCGTCTCGGCGGAATTACGCAACAATGGCGTTGTGAAAAACGTTGGCGAGGCTCCGCAGGAGGAACTCGCGACCGGTGAGCGGTCCACCCGCAACCGTGTCGCGCGCTCCATCCTGGACCACGGGCCGTCGACCGTCGCCGAGCTCGCCGGGCGCCTGGGTCTGACCCAGGCCGCGGTCCGGCGCCACCTCGACGCGCTGGTCGCCGACGACGTGGTCGAAGCCCGTGAGCAGCGGGTCTACGGCACGCGCACGCGCGGGCGGCCCGCCAAGGTCTTCGCGCTCACCGACTGCGGCCGGGACGCCTTCGACCAGTCGTACGACAAGCTGGCCGCGGACGCCCTGCGCTGGATCGCCGAGCAGGAGGGCGGGGAGCAGGCGATCGCCGCCTTCGCCCGTGCCCGGATCGCCGGCCAGGCGGGCGCGTACCGCAGGGCGGTCGAGTCCGCCGCCCCCGACAAGCGCACAGAAGCGCTGGCCAAGGCCCTGAGCGCGGACGGGTACGCTGCTACCGCGCGGAGCGCACCCCGCCCCCAGCAGGGCGAGCAGCTGTGCCAGCACCACTGCCCGGTCGCCCATGTCGCCGAGCAGTTTCCGCAGCTGTGCGAGGCGGAGACGGAATTTTTCGCCGAGCTGCTCGGTACTCATGTGCAGCGGCTCGCGACCATCGCGCACGGCGACGGGGTCTGCACCACGTTCATTCCGAAGACCTCGCACGCGTCGAACACGTCGCACACGTCCACGAACACCGACAACGCATCTGCAAGCACGGCCGGGAGGAACCCCGCATGACTCTCCCCACGGAGACTGCTCACCCTGAGCTCGAGGGCCTGGGCAAGTACGAGTACGGCTGGGCCGACTCCGACACGGCCGGCGCCTCTGCCAGGCGCGGCATCGACGAGGACGTCGTCCGCGACATCTCCGCGAAGAAGAACGAGCCGGAGTGGATGACCAAGCTCCGCCTCAAGGGCCTGCGCCTCTTCGAGAAGAAGCCCATGCCGAACTGGGGCTCGGACCTGTCGGGCATCGACTTCGACAACATCAAGTACTTCGTGCGCTCCACGGAGAAGCAGGCGGAGTCCTGGGAGGACCTGCCCGAGGACATCAAGAACACCTACGACAAGCTCGGCATCCCGGAGGCGGAGAAGCAGCGCCTCGTCGCCGGTGTCGCGGCCCAGTACGAGTCGGAGGTCGTCTACCACCAGATCCGCGAGGACCTGGAGGAGCAGGGCGTCATCTTCCTCGACACCGACACCGCGCTGAAGGAGCACCCGGAGCTCTTCAAGGAGTACTTCGGGACCGTCATCCCCGTCGGTGACAACAAGTTCGCGTCGCTGAACAGCGCGGTGTGGTCCGGCGGCTCCTTCATCTACGTGCCGAAGGGCGTGCACGTGGAGATCCCGCTCCAGGCCTACTTCCGTATCAACACGGAGAACATGGGCCAGTTCGAGCGGACCCTGATCATCGTCGACGAGGGTGCCTACGTGCACTACGTCGAGGGCTGCACGGCTCCGATCTACAAGAGCGACTCGCTCCACTCCGCCGTGGTCGAGATCATCGTCAAGAAGAACGCCCGCTGCCGCTACACGACCATCCAGAACTGGTCGAACAACGTCTACAACCTGGTCACCAAGCGCGCCGTGGCGTACGAGGGCGCGACCATGGAGTGGATCGACGGCAACATCGGCTCCAAGGTGACGATGAAGTACCCGGCCGTCTACCTGATGGGCGAGCACGCCAAGGGCGAGACCCTGTCCATCGCCTTCGCGGGCGAGGGCCAGCACCAGGACGCCGGCTCCAAGATGGTCCACATGGCGCCGAACACCTCCTCCAACATCGTCTCCAAGTCGGTGGCGCGCGGCGGCGGCCGCACCTCCTACCGCGGTCTCGTGGAGATCGGCGAGGGCGCCCACGGCTCCAAGTCGAACGTGCTCTGCGACGCGCTCCTCGTCGACACGATCTCGCGCTCCGACACGTACCCGTACGTGGACGTCCGCGAGGACGACGTGTCCATGGGCCACGAGGCGACCGTCTCCAAGGTCTCCGAGGACCAGCTCTTCTACCTGATGAGCCGCGGTCTGAGCGAGTTCGAGGCGATGGCGATGATCGTGCGCGGCTTCGTCGAGCCGATCGCCAAGGAGCTGCCCATGGAGTACGCCCTGGAGCTCAACCGGCTGATCGAGCTGCAGATGGAAGGCGCGGTCGGTTAACGACCCGCCCCCGAAGCAGTCGCCAGATTTCTGACGTAGGAAGAGAGCAGACCGACAGCCATGGCTGAGGCTCAGAACATCCCCGTGGGGTCCACCACCGCGGGCCAGATCGCGGTGGCCGCGGAGTCGACCGTCGCCACGCGCATGAGCGCACCCGCGTCCTTCGACGTGGCGGACTTCCCGGTGCCGCACGGCCGCGAGGAGGAGTGGCGGTTCACGCCGCTGGAGCGGCTGCGCGGGCTGCACGACGGCACCGCCGCCGCCACCGGCGACGGAGTGAAGGTCGACGTCGACGCGCCCGAGGCGGTCGTCGTCGAGACCGTCGGCCGTGACGACGCGCGCATCGGCAGGGCCGGCACCCCGGTGGACCGGGTCGCCGCCCAGGCCTACTCGGCGTTCGAGAAGGCCGGCGTGATCACCGTCCCCAAGGAGACGGTGCTCACCGAGCCGATCCGCATCGCCGTGCACGGCGAGGGCGGCACCGCCTACGCCCACCAGGTCGTCGAGCTGGGTGCCTTCGCCGAGGCCGTGGTCGTCATCGACCACACCGGTGACGCGGTCCTCGCCGCCAACGTCGACTACGTCCTGGGCGACGGCGCCAAGCTGACCGTCGTCTCCGTCCAGGACTGGGACGACAAGGCCGTGCACGTCGGCCAGCACAACGCCCTGATCGGCCGGGACGCCACCTTCAAGTCGTTCGTGGTCACCTTCGGCGGCGACCTGGTGCGCCTGCACCCGCGCGTCGCCTACGCCGGCCCCGGCGGCGAGGCCGAGCTGTTCGGCCTGTACTTCACCGACCAGGGCCAGCACCAGGAGCACCGCCTCCTGGTCGACCACAACGTCCCGCACTGCAAGTCGAACGTCGTCTACAAGGGCGCGCTCCAGGGCGACGACGCGCACGCGGTGTGGATCGGTGACGTGCTCATCGAGGCCGCGGCCGAGGGCACCGACACCTACGAGATGAACCGCAACCTCGTCCTCACGGACGGCGCGCGGGTCGACTCCGTGCCGAACCTGGAGATCGAGACCGGCGAGATCGTCGGCGCCGGCCACGCCTCCGCGACCGGCCGCTTCGACGACGAGCAGCTCTTCTACCTGATGGCGCGCGGCATCCCCGAGATCGACGCCCGCCGCCTGGTGGTCCGCGGCTTCTTCGCCGAGCTGGTCCAGCAGATCGGCGTCGCGGACATCGAGGAGCGTCTGATCGCCAAGATCGACGAGGAGCTGGAGGCGTCGGTCGCATGACCTTCGTACGCGTCTGTGGAGCGGACGAGCTGGAGGAGGACACCCCGAAGCGGGTGGAACTCGACGGCACGCCGATCTCCCTCGTGCGCACCGAGGGCGAGCTGTTCGCGATCCACGACATCTGCTCGCACGCGAACGTCTCGCTCGCCGAGGGCGAGGTCGACGACTGCCACATCGAGTGCTGGCTGCACGGCTCGCGCTTCGACCTCCGCTCGGGCAAGCCCGACAGTCTTCCGGCGACGCGCCCCGTCCCCGTTTACCCCGTAAAGATCGAAGGGGACGACGTGCTCGTCTCCCTCACCCAGGAGTCCTGAGGCACCCATGGCAACGCTTGAAATCCGAGACCTGCACGTCACCGTCGAGGCCGACAACGCCACGAAGGAGATCCTCAAGGGCGTCGACCTCACCGTGAAGCAGGGCGAGACGCACGCCATCATGGGCCCCAACGGCTCCGGCAAGTCGACCCTCGCCTACTCGCTCGCGGGTCACCCCAAGTACACGATCACCGGCGGCACCGTCACCCTCGACGGCGAGGACGTCCTGGAGATGTCCGTCGACGAGCGCGCCCGCGCCGGCCTCTTCCTCGCCATGCAGTACCCGGTCGAGGTCCCCGGCGTCTCGGTCTCCAACTTCCTGCGCACCTCCGCCACCGCCGTCCGCGGCGAGGCCCCCAAGCTGCGCACCTGGGTGAAGGAGGTCAAGGAGGCCATGGAGCGCCTCAACATGGACCCCGCCTTCGCCGAGCGCAACGTCAACGAGGGCTTCTCCGGCGGTGAGAAGAAGCGCCACGAGATCCTCCAGCTCGAGCTGCTCAGGCCGAAGGTCGCGATCCTCGACGAGACCGACTCCGGACTGGACGTCGACGCGCTGCGTGTGGTCTCCGAGGGCGTCAACCGCGTCCGCGAGACCGGCGAGGTCGGCACCCTGCTGATCACCCACTACACGCGCATCCTGCGCTACATCAAGCCCGACTACGTCCACGTCTTCTCGGCCGGCCGCATCGTGGAGTCCGGCGGCGCCGAGCTCGCCGACAAGCTGGAGGAAGAGGGCTACGAGGCATACACGAAGGGTGGCCCCGTGAGCGGAGCGAACTCAGAGGAGGACGTGGCGTGACACAGCTGCCGGGCCTCCTCGACACCGAGGCGATCCGCAAGGACTTCCCCATCCTGGACCGCCCGGTCCACGACGGCCGAAAGCTCGTCTACCTGGACAACGCGGCGACCTCGCAGAAGCCGCGCCAGGTACTCGACGCCCTCAGCGAGTACTACGAGCGCTACAACGCCAACGTCCACCGTGGGGTGCACGTCCTCGCCGAGGAGGCCACGGCGCTGTACGAGGGCGCGCGCGACAAGGTCGCGGAGTTCATCAACGCGCCGTCGCGCGACGAGGTGATCTTCACCAAGAACGCCTCGGAGTCCCTCAACCTCGTGGCCAACATGCTGGGCTGGGCGGACGAGCCCTACCGCGTGGACCACGAGACCGAGATCGTCATCACGGAGATGGAGCACCACTCCAACATCGTGCCGTGGCAGCTGCTGGCGCAGCGCACCGGCGCGAAGCTCCGCTGGTTCGGCCTGACGGACGACGGCCGTCTGGACCTGTCCAACATCGACGAGGTCATCACGGAGAAGACCAAGGTCGTCTCCTTCGTGCTGGTCTCCAACATCCTGGGCACCCAGAACCCGGTCGAGGCGATCGTGCGCCGCGCCCAGGAGGTCGGCGCCCTCGTCTGCGTCGACGCCTCCCAGGCGGCGCCGCACATGCCGCTGGACGTACAGGCCCTCCAGGCCGACTTCGTGGCCTTCACCGGTCACAAGATGTGCGGTCCGACGGGCATCGGCGTTCTGTGGGGCCGCCAGGAACTCCTGGAGGACCTCCCGCCCTTCCTGGGCGGCGGCGAGATGATCGAGACGGTCTCGATGCACTCGTCGACGTACGCCCCGGCGCCCCACAAGTTCGAGGCGGGCACGCCCCCGGTCGCGCAGGCGGTCGGGCTCGGCGCGGCGATCGACTACCTCCAGGCGATCGGCATGGACAAGGTCTTCGCCCATGAGCACGCGCTCACCGAGTACGCGGTGAAGCGGCTGCTGGAGGTGCCCGACCTGCGCATCATCGGGCCCACCACGGCCGAGGAGCGGGGCGCGGCGATCTCCTTCACGCTCGGTGACATCCACCCCCACGACGTGGGACAGGTGCTGGACGAGCAGGGCATAGCGGTCCGTGTGGGTCACCACTGCGCACGACCGGTCTGCCTGCGGTACGGAATTCCTGCGACCACGCGGGCGTCGTTCTATCTGTACTCCACGCCGGCCGAGATCGACGCTTTGGTCGACGGCCTGGAGCACGTACGGAACTTCTTCGGCTGACGGGACGAGCGAAGAGCATGAAGCTGGACTCCATGTACCAGGAAGTCATCCTGGACCACTACAAGCACCCGCACGGGCGGGGCTTGCGGGATGGCGACGCCGAGGTCCACCACGTCAACCCGACATGCGGCGACGAGATCACGCTCCGCGTGAAGTACGACGGCACGACGATCAGCGACGTCAGTTACGAGGGCCAGGGCTGCTCGATCAGCCAGGCGAGCGCCTCCGTGCTGAACGACCTGTTGGTCGGCAAGGATCTGGCCCAGGCACAGCGGATCCAGGAGACCTTCCTGGAACTGATGCAGTCCAAGGGCAGGATCGAGCCCGACGACGCGATGGAGGAGGTCCTGGAGGACGCCGTCGCGTTCGCCGGGGTCTCGAAGTACCCGGCTCGGGTGAAGTGCGCCCTGCTGAGCTGGATGGCCTGGAAGGACGCGACGGCCCAGGCACTGGACGGCGCCGACGCCGAGAAGGAGACGACGGCATGAGTGAGACCGTGGAAATGAAGCCGGCCTCCGAGGAGGAGGTCCGCGAGGCCCTGCTGGACGTCGTGGACCCCGAGCTGGGCATCGACGTCGTCAACCTGGGCCTGATCTACGGCGTCCACATCGACGACGCGAACATCGCGACCGTCGACATGACCCTGACGTCGGCGGCCTGTCCGCTGACGGACGTGATCGAGGACCAGGCCAAGTCCGCCACGGACGGCCTCGTCAGCGAGCTGCGGATCAACTGGGTCTGGATGCCGCCGTGGGGCCCGGACAAGATCACGGACGACGGGCGCGAGCAGCTGCGCGCGCTCGGCTTCAACGTCTGAGCCACACACCACCGACAACGGCGACGCCTCACCGGCGTCGCCGTTCTCGTCTCCGCGGCACCCTCGTTATGTACGCTCGTACACATGGGATACCTGCTCCTGGCCGGAGCCATCGCCGCCGAGGTCGCCGGGACCACCGCCATGAAGTACAGCGAGGGCTTCAGCAGACTGCTGCCGTCCCTGCTGACGGCGCTCTGCTACGTCATCTCCTTCGCACTCCTCGCCCAGACCCTGCGCACCCTCTCCGTCGGCACCGCCTACGCCATCTGGTCCGGGGTGGGCACCGCCGCCATCGCCACGATCGGGGTGGCCTTCATGGGGGAGGGGATGACGGTCACCAAGGCCGCCGGCATCGCGCTGATCATCGTCGGCGTGGTGGTGCTGAACCTGGGCGGCGCGCACTGATGTCCCGGCGCCACGACCCCGAACGGCGACAGCGCATCATCGACGCGGCGATCCGGGTCGTCGGGCGCAACGGCATCGCCGGCCTCAGCCACCGCACCGTGGCCGCCGAGGCCGACGTGCCCCTCGGCTCCACGACGTACCACTTCGCCACGCTGGACGAGCTCCTGGTCGCCGCCCTGCGCCAGGCCAACGCGGGCTTCGCCGAGGTCGTCGCCGCGCACCCCGCCCTGGCGGACCCCCGCGCCGACCTGCCCGGCGAACTCGCCCGCGTCCTCGGCGAGTGGCTGGCCGGCGACCGCACGGGCGTCGAGCTGGAGTACGAGCTGTACCTGGCCGCCCTGCGCCGTCCCGCCCTGCGCCCGGTCGCCGCGGAGTGGGCGGACGGCGTCGCCGGCCTCCTCGCGCGCCGCACGGACCCGGTGACGGCGCGGGCGCTGGTCGCCCTGCTGGACGGGATCTGCCTCCAGGTCCTGCTGACGGGGACGCCGTACGACGAGGAGTACGCGAGGGAGGTGCTGGCGCGGGTGGTCCCTCCGGCCCCGTGACCGCGGCGGCCGACGCGGCGGGTGGCGTCCCGGGCGCCGCACCGCCCGGCACGCGAGACGGCCGAGGGGCCGACTCGCTTCCACCGGCGGCGGCCGGTTAGGTTGCCCTCATGACCGACACGACTGCTCCCCGCACCACCGGCGCCGTGGCCGCCGGGCTCGCCACGATCGCCGCCGACGGCACCGTTCTCGACACCTGGTTCCCGGCCCCCGAACTGTCCGCCGAGCCCGGCCCCTCCGGCACCGAGCGGCTCACCGCGGAACAGGCCGCGGAACTCCTCGGCGGCGGCGCCACCGCGGCGATCGGTCCGGACACCCGTCGCGGTGTCGAGGTCATCGCGGTCCGCACGGTCATCGCCTCGCTGGAGGAGAAGCCGGTCGACACGCACGACGTCTACCTGCGCCTGCACCTGCTCTCCCACCGCCTGGTCAAGCCGCACGGCCTGAGTCTGGAGGGCCAGTTCGCCTTCCTCGCCAACGTCGCCTGGACCTCCCTCGGCCCGGTCGCCGTCGACGACATCGAGAAGGTCCGCCTCAACGCCCGCGCCGAGGGCCTGCACCTCCAGGTCACCTCGATCGACAAGTTCCCCCGCATGACGGACTACGTCGCCCCCAAGGGCGTCCGCATCGCCGACGCCGACCGGGTCCGCCTCGGTGCGCACCTCTCCGCGGGCACCACGGTCATGCACGAGGGCTTCGTCAACTTCAACGCCGGCACGCTGGGCACCTCGATGGTCGAGGGCCGCATCTCCGCGGGCGTCGTCGTCGGCGACGGCTCCGACATCGGCGGCGGAGCCTCCACCATGGGCACCCTCTCCGGCGGCGGCAACGTGCGCATCACCATCGGCGAGCGCTGCCTGATCGGTGCCGAGGCGGGCGTCGGCATCGCGCTGGGCGACGAGTGCGTGGTCGAGGCCGGCCTCTACGTCACCGCGGGCACCCGCGTGACGATGCCCGACGGCGAGATCGTCAAGGCCCGCGAACTCTCCGGCGCCTCCAACATCCTCTTCCGCCGCAACTCGGTCACCGGCACGGTGGAGGCCCGCCCGAACAACGCGGTGTGGGGCGGCCTGAACGAGATCCTGCACAGCCACAACTGATCACCGGTCCTCACCCCACCGCCCTGCGACGGTCCGTACCGGGCCGTCGCAGGGCGGTCGGTGTCCCGGCGCGCGGAACGGGGGCGTCCTGCCCCGAGCGCCCCCCGCACGTACGGATGACTGGCCGTGACCTTCCGGTGGTCTTGGCGGATGAACGGGTGGACGCAGTGTCCGATCAGACGCCGATCCGACGGAATGAGGGGCCTGGCATGACGAACGAGCGGGTGAGGAACGTGGCGCGTTGGATGGCCGGGGCGGGGGCCGCGGTACTGGTGTGCTGGGCCCCGGCGGGGGTCGCGCACGCCGACGAGACGACCACCGATTCGCACAACGGGCCCCGGGTGGGGCTGGTCAACGCCCATGTGGGGCAGATCGACGACCCGGCGGAGGACGTACTGGAGCACACGCTGCTGTTCGGTGACGGCTACGCCTGGGACTGACCGGCGTCGGCGACCAGTTCCCGGTGGGCGCGCAGCAGTCCGTCGGCCGTCCCGCGGTCGGCGGGCCGCAGGGGGGCGCGGACCGGGCCCGCGGGCAGGCCCAGTGTGCCCAGCAGCGCCTTGGCGGTGACCGTGCCGGGCAGGCCCGCCGCCATCATCAGCTCGATGAGCGGGATCGCCCGCCGCTGGAGGCGGGCCGCCCGTTGTGTGTCGCCCGCGTCGAAGGCGTCCAGGACGGCGCGGAGCGGTTCCGGCGCGACGTTCGCGACCGTGCTGACGTACCCCGCGGCGCCGATCGCGTACAGGGCGAGGATCTGCTCGTCGCAGCCCGCGTAGTACGCCAGATCCGTGCGCGCCAGCACCCGCTGCGTGCCGAAGAGGTCGTAGGAGCAGTCCTTGACGGCGACGATCCGCGGGTGTTCCGCGAGGCGGACGAGCGTGTCGGGTTCGATGCGGGTGCCGGTGCGGCCGGGGATGTCGTAGAGGGCGAGGGGCAGCCCGGCGGCGTCCGCGACCTCCCGGAAGTGTGCCTCCAGGGCGTCCTGCGGGGGCCTGCTGTAGTACGGCGCGACCACCAGCAGTCCGTCCGCGCCGGCCTTCTCCGCGGCCAGCGCCAGTTCCACCGTGTGCCGGGTGTCGGCGGTGCCCACCCCGGCGACGAGTGCCGCCCGGTCCCCGACCGCCTCCCGCACCGCGGTGACCAGCGCCGACTTCTCGGCGTCCGTCGTGGTCGGTGATTCGCCCGTCGTGCCGGACAGCACCAGGCCGTCGCAGCCCCGCGAGACCAGCCGGTCGGCGAGCCGCTGGGCACCGTCCAGGTCGAGTGCGCCCGCCTCGGTGAAGGGCGTGACCATGGCACACAGGGCCCGGCCGAACGGGGCGGGGCGGTCGTCTGTCGTCATGGAAGCAGTGTCGGCCGACAGACCGCGTAGCTCCACTTAATTCTGCTACGAGGTATTGGTAAGTAACACTGAGGCGTGGGGTTGTGTGCGGGGGTCGGCGAGGGCAGGGGTAGCGCCGCTCGGCCGGGGGTACCCGGGGGGCTCCCGAACCGAGAGGAGGCGGAACACCGTGACCGGGACCATGCACACCAGGCCGGTGCACGACGGGCACCACTCCGTGGGCGAACTCGTCGGTCAGGCCACCGAACAGCTTTCCCGGCTCGTGCGCCAGGAAGTGGCCCTCGCCAAGCTCGAGCTGGCCGAGAAAGGCAAGCGTGCCGGGCGTGGCGGCGGGATGCTCGGTGCCGCGGGCGCCATCGCCTACGTCGGCCTGTTCGCCCTGGCCGGCACGGCCACCGCCGCGCTCTCGCTGGTGCTGCCCGTCTGGGCCGCGGCGCTCATCGTGACGGCGGTGCTCTTCGTGATCGCGGGCGTACTGGCCCTCACCGGTCGAGCCCAGCTCCGCCGGGCGGTGCCGCCCAAGCCCGAGGAGACCCTCGGCAGCGTCAGGGCCGACGTGGACGTGATCAGGGAAAGGGCACATCGATGACCGACGCCAGGAGCGGGGACGGCGCGAGGACCGGCTCCACCGCGCAGCCGGCCGGCGGGGCCAAGGGGCCCGACGAGCTGCGACGGCAGATCGAACAGACCCGCAGTCAACTCGGCGACACCGTGGAGGAACTGGCGGGGAAGGCGGATGTGAAGGGCCGCGCCAAGGCCCGGGCCGCCGACCTCAGGGACAAGGCCGGTGCCATGACCGTGCAACTGCGCAGTTCCGCCGCGCAGGCCGGGCACACCGCACAGGACAAGGCGAGCCGGGCCGGGCACACGGTGCAGCACAAGGCCGGCCGGGCCGGGCACACGGTGCAGCACAAGGTGAGCCGGGACGGTCACGCCGCGCACGACAAGGCGGGGCGGGGCGGGAGCACCACGGAGCAGCGTGGGCCGGGGCGGGTGCGCGGGGCGGTCCGGACCGGGTTCGGGCATCCGCGTGCGGTGCTTGTTGTCGGCGCGGCGGCCGGCGCGGTGGTCGCGGTGGGCGTGCTGCGGCGCCGTCGGCACGGGCGCTGCTGAGGGCGCGGCGCGACGAGGGGCCCCGGCTGCGGGGCCCCTCGTCGCGCGCTGCGCATCGGCGCCGGTGAGGGCTTGACCTCAATCATGGTTGAGGTCGGAGAGTGGTGCGTGCACCCGACGACCACCGATCACTGGAGGCCGGCATGACCCGCCGTACCGACGCCCATCCCGAACTCGTCCGCCCGGACGTCCAGGCCCCCTTCTTCAGCACCTGGCGGGTGGGCACCCCCGAGCGGCAGCGGCAGACCGTCGACGCCATCGCCCGCACCTGGGAGAGCCGCCCCTGGCCGGCCGACGACCTGCTGAGCTACCACGTCTACACCGGGGGCGACGGCAGCACGCTGCTGCACCACTCGCAGTGGACGAGCGAGCAGGCGTACGAAGCCTTCGTCACGTCGCACCGGCAGGAGCGCGTCGACGAGATCGACATCGCCGTGCCCGGCATCGAGCGGCTCGGCCTCGGCCGGTACCGGCGCTACCGCAGCGGCACCCGCGAGAACGGGACGGCGCCCGTCCCGGGCTGCGTCGTCATCGTCGACGTCGAGTTCGAGGGCCCGGACCCCGACCGGCAGCGCGCCTGGGTCGACGCGGTCTTCGAGGCCCTGGCGAGCGAGCCGGAGCCGCGCCCCGGCGGCATCTCCGCCCACTTCCACCTGAGCACCGACGGCACCCGCGTCCTCAACTACGCCGAGTGGGAGAGCGCCCAGGCCCACATCGACGCCCTCGCCGCACCGGGCGACGGCGTCGGCTCGGCGACGGCGCAGTGGGAGCGGGTGCAGACCTGGCCGGGCCTGAAGAGCAGCACGGTCAACCGCTACGACCACGCCCTCGGCCTCGTACCCCGCTGAACGCGCCCCCGAGCGGCGCCGGTTACGGACGGAACCGCAGCACCTGCGGGTCGTGGTCGCTCACCTGGTCGTGGAACTCGGCGTTGATGTGCACGCTGTCGTAGGACAGATGCCCGCTGCGCCGGATCGACGGGCTGACCAGGATCTGGTCGAGGACCTGGCTGTTGCCCTGGTAGACGTACGAGTAACGCTCGCTCCGCGGCAGCGACCTGACCGCCGACCACAGGGCGCCGTCGTCCTCCAGGAGGCGGGTCGTCCCCGAGAACTCGAAGTCGTTGATGTCACCGAGCGCGATGACGTCCGCGTTCTTCTGGGCGGCGAGGACCTCCTTGACGAAGGTGTTCACGGCCTTCGCCTGGAGGTGGCGCTGGGTCTCCGAACCGCGCGACGGCGGCTGGTACTGCGCCGTCAGGCCCTGGTCGCCGCCCTTGGAGCTGAAGTGGTTGGCGACGACCACGACCGTCCGGCCGCGGAAGACGAACTCGCCGGCCAGCGGCTTGCGGCTGTTCTCCCAGGCGGGGTTCGCCGGGTCGACCCGGCCGGGGGAGTGTGTGAGCGCCGCCTTGCCGCGCACCTTCGTCACCCCGGTGGCGGTGGTCGCGTCGCCGGCCCCGCGGTCGGTGAAGGAGACCCGCTCCGGGTTGAACAGGAACGCCTGGCGGATGTTGCCGCCGGGCTCGCCGCCGTCCGCCCTGTCGACCGGGTCGATGCCACGCCACTCGTAGCGCGGGCCGCCCGCCGCGACGATCGCGTCGATCAGTTGGCCGACCGTCACGTCGGCGGCCACCGTGCCGTCGTCCTCGGCGCCGTTGTTGTCCTGGATCTCCTCCAGGGACACGATGTCGGGCGACTTCAGGTGGTGCACGATCGCGTCGGCGTGCGCCGCGAAGGTGTCGTCGGACGGGTCGAGGTTCTCGACGTTGTACGTCGCCACCGCCAGTTCACGGCTGCTCTGCGGGCGCGTCGACTCCCGCTCCAGGCTCCCGCTCTCCAGGGTGCCGATCTCGCTCGCGACCAGCGTGTAGCCGCCGTACTGGTTGTAGTCCAGCGGGCCCGCGGTCGTGCCGGTGAGGGTGTCGCCCACGTTGGCGTCGGGGAAGTCGGCCGGCTTGCCCAGGGACTGGATCTGGAGCCGGCCGGTGTTCTGGGAGTCGTAGGAGCCGTAGACCGTGCCGCCGCGGCGGTTGGCGTTCTCCCAGGGCTTCACCGTGACCCAGAGCTCGGTGTACGGGTCGGAGGCGCCGACCACGCGGGCGTCGGTGACCCGGACGTTCATGCCCTCCAGGGACTCGTAGTGGTCCAGGGCGTACTTCGTCGGGCGGAGGGTCAGGCCGTTGACCGAGCCGTTCGCGGCCGCGTCGCCCTCGGGGGCGTACGCGCGCGGCACGGACCGGGCGGAGACGGCCGTCGCGGCCGGGACCGCGTTGCCGCTGGAGACGACGGTGACCGTCGGACGGGTGATCTCGGTCAGCGACTGGTTCCCGGACGAGGTGCCGCCGGGGACGTATTCCGAGACCGTGCCGGAGACGGTGACCGCGTCACCGACGGCGACCTTCGGGGTGGAGCTGGTGAAGACGAAGACGCCCTCGCTGGTGGCCGGGTCGGCGTCCGGCTGCGGATCCTGCACCCAGAAGCCTCGGGAGGAGCCGTAGCCGCGGACGCCGGTGACGATTCCGGGCACGTCCGTGACCTGCTTGCCCGCGTACGGCGACAGCCGGGTGCTGCCCTGGATGTCGTGGACGCGCACGGAGTCCGCGTGCGCGGGCGAGGTGAGGACGAGGGTGGACGCCGCCGAGCAGACGGCGGCGACGGTGAGCGCGGCGAGGCGCGCGGAGGACTTGCTGGGCAACGGGATCCCTCCGGGGACGTGACAGAGCGCCGGGACGAGGGCGGAACGAGGATGGGGCGTGATGGGGCGAGAGTGGGGCACGAGGGGCCGCAGGGTTCACACGGACGTGGGTGAACACTTGTCCCCCCGCTTTCTACGCGCGTCAATCTCCTGCTTGTTCAGGTCAGTTGTCAAGGTTTCGGCCATGTACGGCACCCGACGGGGAGATGAACCGGGCGGCATGGGTGGAAACCCGTCTAGGCTGAGCGGCTGAGCCGTACGGCGCCCGGATGGCCGTACGGCGGTCAAGGCGCGCGAGGAGAAACAGCCGATGTCAGACAGCTCCACCCTGCCGCCCGTACGGCTGCGCCCCGAAGCGGAGCTGGCCCGCGACGCGCTGTCCGCGCCGGTGCTCGCCCGGGCCGCCCGGCTGGCCCGCTGGGCCGGTCCGGACACCCGCGTCGACGCCGGGGGTGGGCTCGTCGAGGAGCAGGTGCCGGCGGCGGCCGGGGAACTCGGGCTGAGCGGGGACGACGCCGCGGCGTACGCGAGCGAGGCCTGGCGGATCGCCGTGGACACGGGCCTCGTCGAGATCGCCGACGAGGAGGCGGGCACCGTCGTCGCGGGTGACGACCTCGCCCTGCTCACGGGCGGCTCCCCGCAGGACGTGCTCGGAGTGTGGCTCACCGCCCTGGAGGCGGTGCTCGCCGACGCGAGCGTGCCCGACCTCGACGCCGTCGTCGACGCCATGGCCGAGGGCGGCGAGGTCGACCTGTCGTCCCTCGACTGGGACCCGGAGGCCGAGTCGGAGCTCCTCGACGGCGTGCTCGGCAACCTCTACCTGCTCACCGTCGGTGAGGACGGCGCCGGCGGCACCCCGGTGCCGCTGCCCGCGCTGGCCGCGTCCGTGATCGTGCCCAGCGACATGGGTGAACCCACCAACGACGTGCTGGAGCAGGTGTCCGACGCGATGATGCGGCTGGACGACCAGTTCCGGCTGCTGGAGCCCATCGGCCTCGTCGCCTACCAGCCGATGGACGAGGCCCTGATGGCCGACGCGGACGACGAGCCCGCGGCACCCGTCGACGAGGCCGACGTCGCCCGCTACGGCATGGTGCGGCTCACCCCGCTCGGGCTGTACGGCCTGCGTACCCGGCTGCTGGAGGCCGGGTTCGATGCGCCCGCCGTCGGCGACCTCGCCGGCAAGGGCGCCGACGCGCTGCTCGACGGCACGGCCCCCTTCCCGCCCGCGTCGGCCCACGCCGAGACCGAGCTGTGGCTGGCCCACCGCGAGCCGCTCGCCGCGGCGCGCGAACTGCTGGCCGCGGCCCGCGGCTCGGACGCCGGCGCGCCCCTGCGCCGACTCCGCTGCCAGCAGGCGCTCTCGCTCGTCGGCGCGGAGGCCGGACCCGCGCTGCGGGAAGTCCTCGACGACGCGGAGCTGGGCGGTCTGGCCCGGGTCTGGCTGACCGAACACGGTGCCGGGGACGTGCCCCCGCCGCCGCAGGAGATGGTCTTCTGGCTGACCATCGACACCGTGGCCGCGCAGCTCGCGGCGGAGGGCAACTCCGAGGAACTGCGCGCCCTGGTGCAGGGCCTGGCCCGGCAGCACAGCGGCTTCTTCGACACGGCCTGGCGGGTCGAGCACCCGGCCACGGCGGACGTCCTGGAGGCGATGGGGCGGCTGCACCCCGACAAGAAGATCGCCAAGGAGGCCCGCAAAGCGGCCTTCAAGGCCCGCTCGCAGCACGGCGGCTGACGCCGGGCCCGCCCGCTCGGGCCGGCCCCGGCGGACCCGGCGCGCACCTGGCCGGGGTTGGGCGTGGCGCGGCCCGGTGCCCGCGGGGTGCCTTCGCCTTCCCCACTTCCGGCTTCGCCCGAGCGGGGCCCCCTCGCGCACCCGCGCCGTCCGGTCGGCACGTAGGCCCGCGGTGACGAGGCTCTCTCCGTACGCGCCGTGCGGATTCACGCAAGTGGGCGGCAGGTGGCCGCGCCCAGTTCAACTGCTGTTCAGGCGTGGGCGCAACCGTGACGCGGAACCGAGGCCCGCCATCCTCCACGCCAGGCCCACCGTCACAGGAGACACCATGTCGCTCACCCGCAGGGACTTCGCCGGCCGATCCGCGCTCACCGGCGCCGGAGTCGTGCTGGCGGGCAGCGTCGGCGCCCTCGCCACCGCGCCGAACGCCCTCGCGTCCACGGACACCGAGAGCGCGGGGGAGGAGCACGACCGCGGCCACGGGCACGGTCACGACCACGGCGGGGTCGGCTACGGACCGCTGGTCCCCGACCCGGACGGCATCCTCGCCCTGCCCGCCGGCTTCCGGTACGAGATCATCACCTACTCCGGCCGGACCAGACTGGAGTCCGGCGAGCACACCCCGTCCAACCACGACGGCACCGCCACCTTCGACGGCCCGCGCGGCACCACCCTCCTCGTCAACAACCATGAACTCGGCGGCCACCGCGACGGCTGGGACCACCCCGTCCCGCTCACCGAGGGCCTCGTCTACGACCCCGCCGCCGCCGGCGGCTGCACGGTCGTCGAGGTCCGCCGCGGCGGCCAGGTCGCCGAGTGGGTCGGCATCGCCGGCACCGCCACCAACTGCGCGGGTGGCAGCACCCCGTGGGGCACCTGGCTGACCTGCGAGGAGACCGAGGACAAGGCCGGCAAGAACGGCATGACCAAGGACCACGGCTACGTCTTCGAGGTCGACCCCGAGGACCGGCGCGCCAACCGCGACCCCAAGCCGGTCAAGGCGCTCGGCCGCTACGCGCACGAGGCCGTCGTCGTCGACCCCAGGCGCGGTCACCTCTTCCTCACCGAGGACGCCTCCGGACCCAACGGCCTGTTCTACCGCTGGACCCCGCCGGAGGGCTTCCGGCACGGCAGGGGCCGGCTGCGCACCCTCGCCGACGACGCCGGCGTCCTCGAGGCGTTCAAGTGCTTCGACTCCGGCGGCAAGTTCGTCGACGACCTCTCCCGCGCCACGAAGACCGGCACCGTCTACGGCGTCGACTGGGTCGAGGTCCCCGACCGCGACGCGAGGACCACGTCCGTGCGCAAGCAGTTCACCGGCGGACAGGTCACCCGCGCCCGCAAGCTGGAGGGCATGTGGTGGGCCGACGGCGGCGCCTACATCGTCTCCTCGTTCGCCCGGGACGAGAGCCCCGGCCGCCCGCACGACGGCCAGGTCTGGTTCTACGACCCCAAGCGCCGCACCCTCACCCTCAAGGTCCTCCTCGGCGTCAACGCCGACCCGGCGGACTCGTCGGCGGACGGCGCCTTCGACGGCCCCGACAACATCACCGTCTCCCCGTACGGCGGCCTCGTCATCGCCGAGGACGGCGACGGCGTCCAGCACCTCTTCGGCGCCACCGACAGCGGGCGCACGTACCCCATCGCCCGCAACGAACTGAACATCGGCTCCGAGGACGAGCCCGAGTACAGCGAGTTCACCGGCGTCACCTTCTCGCCCGACGGCCGGACCCTGTACGCCAACATCCAGACGCCCGGCATCATGCTCGCGATCACCGGACCCTGGAAGCGGCAGAAGCGCCGGTGATTTATTCGCTCGCCCGACCGGCGGCCGCCCTTCTAGAGTGATGAACGTCCAGGTGCGAAGGCAGGACCTACTTCCACTGATAATGGGGCGGTCGCGGGTTCGAGTCCCGCCATCGGCACGACATGCCGGTGTAGCTCAGGGGTTGGAGCACCTTGTCGGTTCCGCCGACCTGAACTCTGGACACCCAGAACTTCACGCACCTCCCGGTGCGCGGACCGCGGCTACTTCTTCTCTCAAAAGAACCCGATGCCGCCGTCCACCTGACCTCGGGAGGCGCAGCAGATGGCCAGGGTGCCCGGTGCGCAGGCAGCGGATACTTCCTTGACCGGATGGTTGCGGGTTCGAGTCCCGTCACCGACTTCGGGTCGGTGTAGCTCAAAGGGAAGAGCATCCGGATGTTCCCGTCGCCGATTCCGACCTCGGGCACCCTCCTTCTGCCGTGCCGCCCGCCGGAGGAATTCGGGGGAATTCACCATGGCGCGATTCAACACCAAGGCCGCGAAGGCACAGCCCACCTCACGCGTGACGTCGACGGGCCGCGTCCTCACCACCCACCAGGGCGGCCGGGGCCACGAGCGCGACCCGCGCTCCGAGCTCTTCCTGCTGTCGGTCGCCAACTTCGTGTCGCAGCGGGACTTCTACGAGACCGGCGTCGCCCGCGACGACCGGTTCACCACGCTCGTGCGCGAACTCGCCCTCACCGACCCGTCGTGGACGGCCGGCCTGCTCGGCTGGCTGCGCGGCGAGGGCAACCTGCGCACCGCCTCGATCGTCGGCGCCGCCGAGTACGTCAAGGCCCGCCTCGACGTCGGCGCCACCGACGGCCCGACGAACCGGCAGGTCGTCGCCTCCGTCCTCCAGCGGCCCGACGAGCCCGGCGAACTGCTCGCGTACTGGACGTCGACGTACGGGCGTGCCGTGCCCAAGCCGGTCAAGCGGGGGATCGCCGACGCCGTGCGGCGGCTCTACCACGGCAAGTCCCTGCTGAAGTACGACACCGCGTCCAAGGGCTACCGCTTCGGCGACGTCCTCAACCTGGTGCACGCGGCGCCGGACCCGGACAAGCCGTGGCAGGGCGAGCTGTTCCAGTACGCCCTCGACCGCCGTCACAACCCGGAGACCGCGGTCCCGCCCGCTTCGAACCGCGTCCTGACCGCGCACCGCGAGTTGATGGCGCTGCCCGTCGACCAGCGGCGGGCGGTCGTCACCGCGCCCGACGGTGCCGAGCGGCTCGCGGCGGCCGGCATCACCTGGGAGATGCTGGCCGGGTGGCTCCAGGGGCCGATGGACAAGGCGGCCTGGGAGGCCGTGATTCCGTCCATGGGGGCCATGGCGCTCGTCCGCAACCTGCGCAACTTCGACGAGGCCGGGGTCTCCGACGAGGTCGCGGCCCGGGTGGCGGCGCGGATCAGCGACCCGGCCGAGGTGGCGCGCTCGCGGCAGTTCCCGTTCCGCTACCTCGCCGCGTACCGGCACGCGCCGTCGCTGCGCTGGTCGTACCCGCTGGAGCAGGCGCTCGGGCACTCGCTGGCCAACGTGCCCGCGCTGCCCGGCCGGACGCTGGTCCTGGTGGACCGTTCGGGCTCGATGTTCCACTCCCGGATGTCGGACCGCTCGGAGCTCAACCGGGCCGACGCGGCGGCGGTCTTCGGTACGGCGCTCGCAACGCGGGCGGCGAAGGCGGACCTCGTCGAGTTCGGTACGACGAGCAACCGTGTGCGGTTCCGCAAGGGCGAGTCGGTGCTGAAGATCCTGGAGCGCTTCGGCGACCTGGGCGGTACCGACACGACCGACGCGGTCCGCCGGCACTACAGGAAGCACGACCGGGTGCTGATCGTCACCGACGAGCAGTACGCGTACAACCGGCACGGCGACCCGACCGAACAGGTCCCGCAGCACGTGCCGGTCTACACCTGGAACCTCGCCGGCCACCGGGCGGGCCACGGTCCCTCGGGCCGGGCGAACCGGCACACCTTCGGCGGCCTCTCGGACGCCGCCTTCCGGATGGTCCCGCTGCTCGAAGCGGCCCGGAACGCCGACTGGCCCTGGGCGGCCTGAGCCGACCGCCGGCCCGCACCCCCGGCAGGGAGTGCGGGCCGGGTTGCGGAGCCCGCGGGGTAGGGTGCGCGCAAGGTTGCCTGGTGGGCAGGGAGTGGCGGGATGGCACAGGTCAGGCCCATGCGCGCGGATGCCCGGCGCAATCGTGAGCGGTTGCTCGCGGTGGCGGCGGAGGCCTTCGCCGAGCGCGGGGAGGGTGCCTCGCTGGACGACATCGCCAAGCGCGCCGGGGTGGGCGTCGGCACCCTGTACCGGCATTTTCCGACGCGGCAGGCCCTGCTGGAGGCCGCCTACCTGGAGCGGGTCGAGGCGATCGCGGCGCGTGCGGACGTGATCGCGGGGGAGCTGGCGCCGGGCGCGGCCCTGGTCGCCTGGCTCGACGAGCTCGCCGCCGGGACGCTCCAGGTGCGGGGGCTGAAGGCGCTGCTCGGCACGGCCGTCACGGACGGTGGCGCGGCGGCGGACCGGGCGTGCGGTGACTGCGTGCGGGGCGCGGCGACCCGGTTGGTGCGGGCGGCGCAGGACGAGGGCGCGTTGCGACGGGACGTCGAGCCGATCGAGGTGCTGCGGCTGGTGCACGGGGTCGTGACGGCGTCCGAGCTGACCGACGGGGAGCGCGGGACGGCCATCCCGCGGTATCTGGCGCTGCTGATGGAGGGACTGCGGGCGTAGGGCCTGTCGGACAGGCCCCGGGGCCGCGCCCGGTGCCGGGCGCGGCCCCGCCCGTTTCCTACAGCGCCTTGGCCGCCGGCTTCACCATGCCCCGGACCGTGCGGGACTTGACGAACTCGCCCATGGCGGTCATCTCCCACTCGCCGGAGTACTGGCGGATCAGCTTCGCCATCATCACGCCGGTCTGCGGTTCGGCGCTGGTGAGGTCGAAGCGGACCAGCTCCTCCCCGCTCGCGGCGTCGATGAGGCGGCAGTAGGCCTTGGCGACCTCCGTGAACTTCTGGCCGGAGAACGAGTTGACCGTGAAGACCAGGCCGCTGACCTCCTGGGGGAGCCGGCCCAGGTCGACGGTGATCACCTCGTCGTCGCCGCCGCCCTCACCGGTGAGGTTGTCCCCGGAGTGCTTGATCGCGCCGTTCACGATCTGGAGCTTGCCGAAGTAGCAGCTGTCGATGTGGTTGCGCTGCGGGCCGTAGGCGATGACCGACGCGTCCAGGTCGATGTCCTTGCCGCGGTAGGCCGGCTCCCAGCCGAGGCCCATCTTGACCTGCGAGAGCACCGGACGGCCGCCCTTGACGAGGGAGACGGTCTGGTTCTTCTGGAGGCTGACCCGGCCCTTGTCGAGGTTGATCTTGCCGGCGCCCGGGGCGGGGGCGGGCGGCGCGGCGGGTGCCGCCGGCGGGGCCGCGGGCATCGTGGGCGCGGCGGCCGGCGGGGGCGGCGGGGTGGCCGCCTGGGGCTGCGGCGGGGCCACCGGCTGGGCCGGGGCGGCCGGCTCCTCGACGGAGACGCCGAAGTCCGTCGCGATGCCGGCGAGGCCGTTGGCGTAGCCCTGGCCGACCGCGCGGGCCTTCCAGGCGCCGTTGCGCAGGTAGACCTCGACGATCACCAGCGCCGTCTCGGTGCCGAGCTGCGGGGGCGTGAAGGTGGCGAGGACGGAGTTGTCGTCCGCGTTGCGGATGGTGGCGGTCGGCTCGATGCCCTGGAAGGTCTGGCCGGCGGCGTCCGGGCTGGCGGTGACGACGATCTTCTCGATGCCCGGCGGGACGGCGGCGGTGTCGACCACGATCGCGTCCGGGGCGGTGCCGCCGCCGGAGCGGTAGGTCACGCCCTGGCCGGAGGGCTGGTTGTAGAAGATGAAGTCGTCGTCGGAGCGCACCTTGCCGTCGGCGGTGAGCAGCAGGCCCGATACGTCGAGCCGCACGGGCGCGGCGACGTCCACCGTCACGCGGGCGGCGGAGAGGGGGATGTTCGAGCCGGGGGTCATAGCTGTCATGCCGGGTGAACGAGCGAGGGCGTTTTACCGTTCCCTTACCCGGGGGGCAATCGGGGGCGGGTGCGTTTCGCCCCGCCGCCCCTTCCCGTTCCCGTCCCTGGGGGCTGTGCCCCGCTGTGCCCCCGGACCTCCCGTTTCGGCCCGAACGGCCTCGTCCTCGAACGCCGGACGGGCCGAACGGCTACGGCACCACCACGATCTTCCGTCCCACCCCCGCCGCGAACTGCTCCAGCGCCTCGGGGTAGCGGTCCAGGGGGATGCGGTCGCTGATGAAGACGTCGGGGTCCAGGACGCCGTTCGCGAAGAGTTCGGCCGCGCGTTCGTAGCTGTGCAGGACCGCCATCGAGCCCGTGATGGTGATTTCCTGGTTGTAGATGCGGTACGGGTCGATCTGCACGCGCGTCGCGTAGTCGGCGACGCCGAACTGGAGGAACGTGCCCGCCTTGGCGACCCGCTCCAGGCCGTCCTGGATCGCCGCCGCGTTGCCCGTGGCGTCGATGACGAGGTCCCAGCCCTGGGGTCGGTCCAGCTCGTCCGGGTTCGCGGCCGACGCCGAGACACCGAGGCGGCGGGCCGTCTCCAGGCGCGCCGGGTTCACGTCGACCATGTCGACTACGGCCGCGCCGGTCCGCTTGGCCAGCTCCAGCATCATCAGGCCCATCGTGCCGGAGCCGTAGATCAGGACGTGGGCGCCGAGGCGGGACTGGAGGACGTCGTAGCCGCGGACCGCGCAGGAGAGCGGTTCGATCAGGGCCGCGTCCTGGGTGCGGACGTGCTCGGGCAGCTTCACGCAGTTCGCCACCGGGGCCACCGCGTACTGCGCCGCGCCGCCCGCCGTCGTGACGCCGATGGCCGCCCAGCGTTCGCAGAGGTTGTTGTGGCCGGTGCGGCAGTAGCGGCACTCGTAGCAGTAGAGGGAGGGGTCCACGGCGACCCGGTCGCCGACGGACACCTCGGTGACCTGGGCGCCGACGCCGACCACCGCGCCGGCGAACTCGTGGCCGGGCGTGATCGGGAGCTTGGGCGCGAACTCGCCCTGGAGGATGTGCAGGTCGGTGCCGCACAGGCCGCAGGCGGCGACCTCGACGACGACCTCGCGCGGCCCTGGCGTCGGGTCCGGGACCTCGGTGACGACGGCGCGGCCCACGGACTCGATGACGGCGGCCTTCATTTCACGGCTCCAAGCGACAGGCCCTGGACCAGTTTGTCCTGGGCGGCGAACCCCGCGGCGAGCACCGGCAGGGAGATGACGAGCGACGCGGCGCACACCTTGGCCAGGAAGAGGCCCTGGCTGGTGATGAAACCGGTCAGGAAGACGGGGGCGGTCTCGGCGACCACACCCGTCAGCACCCGGGCGAAGAGCAGCTCGTTCCAGCTGAAGATGAAGCAGATGAGCGACGTCGCGGCGATGCCGGGGAGGGCGATCGGGGCGACCACCCGGGCCAGGATCGTCGGCAGCCTCGCGCCGTCCACCCGTGCCGCCTCGATGATCGCGACCGGGACCTCGGCGAGGAAGGACTGCATCATCCACACCGCGATCGGCAGGTTCATGGAGGTGTAGAGGATGACCAGCAGCCAGATGTTGTCGAGCATGTCCGTGTTCTTGGCGAACAGGTAGATCGGCAGCAGGCCCGCCACCACCGGCAGCATCTTGGTGGACAGGAAGAAGAAGAGGACGTCCGTCCACTTCTTCACCGGGCGGATGGAGAGCGCGTACGCGGCGGGGAGGGCCAGGACCAGGACGAACAGGGTCGAGGCGACCGACGCCACCGCCGAGTTGATCAGGGCCGGCCAGGGGCTCGCGCCGCCGCCCGCGCCGAAGAACTCGCGGTAGCCGTCCAGCGTCAGGGACGCCGCGAAGGACGGCGGGTTGGTGGCGGCGTCCTCCTCCGAGTGGAAGGAGGTCAGGGCCATCCACGCGATGGGCAGGAAGAAGACGATTCCGGCCAGCCAGGCCACCAGGCCCAGACCGGCACCGCCCTTGCGGCGGACTCGTACAGCGGCCGCGGTGCTCATGCGCGGGACACCTCCTCGCGGAACAGGGACGAGACCACGCGCAGGGCGAAGGTCGCGATGATGATCGAGCCGATGACGACCAGGACGCCCGCGGCCGAGGCGAGGCCGTTCTCGTGGGCCTGGTAGAAGCTCTGGTAGACGGTGTAGGGCAGGTTGGCCGTGCCCAGGCCGCCGGACGTGAGGGTGAAGACCGCGTCGAAGTTCTGGACGATGTAGATCGACCCCAGCAGGGCGCCGAGTTCCAGGTAGCGGCGCAGGTGGGGGAGGGTGAGGTGGACGAAGATCTGCCAGTCGCTCGCGCCGTCCACCCGGGCGGCCTCGATCTGCTGCTGGTCCCGGCTCTGCAGGCCGGCCAGCAGGATCAGCATCATGAACGGTGTCCACTGCCAGACCAGTGACGCCTCGACGGCGAGCAGCGGGGTGTTCGAGATCCAGTCCGGCTGCGGTCCGCCGACGTAGTGCAACAGGCCGTTGAGCAGGCCGTATTCGGGGTTGTAGAGGACGTGCTTCCAGAGCAGGGCGGCGGCCACGGGGACGACCAGGAACGGGGCGATCAGCAGGGTGCGGACCACGCCCCGGCCCTTGAACCGGCGGTCCAGCAGCAGCGCGAGCGCGAGGCCCAGGACCAGGCTGGCGAGGACCACCGCGACCGTCAGCAGGATCGTCGTCCACACCGACTTGCGCAGGTCCGGGTCGGTGAGGACGTCGCCGTAGTTGGCGAAGCCGGTGAAGTGACGGGCGTCGGGGTAGAGGGCGTTCCAGTCGAAGAAGGAGATCACCAGCGTGGCCACGAAGGGCAGCTGGGTGACCGCGATCATGAAGATCAGGGCGGGGAGGAGGGGGGCCCGGGTGGCCCAGGCGCGCAGCCGGGAGGACGGCGGGCGGACGGCGGGGCGGACGTGGTCGGGGGCGGCCGAGGGGGCCGTTGTCGTGGCGGTCATCGTCCCTCGTACTCCTCGGAGATCTTCTCGGCGAGCTGCTGGGACTTCTTCAGGGCCTCCTCGACGGACTGGCGTCCGGCGATGGCCGCGCTGATCTCCTGGGAGACCTTGGTGCCGAGGTCGGTGAACTCGGGGATGCCGACGAACTGGATGCCGGGCGCGGGGCGCGGCTGCACGCCGGGGTCCTTGGGCCTGGCGCCCTCGATGGCCTCCCTGGTCATCTCCTGGAAGGCGGCGGCCTCCTCGCGGTAGGCCGGGTTCTCGTACGTCGAGGCGCGCTTGCCGGCCGGGACGTTGGACCAGCCGATCTCGTCGCCCACGAGCTGCTCGTACTCCTTGCTGGACGCCCAGGAGACGAACTTCCAGGCCTTGTCGGCGTTGCGGGAGGCCTTCTGGATGCCCCAGGCCCAGGTGTAGAGCCAGCCGGAGCCGTCCGTCTTCTCCACGGGGGCCGGCGCGTAGCCGACCTTGCCCTTGACCGGGGACTTGGCCGAGTCCAGGGAGCCGGCCGCGGAGGTGGCGTCGTACCACATGGCGACCTTGCCCTGGGTCATGTTGTTCAGGCACTCGGCGAAGCCGGACTGGGCGGCGCCGGACTGGCCGTGCTCGCGGACGAGGTCGACGTAGAACTTCGTCGCCTTCTCCCACTCGGGCGAGTCGAGCCGGGCCTGCCAGTCCTGGTCGAACCAGGTGCCGCCGAAGGTGTTCACGACCGTCGTCAGGGGTGCCATCAGCTCGCCCCAGCCGGGCAGTCCGCGCAGGCAGATGCCCTTCATGCCGGGCTCGGCGCCGTCGAGCTGCTCGGCGAGGCCGGCCACCTGGGTCCAGGTGGGGTGCTCGGGCATCGTCAGGCCGTGTTCGGCGAACAGGTCCTTGCGGTACATCAGGAAGGACGACTCGCCGTAGAAGGGCTGGCCGTAGAGCTTGCCGTCGTCGCCGGTGAGGGACTCGCGCATCGGCCCCAGGATGTCCTTCTCGTCGTACGCGGGGTCCTCGGCGACGTAGGAGCCCATCTCGTGCAGCCACTCGTTGCGGGCGTAGATCGGTATCTCGTAGTTGGAGAGGGTGGCGACGTCGTACTGGCCGGCCTGGTTGGCGAAGTCCTGGCTGATCTTGTCGCGGACGTCGTTCTCCGGCAGGACGGTGAAGTTCACCTTGATGCCGGTCTCCTCGGTGAAGTGGTCCGCGGTGAGCTTCTGCAGCTCGACCATCTGGGGGTTGTTGACCATCAGGACGTTGAGGGAGTTGCCGCCGGATCCGGCTCCGCCCGCCCCGACCCAGCAGCCGGAGAGCAGCGGGGCGAGCAGCGTCCCTGCGGCGGCCATGGCGAGCGTGGCTCGCGGCCTCCGTCGGCTCTGGGTTCGCATGGATCGCTCCTGAACATATGGGGAGGTATGGGGCAGCGCGGGGCGTGAGGGTGCCCTGCGGGGACGTGCGTGGGTTTTCAGACGCGGATGACCTGCGGCCCGAGCAGTGAGTAGCGGTGGGCCTCGGCCGCGGGCAGCAGCGTGCTGGTGACGATCGCCTCCAGGGAGCCGATCTCCGCGAACCGGCAGAAGCTGACCGCCCCGAACTTGGTGTGCGTCCCGGCGAACACCGTGCGGCGCGCGGCCCGGACCGCCTGTGTCTTGACCTCGCTGACGGCCGGGTCGGGCGTGGTGAGGCCGTGTTCGCGGGAGATGCCGTTGGCGCCGATGTACGCCAGGTCGATGACGAATCCGGCCAGCATCTTCGTCGTCCAGTGGTCGACGGTGGCGAGCGTGCCCGGGCGGACCCGGCCGCCGAGCAGCAGGACGGAGGTGTCACCGGCCTCGGCCAGCGCGCCGGCGACGGGCAGGGACGCGGTGACCACGGTCAGCGGCCGGTCCCGGGGAAGGGCCTCGGCGATGAGCCGGGGGGTGAAGCCCTCGTCGACGAAGACCGTCTCCGCGTCGCCGAGCAGTTCGGCCGCGGCGGTGGCGACCCGGCGTTTCTCGGGGACGTGGCTGGTGGCGCGGAAGGCGAGCGTGGTCTCGAACCCGGCGCTCTCCACGGGGTAGGCGCCGCCGTGGGTGCGGCGGACCAGGCCGTGGTCCTCCAGGGCGCGCAGATCCCGCCGTACGGTCTCCTTGGCGACGCCCAGGTCGGCGGCGAGCGCGGTGACGTCGACCGAGCCGGCGGCGCGGGCGATCCGCACGATCTCGCGTTGGCGCTCTTCCGCCGTCCGTGCGCCCATGTCGAACACCTGCCTCACCGCCTTGTTGCCCGTTCGGGCCCGTGTCGCCCTTGGGGGAAGTTCTACAGCGGGCGCGCGGCACTGACCAGGCCTGTTGCGGACCCGATGCTGCCCGTTTGGGCCCGTTCCGGCCGTCGGGTGCCCGTCTCGGACCTGGGCCGCAGCGGGGGGCGGGGTGAGAACGGGCAGCGTGTGTGCCCGCATGTGGAAGCGGACGGGCCCGTTTGGTGCCCGTCCGCCTCTTCGCGCGATGAGTTCCGGTCAGTACGGCCAGATCGGCGGGTCGGTCACGAAGTGGCCGCCCAGGCAGGCGTGCGCCGGGTTGTCCGGGTCGAGTTCGCCCTGTTCGGCGACGAGCTTCTCGGCGTACGGCTCGGAGTCGTCCTGCGGCTCGTAACCCAGCGCCCGCGCGGAGGTCAGGTCCCACCACAGGCGCGTGTTGGCGGAGGAGCCGTGGACCACGGTGTGCCCGACGTTCTCGGCGGTGAGGGCAGCGTGGAAGAGGCGGGCGCCGTCGGCGGGGCTCATCCACACCGAGAGCATGCGCACGCTGGTCGGCTCGGGGAAGCAGGAGCCGATGCGGACGGAGACGGTCTCCATGCCGTGCTTGTCCCAGTAGAGCTGGGCGAGGTCCTCGCCGAAGCACTTGGACAGGCCGTAGAAGGTGTCCGGGCGGCGCGGGGTGTCGGTCGGGATGAGGGGGTCGTCGCCCTGCGGGCGCGGGGTGTAGCCGACGGCGTGGTTGGAGGAGGCGAAGACGACGCGCCCGACCCCCTCCTCGCGGGCGGCCTCGTACAGGTTGTACGTGCCCTCGATGTTGGCCCTGAGGATCTTCTCGAACGGGGCTTCCAGGGAGATGCCCGCCAGGTGGATGATCGCGTCGACGCCCCGGACCGCCTCGCGCACGGCCTCCCGGTCGGCGAGGTCGGCGACGATCGCGTCCGGCTCGCCCTCGATCGGGCGCAGGTCGAGCAGGCGCAGCCGGTAGCCGTGGTCGGGGAGCAGGTCCCGCATCAGGGTGCCGAGGCCGCCGGCGGCGCCGGTGAGCAGGACGGTGCGTGGAGCGGGCATCCTCGGGACTCCTAGGGTCTCCTGAATCGGCAGCCGTGCGTATGAGCGCTTGGCGTTCATATGCGTGGACACGCTAAAGAACCGGTGGTCACCCGTCAAGAGGTGGCCTGCTTGACGGTGTTCGCGGGGCGGCTTAGCGTGGACGCGTTCAGAAATATAGACGCAGATCATGGATATGGAATGGGGAGCGCCCGTGACCTCAGCCCCTCTCGCCGCCCGGCTCACCGTGCCCAGCGGGCCGTTGTTCTTCCCCGTCACGGCGTACGCGCCCGACGGCGAGGTCGACCTCGCCGTCTACCGCGCGCATGTGCGCCGCGGGGTCGACGCCGGGGCCGCCGCCGTGTTCGCCTGCTGCGGCACCGGCGAGTTCCACGCGCTCACCCCCGAGGAGTTCCAGGCCTGCGTGCGGGCGGCCGTGGAGGAGACCGCCGGGCGGGTGCCCGTGGTGGCGGGCGCGGGCTACGGCACCGCCCTCGCCGTGCGCTACGCGCGCCTCGCCGAGGAGGCCGGGGCCGACGGCCTGCTCGCCATGCCGCCGTACCTGGTGCTCGCCGGACAGGAGGGGCTGCTGCGGCACTACCGGGACGTGGCCGCGGCGACCTCGCTGCCCGTGATCGTCTACCAGCGCGACAACGCCGTGTTCACGCCTCGCAGCGTGGTCGAACTGGCCCGCACGGACGGGATCATCGGCCTCAAGGACGGGCTCGGCGACCTCGACCTCATGCAGCGGGTCGTCAGCGCGGTGCGCACCGAGGCCCTGGGCGACTTCCTCTACTTCAACGGGCTGCCGACCGCCGAGCAGACCCAGCTCGCCTACCGGGCCCTCGGCGTCACCCTGTACTCGTCCGCCGTGTTCTGCTTCGCCCCCGAGATCGCCCTCGCCTTCCACCGGGCGCTCCGCTCGGGTGACGAGGCCCTCGTGCACCGTCTGCTGGACGGCTTCTACCGTCCGTTCGTCGAACTGCGCGCCCAGGGCCGCGGGTACGCCGTCGCCCTGGTCAAGGCGGGCGTACGGCTGGGCGGCCTGGACGTGGGGGAGGTGCGGCCGCCGTTGCAGGAGCCGACCGACGACCATGTCAAGCAGCTCGCCCAGGTGATCGAGCGGGGTTACGCGCTGCTCGACGACGAGGGCGGGGAGGAGGGCGAGTGAAGGCCTCGGCGTTCGTCTACCCCTGGGACGTCAACGGGGACCCGGGAGCGGCCGGGTTCGTCGCGGGCACCGGCGTGGAACAGGTGACGCTGGCCGCCGCCTACCACTCCACCCGGGCCCTCACCCCCCGACACCCGCGCCACCGCGTCGTCACCGCCGAGTACGCCGCCGTCCTCTACCCGCCGGACGCCCGCTGGCAGGGCCGGGACCTGCGCCCGTACGAGGCCGGTGACTGGGCGCCCGGCGACGCCTGGGGCGAGGCCGCCACCGCCCTCGCGGACGCGGGCCTGGAGGTGCACACCTGGGTCGTCCTCGCCCACAACTCCCGCCTCGGCGCCGAGCACCCCCACACCTCCGTCGTCAACGCCTACGGCGACCGCTACCCCTGGGCGCCGTGCATCGCGCAGCCCGCCACGCGCGCGTACCTGACCGACCTGGCCGCCGAGGCGGCCGTGCGGCCCGGGGCCCGGGGCACCGAGCTGGAGTCCCTGGGCTGGTACGGGCTCGCCCACCTGCACGCCCACGACAAGACCGGCCCGGTCGCCCTCGGGGACGCCGGGCAGTACCTGATGTCGCTGTGCTTCTGCCCCCACTGCCGGGAGGGGTACGGCGGCCAGGGCCTCGACCCCGACGCCCTGGCCGCCGCCGTACGTGCCGCGCTGGAGCCGGTGTGGCGGGGCGCGGTGCCGTCCGACGGAGGCTGGGCGGGCGTCGAGAAGCTGCTGGGCGAGGCGCCGGCGAACGCCACGCGCGCGTGGCGGGACGAAACCGCCCGTACCCTCCAGGAGACCGCGGTCGCGGCCGTCCGCGCCGCCGCGCCCGACGGCTTCCAGGTCCTGCTGCACGCCGACCCGGTGTCCTACCACTGCGGCGCCAACGCGGGTGTCGACCCCGCGCACGTCCTGTCCGTCGCGGACGGCGTGGTCGTGCCCTGCACGGGCGGCGCGGGCCTGCTGGCGCCGTTCGCCGAGCAGGGCCGCGCCGGGGCCGTCCTCGCCGCCAACCTGACCGTGGTCTCCGGCATGGGCGGCAGCCCGCACACGCTCGCCGCGGACGCGGCCCGCGCGTGCGAGCTGGGCGCCACGGAACTGCGGCTGTACCACGCCGGGTTGGCGACGGACGGGGACCTGGAGGAGGTGCGGTCGGCACTCGCGGGGCGGTGAGCGCGGTGCGGTGGACCTGGTGAGGTGCGTGCGGTGCCTCCCGGGCGTGTCATGCCGGGTCGGTGGTGGACGGCGCCCCGGAGGCGATGCCGTCGGCGCGCGCCGGTCGCCGGGCGAGCGGTACCGCCGTCGCCAGCAGCGCGGCGCCCAGAGCGGCCAGCAGCAGGCGGAGGTCGGCCAGTTCCACCAGGGCCGCGCCCGCGGCCAGTCCGACCACGTTCGGCGTGAAGACCAGGGAGTTGGCCGTCGCGGTGACCCGGCCCAGCAGCCGCTCCGGCGTCTCGTGCTGTACGGCGGTCAGGGCGGCGATCAGCACCGCGGGCAGCCCCGCCCCGATCGCCGCGCTGGACGCCATCGCCACCGCGTCGTACGGAGCGGCCCGCACCGTCACCGCCACGGCCAGCAGCGCGATCCCGGCCGCGGCGAACCGCCGCCCGCCCAGCCGCCGCAGGGCCGGTCCGGCCAGCAGCCCGACCACCACCGACCCGGCGCCCTGGACGGCGTACAGCGCACCGGCGTACGCCGGGGAGTGCCCGAGGGCGTCCACGACGGCGTAGGCCGTGGCGCCGTTGACGCCCGCGCACAGCATCGTGGCGCCGCCCGCGAGGACGAGCGGACGCAGGTGTGGATGCCCCCACAGGTACCGGGCGCCCTCGGCCGTCCGCCGCCGCCAGTTCACCACGGGCCGCCGAGGCGGTGCCTCCCGCACCCGCAGAGCGGTGTACAACCCGGTGGCCAGCACGAACGTCACCGCGTCCAGCGCCGCCACGCTCGCGCCGCCGTACGCCGCGTAGACGCCCGCCCCCGCCAGCGGCGCCACGAGCTTCATGCCCTCGCTCGCGGTCATGCGCAGCCCGTTGAAGTCGCCGAGCAGGCGGGGGTCGACGGCGGTGGCGACGAGCGCCGACTCGGCCGCGTCGTGGACGACGCCCGCCGCGCCGTACACGAGCAGCACCGCGAACAGCAGCCACAGCGCGTCCGGCGAGTCCACGGTGAAGAGGGAGAGCAGGAGGGCGGCCAGCAGCAGGTTCGTGGCGATCAGCAGCGGCTTGCGGCGGACCCGGTCGGCGAGCGTGCCCAGCGCCGGACCCACCAGCGTCGGCGCCCACATCGCGAGCATGGACAGGGCCGCGAGACCGTCCGAGCCGGTGAGGTCCTTCACCCACACGCCGGACGCCAGCCACAGCGCCGAGGTGCCGAAACCGGAGACCACCACCCCGGCGAGATACAGGCCCGCGTTGCGGTCGCGCAGGACGCGGGCCACGGGCCAGGGCCCCCGCGTGCTCTTGCTCGTAGGTGTCGTTTCTGACGTCATGCCTGGCCATCGTGGATCTAAGGCGGGTGGACGGGCATCGGGCAGGTGCCTCAGCGCCGGGCTCGGCGACCGATGAGTTTCGCTGCCGCGATCGGTCCACCTCCTCAGAGAGCCGGCCGCGCGTCCACAAGGAGCCACCGATGACCCACGACACCCCCACCCCCACCCCCACCCTCGACCTCGGACCGCAGACGCGGATCCTGGCACGCCTCGCCGAGGGCGTGAGCGACGCGCGGCTCGCGGACCCGACCCCGTGCCCGGACCTGGCCGTGCGCAACCTGCTCGGCCATCTGACCGGCCTGGCCATCGCCTTCCGCGACGCCGCCCGCAAGGACCTGGGCGTCACCACCGACACCAGCCCCGAAGCGACCGTGCCGGACATCGGCCCCGGCTGGCGCGAGCAGCTCCTGAAGGTGCTCGGCGAGCTCGCCGAGGCATGGCGTGCCCCGGAGGCCTGGACCGGCGTGACCCGGGCCGGCGGTGTCGACCTGCCCGGCGCGGTCGCCGGCGCCGTGGCCGCCGACGAGCTGGTGATCCACGGCTGGGACCTGGCCCGCGCGACCGGGCAGGACTACCACCCCGATCCGGCCGCACTCCAGACGTCGTACGGCCTCCTCTCCGCCGCCGCCGAGGAGTCCGACCGGGGCGCCGGCATGTTCGGCCCGGTCGTCCCCGTCCCCGCCGACGCACCGCTGCTGGACCGGGCGGTGGGACTGAGCGGGCGCGACCCGGGCTGGACGCGGCCCGTGTAGCGGCGGCACAACAACCTCAACTTTCTTTGTCAGAACCATTGACGCGGCCCAGCGCCCCTCCTACCTTCAACGCGTCGTACTCCGTACGTCATATATGAGACGCGATACGTGAGATCAGATACGCGAGACGCCCGATCCGTACCAGCGGATCCGGGTCCGCGGCATCCGGCCCGCGCATCCGACGCGAGATTCCGAGAGGCGCGCATGACCTCTGTGCCCACGCCGATCCCCTCCCGCACGCAGTACGTGCTGGAGGAGATCAAACGCCGCATCCTCACCGGCCGGCTGACGCCCGGTCAGGCTCTGGTCGAGACCGACCTCGCCGCACAGTTCGGTGTGTCCAAGACACCGGTGCGCGAGGCGCTCAAGACGCTGGCCGGTACCGGACTGGTCGTGATGAGCCAGTACAAGGGCGTCACGGTGCGCATGGTGGACGCGGACATGGCGCGCGAGGTCTACGACGTGCGGCTGCTGCTGGAGCCCGAGGCGCTCAGGCGCGCGGTCGGCCGCGGGGCCTCCCTGGAAGCCGCCCGCGACGCGCTGTCCCGGGCCGACCAGGCCACGGACACGGCCGAACGCTCGCTCGCCAACCGGGAGTTCCACCGCGCCCTGTACGTACCGTGCGGCAACCCGCTGCTCGCCCGGATGCTCGACGAGGTCCGCGACCAGGCGGCGCTGGTCTCCGCCGTCGCCTGGGCCGCCGACCCCTCCTGGGAGCGGGAGGCCCGCGAGCACCAGGAGATCCTGCGCCTCGCCCTCGCCGGCGACGCGGACGGCGCCGCCCGCGCCCTGCACGCGCACATCGGGTCGTTCGTCGAGCGGGCCTTCCCGCACGCGGAAACCGAGAACCAGGACGTCCGGGCGACACAGGCCCGGGAAGCCCAGGAAGAGGACGGTCAGGCATGACGACGACGTTCGAGACCCAGCGGGCGGCTCTGGCCGACGTGGTGGCGATCCCGGTGACCCCGTTCGCCGAGGACGGCAGCGTCGACCCCGCCACCTACCGGGCCCTGCTGCGTCGCCTCCTCGACGGCGGCATCACGACCCTCACCCCCAACGGCAACACCGGCGAGTTCTACGCCCTCACCCCGGCCGAGCGCCGCCTCGTCACCGAACTGACCGTCGAGGAGGCCGGCGACCGCGCGGACATCCTGGTCGGGGTCGGGCACGACGTGCCGACCGCGGTCGCCTCCGCGCGGCACGCCCGCGAGCTCGGCGCCTCCATGGTGATGGTCCACCAGCCCGTCCACCCCTACGTCTCCCAGGGCGGCTGGGTCGACTACCACCGCGCCGTCGCCGAGGCCGTGCCCGAGCTGGGCGTCGTGCCCTACATCCGCAACGCCCAGCTCACCGGCGCCCGCCTCGCCGAACTCGCCGACGCCTGCCCCAACGTCATCGGCGTGAAGTACGCCGTCCCGGACGCCGCCAGGTTCGCCGCCTTCGCCCGCGACGCCGGCCTCGACCGCTTCGTGTGGGTCGCGGGACTGGCCGAGCCTTACGCGCCCTCGTACTTCTCGGCGGGCGCCACCGGCTTCACCTCGGGGCTGGTGAACGTCGCCCCGGCCGTCTCGCTGAACATGATCGAAGCCCTTCGGGCCGGCGACTACACGGCCGCCATGAAGGTCTGGGAGCAGATCCGCCGCTTCGAGGAGCTGCGCGCCGCCAACGGCTCCGCCAACAACGTCACCGTGGTCAAGGAGGCCCTCGCCTCCCTGGGCCTGTGCCGCAGGGAGGTCCGCCCGCCGAGCAAGCCGCTGCCGGAGGGCGAGCGCGCCGAGGTCGCCGCCATCGCCGCCGGGTGGTCGATATGACCGGCACGACCGACCGCAAGCGCCCCGAAGACCTCCGCAGCCACCAGTGGTACGGCACCGACGGCCTGCGCTCCTTCAGCCACCGCGCCCGCACCCGCCAGCTCGGCTACCTGCCCGAGGAACACCTCGGCAAGCCGGTCATCGCCATCCTCAACACCTGGTCCGACATCAACCCCTGCCACGTCCACCTCCGCGACCGCGCCCAGGCGGTCAAGCGGGGGGTCTGGCAGGCGGGCGGCTTCCCGCTGGAGTTCCCGGTCTCCACGCTCAGCGAGACCTTCCAGAAGCCGACCCCGATGCTCTACCGCAATCTGCTCGCCATGGAGACCGAGGAGCTGCTGCGCTCCTACCCGGTCGACGGCGCCGTGCTGATGGGCGGCTGCGACAAGTCCACCCCCGCCCTGCTCATGGGCGCCGCCTCGGTGGACCTGCCCGCGGTCTTCGTGCCCGCCGGGCCGATGCTCCCCGGTCACTGGCGCGGCGAGACGCTCGGCTCCGGCACTGACATGTGGAAGTACTGGGACGACAAGCGGGCCGGCCTCATCGGCGACTGCGAGATGCAGGAGCTGGAGAGCGGCCTGGCGCGCTCGCCCGGCCACTGCATGACGATGGGCACGGCCTCCACGCTGACCGCCGCCGCCGAGGCCCTCGGGGTCACGGTCCCGGGCGCCTCCAGCATTCCGGCCGTCGACTCCGGGCACGACCGGATGGCCGCCGCGGCCGGGCTGCGCATCGTCGAACTCGTCCACAAGGACCGCAAGCTCAGCGACATCCTCACCGCGGACGCCTTCGAGGACGCCGTCACCACGGTCCTCGGCCTCGGCGGCTCCACCAACGCCGTCATCCACCTGATCGCCATGGCGGGCCGCGCCGGCGTCACCCTCACCCTCGACGACTTCGACCGCATCGCCCGCACCGTCCCGGTCCTGGCCAACGTCCGCCCCGGCGGACAGACGTACCTGATGGAGGACTTCCACTTCGCCGGCGGCCTGCCCGGCTTCCTCTCCCGCATCCCGGACCTGCTCCACCTGGAGAGGCCCACCGTCTCGCACGACACGATGCGCGAACAACTGGAAGGCGCCCTCGTCCACCACGACGACGTCATCCGCCCCCGGGACAACCCCGTGGCGCCCGAGGGCGGGGTCGCCGTCCTGCGCGGCAACCTCTGCCCCGACGGCGCCGTCATCAAGCACATCGCCGCCGAACCGCACCTGCTCAAGCACACCGGCCCGGCGGTCGTCTTCGACGACTACCGGACGATGCAGCGGACCATCAACGACCCGTCGCTGAACATCACCGCGGACAGCGTGCTGGTGCTGCGGGGCGCCGGCCCCAAGGGCGGCCCGGGCATGCCCGAGTACGGGATGCTGCCCATCCCCGACCACCTGCTCAAGCAGGGCGTGCGCGACATGGTCCGGATCTCCGACGCCCGCATGAGCGGCACGAGTTACGGCGCGTGCGTGCTGCACGTGGCGCCCGAGTCGCACGTCGGCGGACCGCTGGCCCTGGTGCGCACCGGCGACCCGATCACCCTCGACGTCGAGGCGCGCACCCTCCAGTTGGGCGTGGACGACGAGGAGCTGGAGCGCCGCAGGGCCGAGTGGACACCGCCGCCCGCCCGCTACGAGCGCGGCTACGGCGCCCTCTACAACGAACAGATCACCCAGGCCGACACCGGCTGCGACTTCGAGTTCCTGGCCCGTCCGGGCAAGGTGCAGGACCCGTACGCGGGCTGAAGGAGCCCACCACGTTCACGGAAACGGCCGTGGACCCCGCGCCCTTAGAAAGCGCTTCACCCCGCACGAACAACGCACGACGTACCAGAACGGAGAACTGTCATGGCCCAAGCCGCAGCCGTGGCGAAACCGCCCGCGCCACCCCGGCGGCGCCGTGCCTCCGCCACGCCGCGCAGGCTCCCGTACCTGCTGATCGGACCGGCGGCCCTGCTGATGCTGGGCTTCATCGCCTACCCGGTCATCAGCGTCTTCTACTACAGCCTGCAGCACTACAACCCCACCAAGCCCTGGCGGGACGGCTTCGCGGGCTTCGACAACTTCGTCAAGATCTTCACCGACGACCCGGTCTTCTGGGACACCCTCGTCTTCAGCGCCAAGTGGGTCTTCGTCGAGGTCGGACTGCAACTGCTCTTCGGTCTGGCGCTGGCGCTCATCGTCAACCAGACCTTCGTGGGCCGCGGCATCGGGCGCGCCATGGTCTTCTCGCCGTGGGCCGTCTCCGGCGTGCTGACCTCGGCGATCTGGGTGCTGCTCTACAACTCCCAGACGGGCATCACCCGTTACCTCGCAGACATGGGCATCGGCTCGTACGGCACCAGCTGGCTGTCGGACACCTCCACCGTGTTCTCCGCGGCGGTCGTCGCCGACCTGTGGCGCGGCGTGCCCTTCTTCGCGATCCTCATCCTCGCCGACCTCCAGTCCGTCTCTAAGGACCTGTACGAGGCCGCCGAGGTCGACGGGGCCAGCCGGATCAAGCAGTTCTGGCACATCACCCTGCCCCACCTGAAGGACGCCATCATCCTGTCCACGCTGCTGCGTGCGGTGTGGGAGTTCAACAACGTCGACCTGCTCTACACCCTGACCGGCGGCGGACCCGCGGGCGAGACCACGACGCTGCCGCTGTACATCGCCAACACCAGTGTCGACGCGCACGACTTCGGCTACGCGTCGGCCCTGACCACGGTCGCGTTCGTGATTCTGCTCTTCTGCTCGATCGTCTATCTGCGGCTGAGCAAGTTCGGAGGCGAGAACAAGTGATCACCAAGGAGGCCACCGTGGCCGCCCCCGCCCCCGCGCGGGTCGCCCCCGCGCCGCCGCGGAACACCAAGAAGCGCCTGGCCTGGGACGAGGTGCCCCGCTGGCAGATCTACCTGCCGCTCGGCATCTACCTGATCTTCACCCTCGTCCCCTTCTACTGGATCCTGCTCTTCGCGCTGCGCCCGGCCGGCTCGACCTCGCTCGTGCCCTGGCCGATGACCTTCGACCACTTCGAGAAGGTGTGGACCGACCGCAGCTTCGGCACCTTCTTCCAGAACAGCGTGCTGGTCGGTCTCGCCACCCTGGTGATGACCACGCTCGTCGCCCTGGCCGGCGGCTACGCCCTGGCCCGGTTCGACTTCAAGATCAAGCGGGTCTTCATGCTGGGCCTGCTCTGCTCCCAGTTCGTGCCCGGCGCGCTGCTGCTGGTCCCGCTGTTCGAGATCTTCGCCGAACTGCAGATGATCAACTCGCTCGGCAGCGTCATCATCGCCGAGACGGTCTTCCAGCTACCGCTGTCGATCATCCTGATCAGCAACTTCATCAAGAACGTCCCCTACTCCCTGGAGGAGGCCGCCTGGGTCGACGGCTGCGGCCGGTTCCGGGCCTTCCGGATCGTCGTGCTGCCGCTGCTGCGTCCGGGCCTGATCGCCGTCGGTTCCTTCGCCTTCGTGCACTCCTGGAACCACTTCCTGTTCGCCCTGATGTTCCTCAACGACCAGGGCAAGCAGACCATCCCGGTCGGCCTCAACACCCTGATGAGCGCGGACAGTGTCGACCTCGGCGCGCTCGCCGCCGGCGGCATCATCGCGGCCGTCCCCGTGGTGATCGTGTTCGCCTTCATCCAGAAGTGGCTGATCACCGGCTTCAGCGCGGGGGCGGTGAAGGGATGAGACTGCGCCATGCGGCGGTCGCCGCCGGACTCCTGACCCTGCTCTGCGTCCCCGCCCAGGCCGACGACAACACCCGTGACCTCGGCCGCGAGACCCTCGCCCCGCACGACGGCTGGGCCGCGGCGGAAGGCGGCACCACGGGAGGCGCCGCGGCCGACGACGCCCACGTGTACACCGTGACCGACCGGGCCGGACTCGTCCGCGCCCTCGACGGAGGCAGCGACACCCCGAAGATCATCAGGGTCGCCGGGACCATCGACGCCAACACCGACGACGACGGGCGGCGGCTGGACTGCGCCGACTACGCGACCGACGGCTACGGCGTGAAGAAGTACCTGGCCGTCTACGACCCCCGCACCTGGGGCGCGGCCAAACCCAGTGGCCCGCAGGAGGAGGCCCGCAAGGCCTCCGCCGCCCGGCAGGCCGAACGGGTCGTGCTGCCCGTCGGCTCGAACACCACCCTCGTCGGCCTCGGCGACGACGCCGTCCTCAAGGGCGCGAGCCTCCAGGTGAAGAACGCGGACAACGTCATCGTCCGCAACCTGGAACTGCGCGACGCCTACGACTGCTTCCCCGTCTGGCAGCCCAACACCGGCGGCCTCGGCGACTGGAAGACGGCGTACGACAACCTCTGGCTGAACGGCGCCACCCACGTCTGGGTCGACCACGTCACCGCGAGCGACAAGGGCCACCCGGACGAGAAGGAGCCCACCTACTTCGCCCGCAACTACCTGCGCCACGACGGCCTGCTCGACATCACGGGCGGCTCCGACCTGGTCACCGTCTCCTGGAGCCGGTTCGCCGACCACGACAAGGCGATGCTCATCGGCAACGGCGACTCGGTCACCGGCGACCGCGGAAAGCTCCGGGTCACCCTGCACCACAACGAGTTCCGGTCAGTCGCCCAGCGCGCCCCGCGCGTCCGCTTCGGCCAGGTGCACCTCTACAACAACCGGTACGTCGTCGAGGAGGGGGACGCGGACTACCGCTACTCCCTCGGCGTCTCCACCGAGTCCGCCATATACGCGCAGAACAACGCCTTCACCACGCCGGGCCACGTCGAGGCCGCCGACCTGGTCAAGAGCTGGAACGGCAGCGCTCTGCACGCCGAGGGCAGCCTCTTCAACGGCTACCCGGTGGACCTGCTCACCCTCCACAACGCCTACAACTCGGGCAGCGAGCGCGACCTGACCGCCGACGTCGGCTGGACGCCCGTCCTGCACGGCACGGTCGACAGCGCCGCCGCGGCCGACCGGGCGGTGGCGAGGGGCGCGGGCGCGGGGAGGCTGCGGTGAACGCACCCCTGCCCGTCGTCCTCGCCGGCGCCCGCGGCCACGGCCGCTGGCACGTCGCCAACATCCGCCGCCTGGAGCGGGCGGGCCTCGTCCGCCTGGCCGGCATCTGCGAGCTCACCCCGCTGACCGAGGAAGAGGCCGGAGGCGAACTCCCCGAGCAGTCCGCCGACTTCGGCGCCCTGCTCGACTCCACCGGCGCCCGGATCGCCGTGATCTGCACGCCGATCCCGACCCACACCGACCTCGCGCTGACCGCCGCCCGCCGGGGCGTGCACCTGCTCCTCGAGAAGCCCCCGGCACCGTCGTACGCCGAGTTCCGGCGCATGGCCGACGGGGTCGCCGAGGCCGGCGTCGCCTGCCAGGTCGGGTTCCAGTCGCTGGGCTCGCACGCGGTGCCCGCCATCCGCGAGCTGGTCGCCCAGGGCGCGGTCGGCGACGTGATGGGCATCGGCGGGGCCGGCGCCTGGGTGCGCGACGAGGCCTACTTCCGCCGGGCACCCTGGTCGGGCCGGCGGCGGATGGACGGCGTCGACGTGATCGACGGCGCGCTGACCAACCCCCTCGCGCACGCCGTCGCCACCGCCCTCGCGCTCGGCGGCAGCACCCGCGCCGAGGACGTCACGGACATCGAGACCGAGCTGAGCCACGCCAACGACATCGAGGCCGACGACACGTCCTGCGTACGGATCACCACCGCCCACGGCCACCGTGTCACCGTCGCCGCGACCCTGTGCGCGGAGCGGGCCGACGAGCCGTACGTCCTGGTGCACGGCAGCAGCGGCCGCATCACCTTCTGGTACAAGCAGGACCGCGTCCTGCTCCAGCGCGCCGACCACGGCCCCGAGGAGTACGACCACGGCCGCACCGACCTGCTGGAGAACCTGGTCGACCACCTCACCACCGGCGCCGCGCTGCTGGTCCCGCCGGACGGGACGGGCGCCTTCATGAAGGTCGTGGAGGCGATCCGCCGGGCTCCCGACCCCGCCCCGCTGCCCGCCGCCGCCTGGCACCGCGTGGCCGGCGAGAACCGTCGCGTGGTCCCCGGCATCGACTCACTCGTTGCCGCCGCAGCCGACACCCTCTCCCTGTACTCCGAACTGGGTGCCCCCTGGGCACCGCGCACGGAGCACCCGCTGAAAGAGGTGAGCACCCGATGACCGGCACCGACTCCCCGGTGCTGCGCGTGGCGGGCCGCCCCGTGGGCCGGTACGTCACCCGGCCCGAGCTGGCGCCCCGGCTCTCCCCGCGCCCCTACCTGCACCCCGTCACCACCCTGGCCGGCACCGCTGTCACCGAGTTCAGCCCCGCCGACCACCTCCATCACCTCGGCGTCGGTGTCGCCGTTCCCGACGTCGAGGGCCACAACTTCTGGGGCGGGCGCACCTACGTCCGCGACCAGGGTCCGACCGAGCTGGACAACCACGGTGCCCAGCGGCATGCCGCGTTCCAGCTCCGCGACCCCGACGGTTTCGTCGAGGAGCTGCGCTGGGTCGCCGCCGGCACCGAGCTGCTGCGCGAGCGCCGTACGGTCGCGGCCACCGAGCTGACCGCCACCGCGTGGGCGCTGGACTTCACCTTCTCCCTCACCAACGTCACCCCCGACCCGCTCACCATCGGCAGCCCCGCCACCAACGGGCGCCCCGGCGCGGCCTACGGCGGCTTCTTCTGGCGGGCCCGCAAGGAGAGCGCGGCCCCGCGCGTCTTCACCGCCGACCGCGAGGGCGAGCCGGAGGTGCACGGCGCCCGCGCCGACTGGCTGGCCCTGGCCGGCGACACCTGGACGCTGGTGTTCGCCGGTGCCACCGAGCGGACCCGGCGCGATCCGTGGTTCGTGCGCACCGAGGAGTATCCGGGCGTCGGCTCCTCCCTGGCCCACGACGAACGGCTGGTGGTCGCCCCCGACGACACCCTCGTCCGCCGGATCGTCACCGTCGTCGCCGACGGCCGCCTCGACGCCGACGGCGCCGCAACCCTCGTACGAAAGGCGGTGAGCCCGTGACCTCCGAGGCCGCGCCCACCTACACGAACCCCGTCCTGAACGCGGACTGGTCCGACCCGGACGTCGTCCGCGTCGGCGACGACTTCTACCTGACGGCCTCCAGCTTCGGCCGCGTCCCCGGGCTGCCGCTGCTGCACTCCCGCGACCTGGTCAACTGGACCCTGGTCGGCCACGCCCTGACCCGCCTGGAACCGGCGGAGGCGTTCGCGACGCCCCGTCACGACTGCGGGGTCTGGGCGCCGTCCCTGCGCCACCACGACGACCGCTTCTGGATCTTCTGGGGCGACCCCGACCACGGCGTCTTCCAGGTCAACGCCCCCGAGATCCGGGGCCCGTGGACCGCGCCCCACCTGGTCAAGGCGGGCAAGGGCCTGATCGACGCCTGCCCGCTGTGGGACGAGGAGACCGGCGAGGCCTACCTGGTGCACGCCTGGGCCCGGTCCCGCTCCGGGATCAAGAACCGCCTCACCGGCCACCGCATGCGCCCCGACGGCACCGGGCTCCTGGACGAGGGCAAGGTGATCGTCAACGCGGACCGCCTCCCCGGCTGGTTCACCCTGGAGGGCCCCAAGGTCTACCGGCACGACGGCTGGTTCTGGATCCTGGCCCCCGCCGGCTCGGTGGAGACCGGCTGGCAGGGCGCCTTCCGCTCCCGCGACTTCTTCGGGCCCTACGAGGAGAAGGTCGTCCTCGAGCAGAAGGACACCGACGTCAACGGCCCCCACCAGGGCGGCTGGGTGCGGACCGCCGCGGGGGAGGACTGGTTCCTGCACTTCCAGCAGCGCGGTGCGTACGGGCGAGTGGTCCACCTCCAGCCGATGCGGTGGGGGTCGGACGGATGGCCCGTGCTGGGCGACGAAGGCGCCCCGGTCACCGAGTACCGGCGCCCCGCCCTGCCGCCGCAGCCCGCCGCCGCGCCCGCGACCGACGACGACTTTCCCGGCGGACGGTTCGGCCGCCAGTGGTCGTGGACGGCCAACCCCCGCGACGGCTGGGCCACCCAGCACTCCGAGGACGGGCTGCGGCTCACCTGCGTCCGCTCGGCCGACGCGCACGACCTGCGCAAACTGCCGAACATCCTCACGCAGCGGCTGCCCGGCATGCCGTCGGCCGTCGAGGTGGAGCTGCGCCTGGACAGCGAGGAGCCGGGCGCCCGGGCCGGGCTCGCGGTGCTCGGCGACGCCTACCGCTGGATCGGGCTGGAGCGGGACGCGGACGGGGTGGCGCACCTGGTGCACCGGTTCGCCGAGTCGGTGGCGGACGCCGAGCGGGACGCCGACCACCCCCGGCCCGCACCCCGGGGACGGGTACGGCTGCGGATCGAGACCGCTCCCGGGGCGCGCTGCCGCTTCTCCTACGACCTCGGCGACGGCCCGCGGCCCACCGGCCAGGTCTTCGCCGCCACCCCCTGGCGCTGGGTCGGCGCCCTGCTCGGCCTGTTCGCGCTCGCGCCCGCCGGCCAGGGACACGCCGGTGCCGCCGAGTTCACGCAGTTCCGGATCACCCCCCAGTAACCCGCCTCATTCACAGGCCTGTTGGGAGTCGCAATGACGCACCTCCGTAGCAAGCGCTTGCCGGGCGCCGGCCGCACCCTCGCCGCGGTCCTGGGCCTGGTCACGGCCCTGGCCCTCGGCACGGCCGGGGAGACGCACGCCGCCGCTCCACCGGGCGGGCAGGCGGCCGGCAACCCGCACCTGGACGACCGGCCGCACGGCTTCGCCTCCCTCGCCGGCGGCACCACCGGCGGTGCGGGCGGCAGGGTCGTCACCGTCACCGACCAGGCCGCGCTGGCGAAGTACGCGGCGGCCGAGGAGCCGTACGTCATCCGGGTCGCGGGTGCGATCGACGTCGAGCCCTTCGGGGCGGAGATCGTCGTCGCCTCGAACAAGACGATCACCGGGGTGGGCGACACCGGCGAGATCGTCCACGGCGAGCTGAACCTGAAGCCCGGCACGCACAACGTCATCATCCGCAACCTGACGATCCGCGACTCGGCGGTCGCGGGGAACTGGGACTGCAAGGACACCGACTTCGACGGCATCCAGATGGACACCGTCCACCACGTGTGGGTCGATCACAACCGCTTCTCGAACATCTGCGACGGGCAGCTGGACGTCCGCAAGGACAGCGAGTACGTGACCGTGTCGTACAACCGGTTCGAGAACAACAACAAGACGTTCGGTCTGGGCTGGACGAAGAACGTCAGGACGCAGATCACCATCGACCACAACTGGTTCGCGGGCACCAAGCAGCGCAACCCCTCCGTGGACAACGCCGCCTACGCGCACCTGTACAACAACTACCTGACGGCGCAGGCCGATCCGGGCGACCCCGTGTGGACGTACGGGAACTGGTCGCGCGGCGCCACGAAGATGGTCATCGAGAACAGCTACTACCGGGACGTCCAGCACCCGTACCAGGCCGACGCCACCGCGGAGCTGGTGGAGCGCGGGTCGATCCTGCGCAACACCACGGGCCGCCACGACGAGTGGGGCACCGCCTTCGACCCGCGTGACTTCTACGCCTACCGGCTCGACCCGGCGGCGGCCGTGCCCGCGCTGGTGAAGCGCTTCTCCGGCCCGCAGAAGCAGATCGGCACCCACTGACCCCCCCACGCTTTCAGCACGTTCACCTCTTTCGTTGGATCCAGAAGAAGAGAGCCGACCAATGAAGATCAGCATGCGCAGCAGCAAAAGCACAGGCAGGCGCCGGACGACCGCCGCCGTCGCCCTGGGGGCCGTTCTCGCGCTGACCGCCACCGCCTGCGGTGACGACGGCAGCGGGGCGGGCGGCGACAAGGGTGCCGAGGGCAGCGGCAAGGGGAAGATCGTCTTCTGGGACAACAACGGCGGTATCCGTACGGCCGTCTGGAAGGAGATCATCGCCGACTTCGAGAAGGCGAACCCGGACATCGACGTCGAGTACGTCGGGATCGCCGCCACCGAGTACCAGTCGAAGGTCGACACGGCCATCCAGGGCGGCGGCCTGCCGGACGTCGGCGGTGTCGGCGCGGCGATGCTCGCCGGGTTCTCCGCCCAGAAGGCCCTCGAGCCGCTGGACAACCGGCTCACCGGGTCGTCCCTGAACGGCAGGGTCAACAAGGACATGATCGAGTCCCTGCGGGCCGCCGGCGGCGGCGACGGCCGGCTGTACTCGGTGCCGACCTCGGCCAACAACGGCGTCCTCTACTACCGCACCGACCTGTTCGACAAGGCCGGCCTGGAGGCGCCGACGTCCTGGGACGCCTTCTACAAGGCCGCCGACAAGCTCACCAACGCGGACAAGAACGAGTTCGGCTACACCATCCGCGGCGGCTCCGGCTCCGTCGCCCAGGCGCTCGACGCGATGTACGGGCAGTCCGGCATCACCTCGTTCTGGGACGCCGGCAAGAAGACGACCACCGTCAACGCCCCGAAGAACGTCGAGGCGCTGGAGAAGTACGCGGGCCTCTTCAAGAAGGTCACGCCGGCCGCCGACGTGAACAACGACTTCGCCAAGATGGTCGCCCAGTGGGACTCGGGCACGATCGGCATGCTCAACCACAACCTGGGCTCCTACCAGGACCACGTGAAGGCGCTCGGCGTCGACAAGTTCCGCGGCATTCCGCAGCCGGTCGGCGCCTCCGGAAAGCGCGTCCAGGTGTCCAACCCGGTCGACGGGCTCGGGATCTTCAAGAGCTCCAAGAACAAGGAAGCCGCCTGGAAGTTCATCGAGTTCGCCACCTCGCACCAGCAGAACTCGAGGTTCAACGAGTCGGCGGGACAGGTGCCGTCGAACACCGAGGCGGCGAAGGACGCGTGGATCCAGAAGGCCGAGCCGACGAAGCTCGCGGCCGAGGCCCTGAACGACGGGTCCACGACCATCGTCCAGCTGCCGTACTACCTGCCGGACTGGAACACGATCTCCAAGGCGGACAACGAGCCGAACCTCCAGAAGGTGCTGCTGGGGAAGATGAGCGCCAAGGACTTCCTGGACAACATGGCCGAGCAGTTGAACGAGGCGCAGGCCGAGTGGACCGAGCAGATGGGTTAGTCGTTTCCCGGGTTTCTCCAGGTTTCCCCAGGTTTCCCCGGGTTTCGCCGTGGGACGGTCCGTGGTCCGCGGACCACGGACCGTCCCCTCTCCTGAAAGGCACACCGGCGTGTCACTCAGCCGAAGGCAAGTCACCACAGCCGCCGTCGCCGCCGTTCCCCTGGCGTTCGCCGCCACCGGCACGGCACAGGCCGGCGGGCGCCGCTCCCGCACCCTCCACATCGCCGGCGACTCCACCGCCGCGCAGAAGTACGCCGACGCCGCGCCCGAGACCGGGTGGGGCATGGCACTGCCGTTCTTCCTCCACAAGGACCGGCCCGTGGCCAACCACGCAGTGAACGGGCGGAGTTCGAAGAGCTTCGTCGACGAGGGGCGGCTCGACGCCGTCCTCGACGTGATCCGGCCCGGCGATCTCCTCCTCGTCCAGTTCGCGCACAACGACGAGAAGGAGGCGGACCCCACCCGCTACACCGAGCCCTGGACCACGTACCAGGACCACCTGCGCCTGTACGTCGACGGTGCCCGGGCCCGCGGGGCGCGGCCGGTGCTGGCCACGCCCGTCGAGCGGCGCCGGTTCGACGCGGCCGGAACCGCGCGGCCCAGCCACGGGGAGTACCCGGCGGCGATGCGCGCGCTCGCGCGGGAGGAGGGCGTGGCGCTGCTCGACGTCCAGGCGCTGTCGCTCGCGCTGTGGCAGCGCCTCGGTGTCGAGGAGACCAAGGCCTACTTCAACTGGACCGCCACCGAGCAGGACAACACCCACTTCAATCCGCCGGGTGCGATCGCGGTCGCCCGGCTCGTCGCGCGGGAGCTGCTGCGCACGCGGGTGCTGGCGCACCGGGACGTGCGCCGACTGGACGAGGAGATCGCCGAGTCCTGGATCAGCTGGCCCGCACCGGCCGCCGTGTAACACCCCCGACCCCGAGACAGGGAGAGCCGCACCATGAGCACACAGAGATGGCATGGGCATGCCACAATGCATGCCACAAAGAGGGTCGCCGCACTGGTCGGCTGCACCGCCCTCGTGCTGAGCCTGACCGCCGCCACCGCCGAGGCCCGCCCCGGCCACCACCAACACCGTGACACCGCCCGGCAGACGCTGCCGGCGAAGGACGGCTGGGCGTCCCACGGCACCGGCACCACCGGCGGGGCCGACGCCGACGCGGAACACGTGTACACCGTCACCACCTGGGCCGAGTTCAGGGCCGCCCTCGCCGCGGGAGGCACCGCGCCCAGGATCATCAAGGTGAAGGGCACCATCGACGCCGTCGCCGAGGGCTGCGAGGCCTTCGCCGCGCCCGGCTACGACTTCGACGCCTACCTCGAGAAGTACTCGCCCGAGAACTGGGGCCTGGCGACCGACCTGAGCGCCGAGCCCGACGACAGCCCCGAGGGCCTGCGCCGCGCCTCCGCCGCCCAGCAGAACCAGTCCATCAAGGCGAACGTCCCCGCCAACACCACGATCATCGGAGTGGGGCGCGACGCCGGACTCAAGGGCGCCAGCCTGCAGATCAAGGGCGTGGACAACGTCATCGTCCGCAACCTGACCTTCGAGAGCCCCGTGGACTGCTTCCCGCAGTGGGACCCCACGGACGGCGACAAGGGCAACTGGAACTCCGAGTACGACAGCGCCGTCGTGTACGGCTCCACCCATGTCTGGCTGGACCACAACACCTTCACCGACGGCGAGCACCCGGACAGCGCGGCCCCGACCTACTTCGGCATGCTCTACCAGCAGCACGACGGCCAGCTGGACGTCGTCAAGGGCGCCGACTACGTCACCGCCTCCTGGAACGTCTTCACCGAGCACGACAAGACGATCCTGATCGGCAACAGCGACGGCGAGTCCACCGCCGTCGGTGACCGTGGACACCTGAAGGTGACCTTCCACCACAACCTGTTCAAGAACCTCGTCGAGCGCGCGCCCCGCGTCCGCTTCGGCCAGGTCGACGTCTACAACAACCACTTCGTGGCCGGCGAGGACTACGCCTACAGCTTCGGCGTCGGCAAGGAGTCCCAGCTCGTCGCCGAGCACAACGCCTTCACCCTGCCGGACGGCGTCAGCCCCGCGAAGGTCCTCAAGAAGTGGAGCGAGGCGCCGGTCACCGCGGCGCACAACCGGGTCAACGGCCGCACCGTCGACCTGATCGCCGTGCACAACGAGGAGATCCCGGGCGAGACCCTCCAGTCGGGCGCGGGCTGGACCCCCACCCTGCGCACCGCGGTCCTGCCGGCCCGGGCGGTCCCCGTCGTCGTCGACCACGGCGCGGGCGCCGGCCGCCTGCGCTGACACCCCCGAACCGGGCCGGGGCGCCCGCACCGCCCCGGCCCACCCCACGCACCGCCATCCCCTCAAGGAGCACGGCATGCCCCGACCCGCCCCGACCCGCAGAGGCTTCCTCCTGACCGCCGCCGGCGCGGGCGCCGCCCTCGGCCTCGCGGCAGGCCCCGCCGTCGCCGGCACCCGACCGCGCCCGCGCCCCTTCGGCCGGTACGGCTCACCGGCCGACCGCCGCACCCCGAAGACCCTGTACGTCGACCCGCACGGCCGCGGCGACTTCACCTCCGTCCAGGCCGCGGTGGCCGCGACGCGGGGCAGCGGCTGGACGCTGGTCCTCGCGCCGGGCACCTACCGCGAGACGGTGTCCGTGGACGCCGACCGCACCGAGGCGACCTGGATCGGCGCCTCCCACGACCCGCGCGACGTCGTCATCGCCTACGACAACGCCGCCGGCACCCCCAAACCGGACGGCTCCGGCACCTACGGCACCAGCGGCTCGGCCACCGTCACTGTGCGGGCCGACGGCTTCACCGCCCGCTGGATCACCTTCGCCAACGACTGGCTGCGCGCCGACCACCCCGGCTGGACCGGCACCCAGGCCGTCGCCGCCAAGGTCATGGGCGACCGCTCCGCCTTCCACCACTGCCGCTTCCTCGGCCACCAGGACACCCTCTACGCCGACACCCGCGACCTCGGCCTCTTCGCCCGCCAGTACTACGACCACTGCTACGTCGAGGGCGACGTCGACTTCGTCTTCGGCCGGGCGACGGCCGTGTACGAGCACTGCCACTTCCGCACCCTGGTCCGTACCGACCTCGACGCCGCTCCCTACGGCTTCGTGTTCGCGCCGTCCACGGCGGGCGCCAACCCGCGCGGCTACCTGGTGACCCACGGCCGCGTCAGCAGCGAGGCCCCCGACGGCTACTACAAGCTGGCCCGCCCCTGGGTGCCCAGTTCCGACACCACCGCCCGCCCGATGCTCACGGTGCGCGAGACCCACCTCGGCGCGGGCATCGACGCCCTCGCGCCCTACGCCAACATGCGGGACGCGTACCCCTGGCAGGAGCAGCGGTTCCGGGAGTACCGCAACACCGGTCCCGGCGCCGCGATCACCGTCCCGGAGAACCGGCCCCGGCTCACCCGTGCCGAGGCCGCGTCGCACACCCGGGAGGCCTACCTCGGCGACTGGCGACCGTATGCCCGAGGGTGACCCGACCGGTGCTCCGCCCGGTGCCCTGCCCGGCTTCCACCCGGCGCTCAAGGACGAGCTGACCTTCCCGCTCGCCTGGGGCACGTCGCCGGTGCGGGACTTCGGGGCGTGGCGGCGGGCGGCCCGCGCCAAGGTCGAGGAGCACCTCTTCGTCGACCGGCAGGACGACACGCCGTACGCCCCGGAGTTCGCCGCGCGCTCGGCGGGCGACGGGTACTCGCGTGAGCTGGTCACCCTCTCCCTCACCCGCTACGGACGCGTCCGCGGCGCCCTGCTCACCCCGCAGGGCACCGGGCCCTTCCCGGGCGTCCTGCTCCTGCACGACCACGGCTCCCGGTTCGACATCGGCAAGGAGAAACTGGTCCGGCCCTGGTACGACGACACCCGCCTCGCCGCCGCCGAGGAGTGGGCCGGCCGGCACTTCGACGGGCGGTTCCTCGGCGACGAACTGGCCCGGTGCGGGTACGTGGTGCTCTGCCTGGACGCCCTGGGCTGGGGCGACCGCGACCCGCTCACCTACGAACGGCAACAGGCCCTCGCGAGCAACCTCTTCCACCTCGGCAGCTCCCTCGCCGGGCTCCTGGCCCGCGAGGACCAGCGCGCCGCCGGCTTCCTGGCCGGCCTCGACCGCGTGGACGCCCGGCGGGTCGCTGCCGTCGGCTTCTCCATGGGCGGTTACCGCGCCTGGCAGACCGCCGCCCTGAGCGACGACGTCGCCGCCGCGGTGAGCGTGTGCTGGATGACCGGCCTGAAGGGGATGCTGGTGCCCGGCAACAACACCCTGCGCGGCCAGTCGGCGTTCCACATGCTCCACCCGGGGCTCGCCCGGCACCTCGACCTCCCCGACGTGGCGAGCATCGCCGCGCCGAAACCGATGCTGTTCCTCGGCGGTGAACAGGACCCGCTGTTCACCGCCGAGGGCGTCCGCACCGCCCACGACAGGCTGCGCGCCGTCTGGCACTCCCGCGGCGCCGCCGACCGGCTGCGGACCGAGACCTGGCCGGACGTCGGGCACTCCTTTCCACGGCGGATGCAGGACGAGGCCTTCGCGTGGCTGGCGTCGGTCACCGCCGCGCCGGCCCGACCGACACGCCCCGGAACGTCACGGTGAACCCGGAGCGGCCGGCACCGCCTCCACGGTCCAGGTGCGCTCGGTGCCGTCCGCGGCCGTCACCGTGTACGTCTGCGGCCCGCGGAAGTCCCGGCGGGTGCCGGACCGCGGGCTGACCGTCGCTCCCTCGCCGACCCACAGCCTCGGGGCGAGGTGCCGCAGGTTCGCGCGGGGCTCCATCGGCAGGACGACCCTGCTCGTCTCCTCGCTGACGACCGCGTGGCCCTGCTGCCCGCGTGCCGTGGCGTCCACGATCGACGCGGGGCTCTCGGGGTAGGCGGCCAGCAGCCGGTCGTACTCCGCCCGCGTCACCGGGATCACCGTGCCGTGCCGCGGGCTCGCGGGGAGCTGGTAGTCGGTCGACGGCGTCCAGCTGCCCGAGTCGAGGTCGGTGGTCTCGAACGGGAGGTAGCCGCGGCCGCCGTACTCGTCGACGAACAGGTACCACTTCTTCTCGGTGTTGGACCTGAACACCGTCGGCCCCTCGCCGCGGGCCATCGCGCCGCTGCCGATGCAGTCGGAGACGAAGTCGTACGAGGTGTCGGTCAGGGACGTCGCCTTCTCGCCGGTGATGAACTTCGAGCAGGGCGAGCCGGAGGACGGGTCGCGCTCGTCCTTGGTGTAGCGGTAGTAGGTGTCCTTGTGCTTGACCACGGTCGAGTCGATGACCGAGTAGCCCGGGTCGTTCCAGACCTTCGGCTCGCTGAAGGTGCGGAAGTCCCTCGTGGTCGCGTAGAGCATCCTGTTGTACGTCGAGCCGGTGTGGTCCGGGTCGTCGTCGGCGTAGAGCTTGGACGCCCAGAAGACGACGTACGCGTCCAGCTCGTCGTCCCAGTAGGCCTCCGGCGCCCAGGTGTTGCCCGCGTTGCCCGGGGAGACCTCCACCAGGCGCTGGTCGGTCCAGTGGACCAGGTCGGTGGACTCCCAGACCATGATCGACCTGCTGCCGTGCCGCTGGACCTCGTCCCAGCTGCCGCTGCTGCCGCGGTACATCCGCAGGTCGGTGGCGATCATGTAGAACCGGTCGCCCTCGGGGGAGCGGATCACGAACGGGTCGCGCAGGCCCTTCTCGCCGATCGTGGAGGTCAGCACCGGCTTGCCGGAGTTCAGCTCGCGCCAGTGCAGGGCGTCGTTGCCGCGGCTGAGGGCGTAGCGGATCTGTTCGCCGTCGGCGGTGCCCTCACCGGTGAAGTAGGCGAAGAGATAACCGGCGTACGCGGGCTTCTTCAGGGGTGGCGCTCCGGAGTGCGCGGTGCCCGAAGGGGCGGCCGACAGGGCGAGGAGGAGGGCGAGGAAGGGGATCAGAAGCGTGCGACGGACGGTGTGGCGGCGCATGGCACTTCCTGTGGGAGTCTGAGGGTTTCTGTTGGATGGCGTGCCCTCGGAGTGTCACCAGCGGGAAGCGGGGCGTCAACGGGACGGCGGGGCCCGAAAGTTTCGGCCCGGCCGGGAGGGGAATATCGGCCCGGTCGGCAGAAGAACAGGGGAACGCCCCCGCCCGGTCGTCACCGGCGGGGGCGTTCGACGGGCCGGCCGAGTGGGGGCTCGGACGGCGCACCGGCCCGGGGGGCGGGCCGGCGGATCAGGGGCGTTCGGCGATCACTCGTAGCGGATGTCCGAGCCCGTGAAGTCGCACGTCCTGCCGTACGGGCCGACCGGGGAGAGCTTCTTGGGCTCCTTGCCGGTGCTGTTGCCCTGGAAGCGGACGCAGGTCTCGATCTTCTTCTTGCTGTCGCCGTGGACGCGTACGTTGCGCAGGGACGCCGTGTCGCCGTAGTTCTCGTTGATGCCGACGATCGACTTGCCGGGCGCGGTGATGTCCACGTCGTTGATGACGATCGTGCGCTTGTACTGCTTCTTGCAGTTGCCGCACGAGCGCACCAGCTTGCCGAAGTTCTCGACCTGGAACTTCGAGACGACGAGCTTGCCCGCGCCGTTGAACTGGAGCACCTTGTCGTCGGCGTTCCTCGCGCCGCCGCCGTCCACCGTGTACACCGCCGAGGCCGACGTGCCCTTGAAGCTGGCGGCGTCCTCGCCGACGTCCAGCCACCACACGTTCTGCAGCGTGCAGGAGCCCTTGCAGTGGACGCCGTCGGCGGCCGGGGTGCCGATGATGACGTTCTTCAGCGTGGCGCCGTCCGCCAGCTCGAAGACCGGGTCCTGGCCCTCGTCCTGGCTGTCGCCGCCCAGGGCGCCGGTGCCGTAGAACTTCTTCATCCCGCCGTCGTAGGTCCCCTTGACCGGGATCGTCGACGAGACGGGCTTGCTGCCGGTGTCCTTGGGCCAGGACGACGCGGCACCCGCGGTGGACAGCATCGTCGTGGTGACGATCGCCGCACCCGTGAGTCCGAGGGCGGCGGTGCCCGCGATCACCGCCCGCCGCTTGGTGACCCGGCGGCGGTGGCGGACGCGCTGTTCAGCTCGTGCAGTCATGCCCATGTTCCTTGCGTGGGGAGAGGATCTTTGCGCTTCCTGGTCGCCACGGGTGCGGAAAGGGTTGCCGTGCCTTCAAGGTCTTTTCACGGACGGGGCGCGAAGTCGCCCTCCACCGAGAGCCGTTCGGACGGGGCGGTGGCCGTCGCGCCATAGCGGTCGGCGCGTGCGTCCCGGCCGCCGCGCTCGTGGTTGTACTGCCCCGCGAACAGCCACTCGCCCGCCGGGACCGTACGTCCCTGCTTGAGCGTCCACCGGTAGACGAGGAAGCCGTCCCGCTCGTCGACCGTGAACGTGAAGTCGTCCTCGGGCAGGGAACGCCAGGCGCCGGTGGAGGTGACCGAGCCGGTCTGCGCCACCTTCAGCTCGACGGTGAGCGCGGTCAGGGGTTCACCGGTCTTCAGGGTGACGTTGCTCTGTGCCCAGAAGTCGTTGCTGTGCGGGTCCACCGAGCCGTCCGACCACAGCGGGCCGTCCTCGACGGCGGAGGCGGGCGGCCGGGCGGTCGCGGTCGCCGTCGAGGACGGCGGCGAGGAGGACGCGGGGGTGTCCGGGGCCGTCGACCCGGGCGGGGTGCTCGGCGTCGGGTCGGCCGGCGGGACGGGCGCCCGGCTGGTGGTGCCGTCCGGGGACGGCGTGGGGGTCGGCGAGGCGGCGACCGAGCGCTGCGGGGGAGCGTCGTCCTTCACGGCGGACGCGACCGCGTAGCCGCCGATCGCCAGCACGCCCGCCACCGCGGCCGTCGCACCGGCCACCCGTGCCCAGCCCAGCAGCGGCGGTCGCGTCGCCCGGTGGAGCCCGGGGCGTTCCTGCCCGGCCATGCCGCGCTCGACCCGGGCCAGGATGCGCGCCCGGTCGGGCTCGTGCGCGCCGGCCGCCTCGTGCAGCCGGGCGCGCAGCTCCTCGTCCACGTCCCGCTGCCCGGTCATCGGTTCCTTCCCACGGCCTCACCGCTGCGCGCGATCACCGCGTGCACCTGCTTCGGAGCTCCCTGCGTCCCGAGCAGCCGCTGCAGTTCGGCCACTCCCTTCGACGTCTGGCTCTTCACCGTACCCACCGAGACGCCCAGGGCGAGCGCCGTGTCCTTCTCGGAGAGGTCGAACGCGTGGCGCAGCACCACGCACGCCCGCTTGCGGAACGGCAGCCGGCGCAGCGCCTCCTGCACGTCCACCACCCCCGCGACGTCCGGGTTCTCCGTCTTCTCCTCGCGCTGCGACCAGAACAGGGCGATCCGCCTGCGCTCGCGCACGGCGGTGCGGATGCGGGTACGGGCGAGGTTGGCGACGACACCGCGGGCGTACGCCGCCGGATGGTCGGCCGCGCGCACCCGGTCCCAGCGGTGCCACAGGGCCAGCAGGGCGTCGGCCGCGAGGTCGTCGGCGGCGTCCGGTTCGCCCGTCAGCAGATGGGCGAGCCGGGCCAGTTCGGCGTAGTGGCGCTCGAAGAAGGCGTGGAACTCCACGGAGGCGGCGTCGTCGACGACTGTGCCCACGGGCGGACTCTCCTCGCAGCGGCTTCCCCGGCGTCGAACGGCCGTGCGCCGGGCCGGAACCCGGAACTGTAGCAGCGTCCGACGCACCGCCCGTACGGTGCGTCGAACGCCGTGTGACAGGCCGAACCCGCCGAGGTGTTGCCCATGGAGTCAGCCCTTGAGCGCCGCCTCCATCATCGCCCTGGCCACCGGGGCCGCCAGCCCGTTGCCGCTGACCTCGGAGCGGGCCGCGTCGGACTGCTCGACGACGACCGCCACGGCGACCTCCTCGTCCGAGGAGTCGGACTTGGCGTACGAGGTGAACCAGGCGTACGGGGTCTTGCTGTTGTTCTCGCCGTGCTGAGCCGTGCCCGTCTTGCCGCCCACGGTCGCGCCGGAGATCCGCGCGTTCGACCCCGTGCCCTCCTCGACGACGGTCCGCATGGCCGACTGCAGCTGCTGTGCGGTGGAGGAGCTGACGATCCGCTTCGAGTCCGCGTCGGTGTGGTCCTCCAGGACGTCGCCGCCGCTGTCGGTGATCTGCGACACCATGTGCGGCGAGACCAGCTCGCCGCCGTTGGCGAGGGCCGCCGAGACCATCGCCATCTGGAGCGGGGTCGCCGTCACGTCGAACTGGCCGATGCCCGTCAGGGCCGTCGACGACCGGTCCATGTCCTTCGGGTACACGCTGGTGGAGGCCCGCACCGGCACGTCCTGCGACGCGTCGTTGAAGCCGAACCTCTCGGCCGTCGCCCGCAGCTTGTCCTGGCCGAGGTCGACGGCCATCTTCGCGAAGACGTTGTTGCACGAGTACTGCAGCCCGGTGCGGATCGTGGCGTTCTCGCACGGGGCGGCGGGGTTCTCGTTCGACAGGTCCGTCACGGTGCCCGGCAGCCGGTACGGGTCCGGGCTGTCGGTCTTCTCGTCCACCGACGAATACAGCCCGTCCTCCAGCGCGGCCGCCGCCACGACCAGCTTGAACGTCGAGCCCGGCGGCAGTGGCTGGCGCAGCGCGCGGTTGGTCAGCGGCTTGTCCGGGTCCGCGGTGAGCTTCTTCCACGCCTCACCCGCGGTGTTGGCGTCCGTGAGCGCCGTCGGGTCGTACGACGGGGTCGACACGACCGCCAGGATCCTGCCCGTCCTCGGGTCGATCGCGACGGCGGCGCCCTTGGTCTCGCCCAGCGCCTCGAACCCGGCCTTCTGCACGTCCGGGTCGATCGTCGTCACCACGTTGCCCGGCTCGGCCCGCGTGCCGGTGACCGTGTCCATCACGGTTCTCAGCCGCGGGTCGGTGCCGTTGAGCACGTCCTGGTAGATGCCCTCCAGCTGCGTCGGCGCGTACGCCTGCGAGGCGTAGCCCGTCACCGACGCGTACAGCCTGCCGTCCTCGTACGTGCGCTTGTACGCGAGGTCGCCGCCCTCCGTCGACGCCGAGCCGGTGACCGACCGTCCGGCCACGATGATGTTCCCGAGCGGCTCCGCGTACGTCTCGATCGCGTTGCGCCGGTTGTCCTTGTCGTCCGCGAGCGCCCGGCCCTCGTAGAACTGCACCCAGGTCGCCCTGACCAGCAGAGCGAACACCAGGAGCAGCGTGAAGACCGATGCGCGCCTGATCGTCTTGTTCATCCCGCCCACAGGACGAACGGGCGGGGGCGAAACGTTCCCGTGCGCCCGTTTTCTCATCGTCCGTTCATGAAACCGGCGCCACCGGACGGGCTCGCGGCTCAGCCCGCGAGGTGCAGCACGACCTCGTCGATCTCCTCGCCCCGGGCCCGGGCGAAACCCCGGGCGTGGGCGCTGGTCACGAAGCCGCACTTCTCCAGCACGCGCCGGGACCCGGCGTTGTCCGCCGCCGCCCGCGCGTACAGCGGGCGGTCCGTCACCTCGGCGAGCAGGGCCCGCAGCGCCGCCGTGGCCACGCCCCGCCCCCAGTAGGCCCGGTCGACCCAGTACGTCACCTCGCGCTCGCCCGGCTCCCCGTACACCGCCGCGCTGCCGATGACGTCACCGTCGCCGAGGATGGTCCGTACGACGTCGGACGACGCCCGGATCTTCCTCCAGTGGGCCTCGAAGGCGTCCCGGTCGGCCGGATCCGCAGGGGTGAAGGCCGCCATGCGCAGGGCCTCGGGATCGTTCATCTGCCGGAAGAAGACGGGCAGATCGCTGTCGTGTACCTCGCGCAGTGCGATGAGCATGGCTCAGAGCCTACGCGTGGCCAGTGTCAGCCGGTCCCGCGCGTCGAACAGCGCGTCCTTCACCATCTGCTCGTGCGCGGGCGTCAGCCGCGCCACCGGTACCGAGCAGCTGATCGCGTCCCGCGCGGGGGTGCGGTAGGGGACCGCCACGCCGAAGCAGCGCAGCCCCAGCGTGTTCTCCTCGCGGTCCACGGCGAAGCCCTGCTCCCGCACCTGGTGCAGCTCCTCGATGAGCTTCTCCCGGTCGGTGATGGTGTGCTCGGTCAGCGCGGGGAGCGTCTCCGGCAGCATCTTGCGGACCTGCTCGTCGGTGTACGTGCTCAGCAGTGCCTTGCCCAGCGACGTCGAGTGCGCCGGCAGCCGGCGGCCGACCCGGGTGAAGGGACGCAGGTAGTGCTGCGACTGGCGGGTGGCGAGGTAGACGACGTTCGTGCCGTCCAGCCGGGCGAGGTGGATGGTCTCCGTGGTGTCGTCGGAGAGCCGGTCCAGCGTCGGGCGTGCCGCCGCGACCACCTCGTCGCCGTCGATGTACGAGGTACCGACCAGCAGCGCCCGTACGCCGATGCCGTACCGCGTGCCCGTCGCGTCCGTCTCCACCCAGCCGAGCTCGACCAGCGTGCGCAGCAGCATGTAGAGACTGGACTTGGGATAGCCGACGGCCTCCTGGACCGACGCGAGGGAGTGCATGCCGGGGCGTCCGGCGAAGTACTCGAGCAGTTCAACCGTCCGCACGGCGGACTTGACCTGCGCTCCGCCCCCCGTCTCGCCAGCCGACATCGCCCTTGACCCCTTCGTTCGACGAGAAGCTGAAGATATAGTCTCCAACAGCATATTCATCATCAGAGACAGCGTTCAGTATATCGAACGAGTCCGATGCAGAGCACGTTTTCCGATGCAGAGCACGTGGAGGGACCCGCGGTGGCAGCAGCACCAGTCTGGAGTGTCGACCCCCGTACCGGGAAGCAGCGCGAACAGGTCGCGGTGGAAGCCACGGCCCACGAAGTGGACGCCGTCGTGCGCGCCGCGCAGGCCGCCCGGGACGCCCTCGCCGACCGCACCGTCCGCGCGGCCTTCCTGCGCAGCGCCGCCGACGAGCTGAAGGCGGCCGAGAGCACGCTCGTCGAGGTGGCCGACGCGGAGACCGCGCTCGGCCCGGTCCGGCTCACCGGCGAACTCGCCCGCACCTGCTACCAGCTGCGTGCCTTCGCCGACATCGTCGACGAGGGCGAGTTCCTCGGCGTCGTCGTCAACCACCCCGACGACACCGCGACCCCGCCGATCCCGGACCTGCGCCGCTACAAGGTGCCCCTCGGCGTCGTCGCCGTCTACTCGGCCTCCAACTTCCCCTTCGCCTTCTCCGTCGCCGGCGGTGACACCGCGAGCGCGCTCGCGGCCGGCTGCCCGGTCGTCGTCAAGGCCCACCCCGACCACCCGGCGCTGTCCGAGCTGGTCGCCAAGGTGCTGCGCCGCGCCGCCGCCCGGCACGACCTCCCCGAGGGCGTCCTCGGCCTGGTGCACGGCTTCGAGGCCGGCATCGAACTGATCAAGCACCCGCTGGTCGCCGCGGCCGGCTTCACCGGGTCCATCCGCGGTGGCCGCGCGCTGTTCGACGCGGCGGCGGCGCGTCCGGTCCCGATCCCCTTCCACGGCGAGCTGGGTTCGCTGAACCCGGTCGTCGTCACGGAGGCGGCGGCCGCCGAGCGGGCGGAGGCGATCGGCGCGGGGCTGGCCGGGTCGATGACGCTGGGCGTCGGTCAGTTCTGCGTGAAGCCCGGCCTGGTCCTCGTGCCGTCCGGTGCCGCCGGTGACGGCCTGGTCAAGTCCCTCACCGACGTGGTCGGCGGCACCGACGCCGGTGTGCTGCTCGACCACCGCATGCGGGACAACTTCGTGGCCGGGGTCGCCGAGCGCGCGGCGCTGCCCGACGTGGAGGCTCCGGTGACGCCGGGCTCGGGCGGCGAGCACACCGTCAGCGCCGGCTTCCTCACCGTGCCGGCCGGGCGGCTGGCCGCGGAGGGCGAGCACGACCTGCTCCTGGAGGAGTGCTTCGGGCCGGTGACCGTGGTCGCCCGTTACGAGGACGAGACCGAGGTGCGGGGCGTGCTGTCCCGGCTGCCGGGCAACCTCACGGCGACCGTGCAGCTCTCCGCCGAGGAGGCGGCCGGCCAGGGGCGCGGGGCGGAGATCCTCGCGGAGCTGACGCCGCTCGCCGGACGCGTGCTGGTCAACGGCTGGCCGACGGGGGTCGCGGTGGCGGCGGCCCAGCACCACGGAGGCCCTTACCCGGCCACGACGTCGACGTCCACGTCGGTGGGCGGGACGGCGATCGAGCGGTGGCTGCGGCCGGTCGCCTATCAGGGGGCGCCGGAAGCGCTGCTGCCGCCGGAGCTGCGGGACGACAACCCGCTGGGGCTTCCCCGCCGGTTCAACGGAGTTCTCGAGCGGTAACGCCGTGCGGCCTGCGGCCGAGCTGTGCCCGGAGTGCTTCCCGGCCCCGATACCACCGTCTGCACGGTGGCCAGGGCCGGGGCACTCCAGCGACGGCAACTCCTTCACCGCGTGGGGCAGTTCCGTGACGTACGACCTCCTGGAGTTCCGGGGAGGACCGGCCGGCCGACCTGCGCGACGGAAGCCGACGCAACCGGACGCCTCGGTTCCCGCGTCCTCCGGTGCATGATCAACGACCGTGTGACCGGCAACCGGGTGATCCGCAGCGCCGTGTCCGCCGAGGTGGAGACCATCGCCGCACTGCACTCCCGCGCGCGGGCGACCTACTACCCCGACGGGCCGCCCGACGACGGCCACGACTGGCTCGCCTCCTGGCGCGGCGCCCTCGCGCGGCCCGAAGGGCACGTGCTGTGCGCCGTGGAGCGGGGAAGCGTCGTCGCCGTCGCCTCCTTCCGGGTTCCGGAGGGCGGCCCGGCGGACTCGGTCAAGCTGTTCCAGTTCCACGTCGACCCCGACCACTGGCGCTCCGGCATCGGTACCGCCCTGCACGCGGCCTGCGTGGAGCAGTGGCGGGCCGACGGCAGGCGGACGGCCGTCCTGGACGTGCACGTCGACAACCGGCGCGCCCAGGCCTTCTACGCCCGCCGGGGCTGGGTCCCCGACCCGGAGAACCCGCCGGCGCGGGGTGACCACCACCTGTTCCTGCGCTTCGACGTGCCGGGGGAATGAGACCGACCGGTCGAAGGTTCACGCCCCAGGGCCAAGAAGGCCTCCGCAGCCGTACGACCTGGAGAAGAGCCGAGACATGCGCGTCGAGATCTGGAGCGACATCGCCTGCCCGTGGTGCTACGTGGGCAAGGCCCGCTTCGAGAAGGCGCTGGCTGCCTTCCCGCACCGCGACGGGGTCGAGGTGGTGCACCGGTCGTTCGAGCTGGACCCGGGGCGGGCCAAGGACGACGTCCAGCCCGTGCTGACGATGCTCACCGCCAAGTACGGCATGAGCGAGGCGCAGGCGCAGGCCGGTGAGGACAACCTCGGCGCGCAGGCCGCCGCCGAGGGCCTGGACTACCGCACCCGGGACCGCGACCACGGCAGCACCTTCGACATGCACCGGCTGCTGCACCTCGCCAAGGAGCAGGACCGGCAGGAGGCGCTGCTGGACGCCCTCTACCGGGCCAACTTCGCCGACGAGCGCTCGGTCTTCAACGACGACGAGCGGCTCGTGGAACTGGCCGTGGCCGCCGGGCTGGACGCGGACGCCGCCCGCCGCGTGCTCGCCGATCCCACCGCCTACGCCGACGACGTGCGCGCCGACGAGCGCGAGGCCGCGCAGCTCGGCGCCACGGGAGTGCCGTTCTTCGTGCTCGACCGCGCCTACGGCGTCTCCGGCGCCCAGCCCGCCGAGGTCTTCGCCCAGGCGCTGACGCAGGCCTGGGGCGAGCGCACGCCGCTGAAGATCGTCGACGGCGGGGACGGGGCCGCGGACGCGTGCGGCCCGGACGGCTGCGCGGTGCCGCAGGACTGAAAAGCCCAGGTGGCGGGGCTCGCATAAGCAGTACTTGGGGATATCGCGCAGAAATACGCGATGGACGGGGAGGTCCCGGGGCCGCACAGTGGTGCCATGGAGAGCTTCGAGACCCTCGTCCGTGCCGAGTTCGATCCGAAGACCACGTACCTGAACACCGCCAGCACCGGCCTGCTCCCCGCCCGTACCCTCGCGGCGATGCGTGACGCGGCTCAGTCCGCGGCGGCCGGGCAGCCCCTCGACATGTTCGCCGACGTCGAGGCGTGCCGGTCCGCCTTCGCCCGGCTCCTCGGTGTCCCCGCCACCCGGGTCGCGGCCGGGGCGTCGGTCGCCACCTACAGCGGGCTCGTCGCGGCCGCACTGCCCGCGGGTGCCGAAGTCCTCACCGCGGAGGCCGACTTCAGCTCCCTGGTGAACCCGCTCCACATGCGGGGCGATCTGAAGGTGCGCAGCGTGCCGCTGGAGCGGATCGCCGAGTCGGTGGGGCCGGGCACCGCCCTCGTCGCGGTCAGTTCCGTGCAGTCCGCCGACGGGCGGATCGCCGACCTCGCGGCGCTGCGGGACGCCGCCCGGGCGCACGGCGCGCGGACGCTGGTCGACGCCTCCCAGTCGAGCGGGTGGCTGCCGCTGGCCGCGGACGACTTCGACTACGTGGTCGCCGTCGCCTTCAAGTGGGTGCTGTGCCCGCGCGGCGTCGCCTTCCTCGTCGTCCCGGAGGACCTGGGCGGACTGACGCCGCTGTTCGCCGGGTGGGCGTCGGGCGAGCACCCCTGGGACAGCTGCTACGGCCCCGTCGCGGAACTCGCCCACTCCGCGCGGCGCTTCGACGAGAGCCCCGCCCTCTTCTCCTACACGGGCGCCCGGCACTCCCTGGCCCTGATCGAGGAACTCGGCGTGGACGCCGTGCACGCCCACGACACCGCCCTCGCCGACCGGTTCCGCGAGGGCCTGGCCTCCCTGGGCCACCAGGTGGTCCCCGCGCCGGGGTCGGCGATCGTCTCCGTGCCCGGGCTCGGCCACCGCCAGGGCGAGTTGAGCCGGGCGGGCGTGCAGGTCTCGGACCGGGCGGGAAACCTGCGGGCCGCGTTCCACCTCTACAACACGGCGGCGGACGTCGACCGGCTGCTGGACGTGCTGGCGGGCTGAGGACGGCCGGGCCGAGGACAGCCGGGGCGAGAAGCCGGGCCGGGAGGTCGGGCCGGGACAGTATCGGGCAGGGGCCTCCCGTCCCACACGAGAAGGCCCCTGCCCGAGTTCAGCGGCGGTCACTTCACCGGCGTGAAGTCCCGTGCCCCGATGAACTCCGGCCGCCGGATCGGCGCCGCGAACGGCTCGACCGCCGTGTTCTCCACGCTGTTGAACACGATGAACACGTTGCTGCGCGGGAACGGCGTGATGTTGTCGCCGGAACCGTGCATGCAGTTGCAGTCGAACCAGGTCGCCGAGCCGGCCTTGCCGGTGAACAGCTTGATGCCGTACTCCGAGGCCATCCTCGTCAGCGCCTCGTCGGACGGCGTCCCCGCGTCCTGCATCTGCAGGGACTTCTTGTAGTTGTCCTTCGGCGTGGCCCCCGCGCACCCGAGGAACGTCTTGTGCGACCCCGGCATGATCATGAGACCGCCGTTGGTGTCGTAGTTCTCGGTGAGCGCGATCGAGACCGAGATCGTGCGCATGTTCGGCAGGCCGTCCTCGGCGTGCCAGGTCTCGAAGTCCGAGTGCCAGTAGAAGCCGCTGGCACCGAAGCCCGGCTTGACGTTGATCCGCGACTGGTGGACGTAGACGTCCGAGCCGAGGATCTGCCGGGCCCTGCCGACCACCCGCTCGTCGCGCACCAGATTCGCGAACACCTCGCTGATCCTGTGCACCTCGAAGACGGACCGGATCTCCTGGGACTGCGGCTCCACGATCGAGCGTTCGTCCGCCCGGATGGCCGGGTCGGTGACGAGCCGCTCCAGCTCCCGCTGGTAGACGGCGACCTCGTCCGGCCCGATGAGCCGGTCGATGGCGAGGAAGCCGTCGCGGTCCAGCGCCTGGAGGTCACCGGCCGACACGGGACCGGGGGTGTCGGGGCTGCCCCAGACCACCGGGTCCTGCCGGGGAGTGGCCATCTCGGTGGCACCGCGGGTGGGGTAGAGATCGGTGATGTTCGTGGTCGTGATGGTCACGGTGACTCACACCTCCTCGGTGAGCAGCGGGTAGACGCCGTTCTCGTCGTGGTCCTCCCGTCCGGTCACGGGCGGGTTGAAGACGCAGATGCAGTGGAAGTCCTCCTTGACCTTGAGCGTGTGCCGCTCATGGCCGTTCAGGAGGTACATCGTGCCCGGCGTGATGTGGTACGTCTTCCCCGTCTCACGGTCGGTCAGTTCGGCGTCGCCCTTGGTGCAGACGACGGCCTCGATGTGGTTGGCGTACCACATGGACGTCTCCGTACCCGCGTACAGAATCGTCTCGTGCACGGAGAAGCCGACCTTCTCCTTGGCGAGGACGATGCGCTTGCTCTCCCACGTGCCGGACGCCGATTTCACGTGCCGGTCGGTGCCTTCGATCTCCTTGAACGAACGGACGATCACGGTGCTGCGATGCCTCCTAGGTGAAGGATGTGCAAGGGTCCCCGGGGCCCCCGGCCGCACGGGCCGAAGGCCCCGGAAGCAGGTGTCGGGTCAGACGGTCTCGCGGACGGCCCGGGCGAGGGTCTTGAGCCCCTCGTCCAGCTCGTCGGGCGTCACGGTGAGCGCCGGGAGCAGCTTGACGACCTCGCTCTCGGGCCCGGACGTCTCGATGAGCAGCCCGAGCTCGAAGGCGCGCTTGGCGACCTTCCCCGCGCGCTCCTTGTCGTGGAACTCCAGGCCCCAGACCAGTCCGCGGCCCCGGTACTCCTTGACGTCGGCGAGGTTCTCCTCGGTGATGGCGATCATGTGCTGTTCGACCTGCTCACCGCGGGTGCGGGTCTGCTTCTCCATCGCCGGCCCGTCGGCCCAGTAGGCCTCCAGCGCGGCGGTCGCCGTCACGAAGGCGGGGTTGTTGCCGCGGAAGGTGCCGTTGTGCTCGCCCGGCTCCCACACGTCCAGCTCGGGCTTGAACAGGCACAGCGACATGGGCAGGCCGTAGCCGCTGATCGACTTGGATACGGTGACGATGTCCGGGGTGATGCCCGCCTCCTCGAAGGAGAAGAAGGCGCCGGTACGGCCGCAGCCCATCTGGATGTCGTCGACGATGAGCAGCATGTCCTGGCGCGCGCACAGCTCGGACAGGGCGCGCAGCCACTCGGGCCGGGCGACGTTGATGCCGCCCTCGCCCTGCACGGTCTCGACGATCACGGCGGCCGGCTTGTTGAGGCCGGAGCCCTGGTCCTCCAGGAGCCGCTCGAACCAGAGGAAGTCCTCGACGGTGCCGTCGAAGTAGTTGTCGAACGGCATGGGCGTGCCGTGCACCAGCGGGATGCCGGCACCGGCCCGCTTGAAGGCGTTGCCGGTCACGGCGAGCGAGCCGAGCGACATGCCGTGGAAGGCGTTGGTGAACGACACGATCGACTCGCGTCCCTTCACCTTCCGCGCCAGCTTCAGCGCGGACTCCACGGCGTTGGTGCCCGTCGGACCCGGGAACATGACCTTGTAGGGCAGGTCGCGGGGCCGCAGGACGATGTTCTGGAACGTCTCCAGGAAGCGGCGCTTGGCGGTGGTCGACATGTCGAGCCCGTGCGTGACGCCGTCCCGTTCCAGGTAGTCGATCAGCGCCCGTTTCAGGACGGCGTTGTTGTGCCCGTAGTTGAGCGAACCCGCTCCGGCGAAGAAGTCGAGGTACTCGTGGCCGTCCTCGTCGTACATGCGGCTGCCGTGCGCACGGTCGAAGACGGTGGGCCAGCCGCGGCAGTAACTGCGCACCTCGGACTCGACGGTTTCGAAGACGCTGAGGTCGGGCTGGGTGATGGTCACGACGAATCGCTCCTCGTGGGGTGAGGGTGGGAGAGGAAGGTCGTACGGATCCGGCGGAACCGGCGCGGTCCCGGCCGGGAAGTCTGGGGCGCCGGACGATCAGAGGTGCGGGTCCGGCCGTCCGGAGGGCCGGGCGTCAGAGGCCGGTGGCGGACAGGGGTCCGATGCGGTACAGGACCTCGGGCTCGTGCGGCCCGTCGGGGAACAGACCCGTGTCGAACAGCACCTCGCGCTCCAGCCGGGCGCCGTGCCGCTCGGCGAACGAGGTGAACAACCGCTGGGACGCGGTGTTGTCGGGGGAGATCGTGGTCTCCACGGTCGCCGTCCCGCACTCCGCGACAGTCCGGGCGGCCAGCTCGTCGAGCAGTGCAGCCGCGAGCTTTCGTCCACGGTAAGCCTCGTCCACCGCGACCTGCCACACGAGCAGCGTGTCCGGCCGGTCCGGCCGCAGGTAGCCGGTGACGAAGCCGACCGGCACGCCGTGCCCGTCGCGGGCGACGGCCGACGTGGCCGCGAAGTCACGGCACCAGAGCAGATAGCTGTAGGACGAGTTCAGGTCGAGGACCTTGGAATCCCTCGCTATCCGCCACAGGGCGGCTCCGTCGGCGACTTCCGGGCGATCGATTCGCAGGTCTGCTTGCGCGGCGGTCATGCAAATTGAATTTACCCAGTGGAATTAAAAAATGCATCGCCGGAAGGGGTTACGTATGGGCGCGTGATGTGTTATCGCGCGGGCGCGTGCTTCCGCGCGAGAGGGCGGCGATTTGGTGGTAAATGACCGGTGTATAAAGTGCAAAACGGACTGCATGTGCAACGGGTCACAATCATGTAACCCGTCGGGGCGTGCCCCCGGACCCGACGTCCGGGCTTCAGGAAATCGATGGGTTTAGGGTCACGGAAACCGGGCAGGAGAATACTGGGAGTTTGTCTGGGGTAATTACCGAATTCACTTTCCGTGAGCTCCGGTAATTACCTCGAATTCACGCTCCCGCAAAGCCGGTGGCGGAGCGCCGGTCCCAGGCGCCCTCGACGGCCCGACGGGCCGCCTCCGGGTCGGTCGTGAAGCCCTTCTCGGCCAGCGCGGCACCCAGTGCCGCCAGACAGCCCCGCACGGTCCCGGGCGTCGCGTCCGGCCCGTAGTGGTTGACGCGGATCATCTCCTTGGCCAGCGCGCCCCCGCCCGCGGCCAGCGGCAGCGCCGGGTCGGACTCCAGCGCCCGGGCCACCAGCTGGGAGGCGTCCAGGTCCGAGGGGACCCGCAGGGTCGTCGCCACCGGCGCCGCCTCGCGGGCCTCGTGCACGTACGGCTCCAGGCCGCCGCCCAGCGCGAGCGCACCGGCCCGGGTGGCCGCCGCGGCCGACGCGTGCCGCGCCATCACGGTGTCCAGGCCCTCCGCCTCGATCCGCTCGACGCACGCCTCGAGCGCCAGCATCTCCAGCTGCGCAGGCGCGTGCAGCAGCGCCTTGCGCCCGCCGTCGATCCACCGCTCCTTCCAGTCCAGCAGGGAGAGGTACGACCGGCGCGGCGCCCGCGGGTTGGCCGCCATCCGCGCCCACGCCCGCTCGCTCACCGACACCGCCGACACCCCGGCCGGGCCGCCCATCGCCTTCTGCGCGCCGATGACGCACAGGTCCACGCCCCACGCGTCCGGCAGCACCGGCTCGGCGCCCACCGAGGCCACGGCGTCCAGGTAGAACAGCGCGCCGTGCGCCCGCACCACCTCGCCGATCTCCGCGACCGGGTTGGTGTTCCCGGTCGCCGCCTCCGCGTGCACCAGGGACACGAAGTCGATCTCCGGGTGCTCGGCGAAGGCCGCGCGGATCCCGTCGGCCGTCACGGCCGTGTGGAACGGCACGGCGAGGTCGTGCACGGTCGCGCCGCAGTCCCGCAGCCAGTTGCCGAACGTCTGCCCGTACGGGCCCGTGATGACGTTCAGCGCGACCGTGCCCGGCCCGGCGGCGGCGCGGATGGCGCCCTCCAGCGGCAGCAGCGCCTCGCCCTGCGTGATCACGACGTCCTGCTCGGTGTCGAGCAGGCGCGCGACCCGGTCCTCGATCGCGGCGAAACGGGCGGCGCTCAGCGGGGCGAGGTCCAGGAAGGGGTGGGTCACGGCGGTGCTCTCTTCACTCACGGTCAGGTGTACGACGCGTACGGAGTCGAGAGTAACCGTGCCCCTGGCCGCCACTCGCGGGGGAGGCCGTCCGTTGCGACACCCCCACGCCCGGAATCGTGGCTTCCGTCACAGCCGGAGCGGTCACCGGCTGATGGACTGTCCCTTGTGTTCTTCGTCCTCCTGCCGGCCGTCCTGGTCGCCGTGGTGTCGGCCGTCGCCCTGGCCGGCCACGGCGGCAGCGTCCTCGCCGCCCGCCCCGCCCGGGGCCCGGGTGCCGGGACCCCCCTCCACGCGCTCGCCGCTTTCGCCGGCGCGGCCGCGCTCACGGCGTACGCCTGGGGTCTGCTGCACGTGACGGGCGCCGTCATGGAGTCGAACGGCGGTGCCGACTCCGCCCCGGCGCCTCCCTGCCGCATGCCGGGCCACGAGGACCGGGCCCGCCACGTCGTCGACCAGTCGGTCTCCTTCCTCCCGCCGGGCTTCGTCTGCGAGACCTCGGACGGCGACGGGTACACCACCGACGATGTCCCCGGGTACGTCAACCCCGCCGTCGCCGTCCTGGCCCTGACCGGCGCCGGCAGCGCGATCGCGGCCGGGTACGCGACCGAGCGGCGCGCCCGCGCGGGCGGCGGCCGTGACCGGGCACTCGAACGGCCCCGGCGGCCCCGTCTAAGGTGCGGGGCATGAGCGATCGCACGGTGCTGCACGTGAAGGGTCGGGTGCTCGTCGGGCCGGAGGACGACGACGTCCGCGACGAGGTGTGGGTGATCGACGGCCGGATCTCGTACGACCGCCCCGCCGGGGCCGGTGACATCCGCACCGTCGAGGGCTGGGCGCTGCCCGGCCTGGTCGACGCGCACTGCCACGTCGGCCTCGACCAGCACGGCGCCGTCCCCGAGGACGTCGCCGAGAAGCAGGCGCTGACCGACCGTGAGGCGGGCACCCTGCTCATCCGCGACGCGGGTTCCCCCTCCGACACCCGCTGGATCGACGACCGCGAGGATCTCCCGAAGATCATCCGGGCCGGGCGGCACATCGCCCGCACCCGCCGCTACATCCGCAACTACGCCTGGGAGATCGAGCCCGAGGACCTCGTCGCGTACGTCGCCCAGGAGGCCCGGCGCGGCGACGGCTGGGTGAAGCTGGTCGGCGACTGGATCGACCGCGACCTCGGCGACCTGTCCGCCTGCTGGCCGCGCGGCGCCGTCGAGGCGGCGATCGCCGAGGCCCACCGGCTGGGCGCCCGCGTCACCGCGCACTGCTTCGCCGAGGACTCGCTGCGCGACCTGGTCGAGGCAGGCATCGACTGCGTCGAGCACGCGACCGGGCTGACGGACGACACGATCCCCCTCTTCGCCGAGCGGGGCGTCGCCATCGTGCCGACCCTGGTCAACATCGCCACCTTCCCCGCGCTCGCCGACGGCGGCGAGTCACGGTTCCCGCGCTGGTCGGCCCATATGCGCCGGCTCCACGAACGCCGTTACGACACCGTGCGCAACGCCTACGACGCCGGGGTCCCGGTCTTCGTCGGCACCGACGCGGGCGGCTCTCTGGCCCACGGCCTGGCGGCGGCCGAGGTCGGGGAACTGGTCACCGCCGGCATCCCGCCCGTCGAGGCACTGGCCGCGACGACCTGGGCCGCCCGGCGGTGGCTCGGCCGTCCCGGCCTGGACGAGGGCGCGCCGGCGGACCTGGTGGTGTACGACCAGGACCCGCGCGCGGATGTGCGCGTGCTCGGTGCTCCGCGCCGGGTGGTGCTGAACGGGCGGGTCGTCGGGTAGCCGACACGGGTGAGCCCGGGGAACACCCGTACCGGCGCATTCGAAAAGACTGGCGGAAACCCCACGAAGGGGTGAAGTGCCCTTGGATCGCTGACGGTTGGGTGTGCGCGGGGTCATTCTTTCCGGGTCCCAAGCATGTCGCTCATGCGTGTCCCGCACGCATGTCTTACTGGGGGTCCCACCACCTTGAACGGCAACACCTTCCGCATGCCCGCACGCCGCCTCGTCACCGTCGCGGCGGCCACGGCCCTGGCCGCGGGCCCCGCGGTCCTGGCCGGCGCGGGCACCGCCCGGGCGACCGACGACCACGGCCGCGCGAGCGCCACCGTCCTGCGCACCGGGCTCGACGTGTCCCTGCTCAACAGGACCGTGAACGTCCCGCTCACGGTCACCCTCAACGAGGTGCGGGCACCCGAGAGCGCCCGGAAGACCGCGCTGACCGCCCGGCTGGACGGCGTCGACCGTGGCAAACCCTTCAGCGTCCTGCGCGCCGACGTGGCCGACGCCGAGGCGACGGCGACCGCGGAGAAGTCCGAGGGCCGCACCGACCTGGCGCACGCGAAGCTCCACGTCCCCGGCCTGCCCCTGCTGTCCGTCGTCGAGGTCGAGGAGGTCACCTCCAGGGCGACCTGCGAGGCCGGGAAGAAGCCCGTCGCCGAGGCGAACCTGCTGGGACCGGTGACGGTCCTCGGCAAGAAGGTCACGCTGACCGCCGGCGGGACGACGGAGGTGAAGGTGCCCGACGTCGGCGAGGTGCGGCTCGACCTCTCGAAGACGGAGACCACCTCCCGCACGGCCGCCGCCACCGCGCTCGAGCTCAAGGTGTCCGTCAACCCCCTGAAGCTGAACGTCGCCGAGGTCGACGGCACCGTGACCCTGGCCCAGGCGACCTGCGAGGCGCCGTCGGCCCCGGCGGCCGAGGCCGGGCAGCCCCCGGCGAAGGCCGGGGAACCGCCCGCGGCGCAGGCCGACCAGGCCGCCGAGCGGGACTCCGGACCGGCTGCCGGCCCCGCGGCCGACGTGAAGGCCCAGGGGGCCCGCGCCGAGGCCGGCCTGGCCGAGACGGGCGGCAGTTCGGCGACCCCGTACGTCGCGGCAGGCGCCGCCGCCCTGGTCCTGGCGGGCGGCGGAACCCTGCTCCTGTCCCGCCGCAGGCGCGGCTGACCCCGACGGCGTCGACGGACCGGACCCGTACGCCTCGGGCCGGGGTCGCATCGCCCGTCCCCGAACGACAGCGTCCGTGGTGGCCCGGGTCCCGTACGGCCAGGCGTGGCCACTGTGCGCCGGGTCCCCTCGGAGGGCCCGGGTGTACGCCTCAGGCCGGGGTCGTCACCGCCTGTTCCAGTGCGCGCAGGAAGGCGTCCGTGGTGGTCCGGTCCCGTACCGCCAGGCGTAGCCACTGTCCGTCCAGCCCCGGGAACGTGTCCCCGCGCCGCACCGCGTACCCGAGGTCGCGCAGCCGGTCGCGGACGGCGATGGCGTGCGGGAGCCGGACGAGGACGAAAGGCCCCTCGGCGGGTTCGACGACCCGCAGGCCGGCTCCGGCGAACTCCGCCAGTCCGGCGACGAGATGGGCCCGGTCCGCGGCGATGCGGTGGGCGGCGTGGGCGGCCTCCGCCAGCGCGCGCGGCGCCACACACGCCTCGGCCGCCGCCAGCGCGGGCGTGGACACGGGCCACAGCGGCTGGGCGCGCTCCAGATCGGTGATCGTCTCCGGGGCCGCCAGGACGTATCCGATGCGCAGCCCGGCCAGCCCCCACGTCTTGGTGAGACTGCGCAGGACGACCAGACCCGGCACGTCCGTCCGCCCGGCCAGCGCCTCCCGTTCGCCCGGCACCGCGTCCATGAACGCCTCGTCCACCACCAGAGTCCGCCCCGGGCGGGCGAGACCGGTGACCGCGGCCGCCGGGTGCAGCACGGACGTCGGGTTCGTCGGGTTGCCGATCACCACCAGGTCGGCGTCCTCCGGGACGGCCGCGGGGTCGAGCCGGAAGCCGTCCGCCTCCCGCAGCACCACCCGGCCGACCGTGTGCCCCGCGTCCCGCAGCGCCGCCTCCGGCTCCGTGAACTGGGGGTGCACCACCACCGGGCACCGCACCTTCAGCGCCCGCGCCAGCAGCACGAACGCCTCCGCCGCGCCCGCCGTCAGCAGCACCCGCTCCGCCGGCAGCCCGTGCCGCGCCGCCACCGCCGCCCGCGCGGCCCGCCCGTCCGGGTAGGCCGCGAGGGAGCCGAGCGAGGCGGCGACGTGCTCGCGCAGCCAGGCCGGGGGTGTGTCCGCGCGGACGTTCACCGCGAGGTCCACCAGCGCCGAACCGTCGTCGCGGACCTCGACGTCCCCGTGGTGCCGCAGGTCGTGGCCCCCGGCCCCGCCCCCGGGCTCAGTGCGCATGGGTGTGTGCGTGTCCATGCCCGTGATGGTGCCCGTGGTGGTCGTGACCGTCGTCGTCGGGGTGGAAGTGCGGCTGCTGCGGCAGCCCCACCTTGTCCTCGAAGCCCGGCAGCGCGATCCGGTACACGCACGAGTCGCAGTTCATCCGCAGGTCGCCCTTGACCGCCTCCTCGTACCGCTCCCACACCAGGTCGAGGAGCTCCGGCTCCGGCCCGACGACGTCCGCCGACCGCACCCCGGTCTCCGGATGCGCGGCGGCCCACTCCTCGGTCTGCTGCCGGACCCGGTCCGGGAGGATGCCGGTGAACAGGAAGTACGGCAGGACCACGACCCGCCGCGCACCCAGCCGCACGCACCGGTCCAGACCGCCCGGCACGTCCGGCTTCGCCAACGACACGAACGCCGTCTCCACGCCCGCGTACCCGCGCCCCTCCCACAGCAGCCGCGCCGCCTTGAACACCTCGGCGTTGGCGTCCGGGTCCGTCGACCCGCGCCCGACCAGCAGCACGGTCACCTCGGAGGGGTCCCAGGACGGGTCGACGGCCTCCTGGAGCCGCCGCTCCAGCACCCGCAGCAGCGCGGGGTGCGGGCCCAGCGGACGCCCGTACGTGTACGAGATCCCGGGGTGCCGCTCCTTCTCCCGGGCCAGCGCCGCCGGGATGTCGCCCTTGGCGTGCCCGGCGGACACCAGCATCAGCGGCACGGCGGCGAACCGGCGTACGCCCCGCTCCACCAGCTCGGCGACCGCGTCGCCCAGCGGAGGCGGGGACAGCTCGATGAAGCCGCCCGCGACGGGCAGTTCTGGGTGGCGGCGGCCCAGCTCGCGCACGAAGTCGCGGAACGCCTCGGCTCCGGCCTCGTCCCGGGTGCCGTGGCCGGCGATGAGCAGGGCGGGCGGGGTGGTCACAGTTTCTCCTCGGAGATCGGGTGGTACAGCAGGGCGTTGAGCGCGGCGGCGGCCACCGCCGACCCGCCCTTCTCGGACACGTTGCTCACGGCGGGCAGCCCGCTCTCGCGCAGCGCGGCCTTGGACTCGGCCGCCCCGACGAAACCGACGGGCAGGCCGACGACGAGCGCGGGCGAGGCGTCCAGGGTCAGCAGCTCCTCCAGCGCGGTCGGCGCGTTGCCGATCACCCAGAGGGCACCGGGCCCGACCCGCTCGTACGCCAGCCGGATGCCGTGCGCCGAGCGGGTCAGTCCCGGCCCGGCGACGGCGTCCTTCAGCCGGCAGACGGTCTCCCGCCGGGTGATGCCCGCGCCGACCATCTCGACGTCCACGACGACGGGCGCCCCGGCGTGCAGCGCCGCGTGTGCCTCCTCCAGCTCGCCCTCGTCCATGACGAGGTCGGTCGCGTACTCCAGGTCGGCGGCGGAGTGGATGACCCGCTCCACCACCGCCCGGGTCAGCGGCGGGAAGTGGGAGGTGTCCAGGCGGGCGCGCAGCCGCCGGTAGGACTCCTCCTCGATGGGGTGGACCACACGATTCACCGGGAGGCCTCCTGCCAGCGGTAGCCGCGCGGGGTGACCATGCGGCCCGCGATCTCGCGGGTCGCCGTGTTGCCCACCGTCACGACCGTCATCATGTCGACGCTCGCCGGGTCCAGCGCCGCCAGCGTGGTCAGGCGGCTGGACTCGTCGGCGCGGGAGGCGTTGCGGACGACACCGACCGGCGTCGTCGACTCCCGGTGCCCGGCGAGGATCGTCAGGGCCTTCGGGAGCTGCCAGTCCCGGCCCCGGCTGCGCGGGTTGTAGAACGTCACGACGAGGTCCGCCTCGGCCGCCGCCCGCACCCGCCGCTCGATGACCTCCCACGGCGTGTGCAGGTCGGACAGGCTGATCGACACGTGGTCGTGGCCGAGCGGCGCGCCCAGGATCGCGCCGGCCGCCAGCGCCGCCGTCACGCCCGGCACCCCGACCACGTCGATGTCGTCGGACGCCTCGGCCAGCGCCGGCGAGGCCATGGCGTACACGCCCGCGTCCCCGCTGCCGATCAGCGCCACGGCCTGCCCGCGCCGGGCCTCGGCCACGGCCGTCCGCGCCCGTTCCTCCTCCGCCCCGAGCCCCGACTCCAGGACCCGGGTGCCGGGCCGCAGCAGGTCGCGGATCTGGTCGACGTACTGGTCGAGACCGACCAGCACGGACGCCCGCCGCAGCTCCGCCAGCGCACGCGGCGTCAGCAGGTCCCGCGCGCCCGGCCCGAGCCCGACCACCGCGAGCCGCCCGCGCCCCGGACGCCGTACGACGGCACAGGTCGCCATGGCGGGCACCGCCGCCGACTTGCGCTTGGGCACGAGGAGTTCGCCCCCGCCCACCAGCGCCGCGGCCTCCGCGACCGACGGGGTGCCGACGGCGGCGAGCGGCGCGTCGGAGGGGTTGGGCACCTCGACGCCCGCGAGCTCCCCGGCGGCGTACGTCACCAGCGGCACGCCCAGCCGCTCGGCCGCCCCGACGATCCCCGGCTCCTCGGCCTTGGCGTCCACGGTGGCCAGCTCGGCGACCGACGCCGCCGACAGCCCGGCGTCCCGCAGCGCCGCCTCCACCAGAGCGAGCACCTCGTCCACCGGCGCCCCCTTCGAGGCGCCGACGCCGACGACCAGGGACGGCGGACGCAGCACGGCCTCGCGCTCGGCCGGCTCCACCAGACGGTCCGTCAGCCGGACCGCGTACGCACCCTCCGCGGCGAGCGGCAGCGGCGGCAGCGGCCAGCCCACCTCCGCCCGCAGCGCCACCGGCTCACCGTCCAGCAGGGCCCGCGAGACCCCGGCGACATCGCCCTCCACGGGGAGGCCGAGCGTGTCCAGGCCGGGCAGTCCCACGGCGTCCGTCGCCGTCGTCACCACCGGCTCGGCGCCCAGCACCCCGCCGACCGCGCGGGCGAGTTCGTTGGCGCCGCCGCCGTGCCCGCCGACCAGCGACACGGCGAACCGTCCGCCCTCGTCGACGCACACCACGCCCGGGTCGGTCCGCTTGTCCGCCAGCAGCGGTGCCACCAGCCGGACCACGGCGCCCGTGGCCAGGAAGCACACGAGCTGCTCGCACTCGGCGAACGCGGACCGTACGGCGTCCGCGACGGGACCCTCGTACACACGCGTGCGGTCCGGCCACGCCGCGGCCAGCCGGTCCCGCGCAGCCGCTCCCGCCGTGGTGGCGGAAATGAGGCCGATCACTGGCGGACTCCTTCAGTACGGGTGCGGGGCCTGGTGCCCCACAGCACGAAAACGGGATTGGTCGCCGCCAGCCGGGTCACGTCCCCCGGCAGCGGCGCGAGGCGGGACGACTGCAGCAGCACCCCGTCGCACTCCAGACCGGCGTCGAGCAACGCCTCGCGGGCCGCCGGCACCCGGTCCAGCGCGGCCAGGGCGACGACCACGGCCCGCCGGGCACGCCGCGCGCAGACCGCGACGATCGCGGGCAGCTCGCGCCCGCCGCCCCCGACGAACACCGCGTCCGGGTCGTCCAGGCCGGACAGCGCCGCGGGCGCCGCCCCGTGCACGACCCGGACGTCGACACCGTGCGCGGCGGCGTTGGCACGGACGCGCCCGACGCCGTCCGGCGTCTTCTCGACGGCGGTGACGGCGGCACCGAGCCGCGCGCACTCCACGGCCACGGACCCGGAACCCGCGCCGACGTCCCAGACCAGGTCACCGGGACGGGGCCCGAGCCGGGCCAGCGCCAGCGCCCGCACCTCGAACTTGGTGATCATCGAGTCACGGTGCGCGAACTCCGCCTCGTCCAGCGCCCACCCGGCGGGCCCCGGCCGCGGCCCGGCCACCGAGCGCACCGGTCCGAGCGCCCGTGCCTCGTCCAGGCACAGCACCACGTTCACCGCCGCACCCCAGTCCCGGGCGGCGGCCTCGGCGGGCGTCACCCGCTCCACCCGCTCCGCACCGGAGCCGAGCGCGGAGGCGACGACCAGCACCCGCGCGTCGGCCCCGAGCGCGGCCCCCAGCTCCGCCGGGCCCGCCCCCGGCCCGGTCAGCACGGCCACCTTGGGATGGGCCCGGCACACGTTCACCGCCGTCCGCAGGTCCCGCCCGTGCGCGCTGGCCACCACGGCGTCGTCCCACGGCAGCCCGACCCGCGCGAACGCGGCGGCGACGGAGGAGACACCGGGCCGCACGTCGAGCAGCTCCGGCCCGAACCGCTCGGCCAGCGCCCGCACGATCCCGAAGAACCCCGGGTCGCCGGAGGCCAGCACGACCACGGGCCGCTGCTCGGCGACGTACTCCGCGACCGTGTCGAGGGCCGGCGCCAACGCACCGAGGACGACCCGCCCGGCCCCGTCCGGCAGCCGTACGGCGTCCAGGTGCCGCCGCCCGCCGACGACCAGCTCGGCACCGTCCGCCACGTCCTCGGGCAGCGGGGAACCGGTCCCCGCCCCGACCACCGTGATCACGTGCTCGCACCCCGCGCGCGCAGCGCCCTGCGGGCCTCGGGGTCGGCCTTGCGGTAGCCGTGGAAGTGCCCCGGGTGGTACAGGTGCGAGCGGGTGCCGTGCGCGTCGAGCGCCGGACCGATCAGGAACAGGGTGTGCTTCCAGAGCTTGTGCTCCTTGACCGTCTCCTCCAGCGTGCCGATCGTGCACTTCACGACCAGCTCCTCCGGCCAGGTGGCCTGGTACGCGACGACGACCGGGGTCTGGGTCGGATAGCCGCCCTCCAGCAGCTCCCGCACCAACTGGCCGCTGCGTGCCGCGGACAGGAAGACCGCCATGGTCGTGCCGTGCTTGGCGAACTCGCGGACCTCCTCCCCGGGAGGCATCGGCGTCTTGCCGCCACCGAGCCGGGTGAGGACGACGGACTGCGCCACCTCCGGAATCGTCAGCTCCCGCTGCGCGAGCGCCGCGACCGCGGAGAAGGCGGAGACGCCGGGCACGACCTCGGTCGCGATGCCGATCCCCGAGCACCGGTCCAGCTGCTCCTGCGTGCCGCCCCACAACGCCGGATCACCGGAGTGGATGCGGGCCACCCGCAGCCCCTCCTCCCGGGCCCGCCGGTAGACCGCGACGACGTCCTCCAGCGACATCGTCGCCGAGTCCAGGATCTCCGCGTCCTCCCGCGCGTGCTGCAGCACCTCCGCCTGCACCAGGCTCGCCGCCCAGATCACGACGTCCGCCTCGGCGATGGCGCGGGCGGCGCGGAACGTCAGCAGATCGGCGGCGCCGGGACCGGCACCGACGAAGGTCACCTTGCCGGCGGGCGTACCGGCCGGGGCAACGGGAGCCACGGGAGCCACGGGGTCCATGGAAATCGGTCCTCTCCTACGCATATTTACTGCGGTTGCTGCTGTCGTACGCGCGTGAGCGCCCGTTGATCGGATAGCAAGGGCCCATGGCGGTCTTCGTCGCGCTCGGCGCGTTCCTGATGACGCTGGCCGGTGGCTGGACGGCACAGCGCGTGACCGACCGGCGCCACCTGGTCCTGGGCCTCGCCGGCGGCCTGATGCTGGGCGTGGTCGGCCTCGACCTGCTGCCGGAGGCCCTGGAGGCCGCGGGCGACGAGGTGTTCGGCGTGCCCGAGGCACTGCTGCTCTTCGTTGCCGGATTCCTGCTCGCCCACCTGGTGGAGCGCCTGCTGGCCGCCCGCCGCGCCGCGCACGGCGCCGACGAGCACGGACAGCGCTCGCCCCAGGTGGGCCTCACGGCCGCCGCCGCGATGGTCGGGCACAGCGCGATGGACGGCGTGGCGATCGGCGCGGCCTTCCAGGTCGGCGGCGGCATGGGCGCGGCGGTCGCGATGGCCGTGATCGCCCACGACTTCGCGGACGGCTTCAACACCTACACGCTCACCAGCCTGTACGGCAACGCCCGCCGCCGGGCGATCGCGATGCTGGTGGCCGACGCCCTGGCACCGGTGGCCGGCGCGGCCTCGACCCTCTTCTTCACGATCCCGGAAGGCCCGCTCGGCGCCTATCTCGGCCTCTTCGGCGGCGTACTGCTCTACCTCGCCGCGGCCGAGATCCTCCCCGAGGCCCACCATGAGCACCCGGCACGCTCGACCCTGCTGTGCACGGTCGCGGGCGTGGTGTTCATCTGGCTGGTGGTGGGCATCGCCGAGTGAGCGGCGGCCTGCCGGGCAGCTCACAGTTTCCCGCCCCGTCCACCCTCGCGCCGGGCGGGCGCGATGAGCGTCGACAGATACGGCAGCGGCGCCCCGTCCAGCTCGCCGGCCGACCGTACGGACTCCTCCGGCAGCCCCAACGCCGACCCCCACACCGCGTCCTCGAGCCGCCCGGTCTCCCGCAGCGCCTCGGCGACCTCGGCCGCCTGCCGGCCGAACTTGTAGGCGACGACCGTCCCGGGACCCCGCAACGCGTCCTTGAGCACGGCGGCCCCCGCGGTGACCGGCACCAGCGTCAGCGGCTCGGTGCCCTCCGTCAGCACGGCCCCCGACCGCGCGGCGAGGTCCTGCATGGCGGTGATGCCCGGCACGGTCTCCACGACGGTGCCCGGCACCAGCTCGCCGATGGTCTGCGCGAGATACGTGAACGTGGAGTACACGTTGGGATCGCCGATGGTCGCGAAGGCGACCGAACCGTGCGCGCGCAGCAACCCGGCCACCCGCTCCCCGGCCGCGTCCCAGGCCGCCTCGCGCCGGGCCCGGTCGGTGCGCTCGTTGAGCGCGAACACGACCCGGACGACCTTCTCGGCGGGCACGTAGTGCAGCACGGTCGCCTCGGCCCGGCCCCGCTCGCCACCGTCCTTCCCGTCAGGTGCGGCCATGACGGGCACGACGACGACATCGGCTGCCCGCAGGGCGTTCACCCCCTTGACGGTCACCAGTTCCGGGTCACCGGGACCGACCCCGACCCCGACCAGATGGCTGCTCATGACGTTCGGCACCTCTCCACGAACCGACGGGCGACACCGGGCTCGGACGCCCAGTGCGTGTGCAGATAGCTCGCGTGCACACCGCGCTCCACGAATCCCTCGACGCGCCGCTCGGGCGCCCGCATCCCCCACGCCGGTGCCGCCCCGGCCCCCGGCTCGACGACCGTCCGGTGGAACTCGTGCCCCCGCATCCGCGTCCCCGCGACGGCCAGCGCACTGTCGGTCACGGCCACGGCGTCCCGGTAGCCCAGGGTGAGCCGCTCGGACATCCGCGCGGAGGCGTCCAGCACCCCGCACATCGGCAACCCGTCCAACTCCCGGCACAGATACAGCAGTCCGGCGCACTCGGCGGCGACGGGAGCACCGCTCAGGGCCAGCTGGGCGACGCTCTCGCGCAGCCCCTCGTTGGCCGACAGCTCGGCGGCGTACACCTCGGGGAACCCTCCGCCGATGACCAACCCGGTGGTCCCCTCGGGCAGCTCCTCGTCCCGCAACGGATCGAAGCCGACGACCTCGGCCCCGGCGGCGGCGAGCAGCTCGGAGTGCTCGGCGTAGGAGAACGTGAACGCGGCCCCACCGGCCACGGCAACCCTGACACCCCGGCCGGCAGCCCCCGGGAGCGGGACAGGAAGAGGCGGCGGAGGCGAGGAATCCAGGACCTCACCGGCGGCCCAGGCAGCGCAGGACAGCGCCCCCGCACCGCGCGCCAGCGCGACCAACGCCTCCAGGTCGCACCCGGCGGCCACCTGGGCGGCCATCGCCGCAACGGCCTCCACCGCCCGCGAGCCCCGCTCGGCGACCGGCACCAGCCCCAGATGCCGCGACGGCGTCTCGACCTGGGCGGCCCGCCGCAGGACACCGAGCACCGGCACCCCGGCCGACTCCAACGCCTCCCGCAGCAACGCCTCGTGCCGGTCCGACCCGACCTTGTTGAGGATCACGCCCCCGACCCGCACCTCCGGGTCCCAGGACGCGAACCCGTGCACCAGCGCCGCCACCGACCGCGACTGGGACGAGGCGTCCACGACCAGCACGACGGGCGCCCGCAGCAGCTTGGCGACCTGCGCGGTGGACGCGAGCTCGCCTTCGCCCGCCGCCCCGTCGTACAGCCCCATCACACCCTCGACCACGGCGATGTCGCACCCGCGCGCCCCGTGCAGGAACAGCGGCCCGACCAGCTCGGGCCCGCACAGGTACGCGTCGAGGTTGCGACCCGTCCGCCCGGTGGCGAGCGTGTGGTACCCGGGGTCGATGTAGTCGGGCCCGACCTTGTGCGGGGACACGGCGAGGCCCCGCGCGGTGAGTGCGGCCATCAGCCCGGTGGCGACGGTGGTCTTGCCGCTGCCGGACGAGGGCGCGGCGACGACCAGCCGGGGCACGGACGAGGACGACGAAGAGGTCACCACTCGATGCCCCTCTGCCCCTTCTGCCCGGCGTCCATCGGGTGCTTCACCTTGGACATGTCGGTGACGAGGTCCGCGAAGTCCACCAGCTTCTCCGGCGCGTTCCGCCCGGTGATCACGACGTGCTGCGTCCCCGGCCGGTCCCGCAGCACGGACACGACCTCGTCGGTGTCGACCCACCCCCAGTGCATCGGGTAGGCGAACTCGTCCAGCACGTACAGCCGGTACGTCTGCGCGGCCAGGTCCCGCTTGACCTGCTCCCAGCCCTCCCGGGCCTTCTCCTCGTTGTCCAGCTGCGCGTCGCGCTGGACCCAGGACCAGCCCTCGCCCATCTTGTGCCAGTCGACGGACCCGCCCTCACCGCTGGCGCCCAGCACCCGCAGGGCGTTCTCCTCGCCGACCTTCCACTTCGCCGACTTGACGAACTGGAACACCCCGATCGGCCACCCCTGGTTCCAGGCGCGCAGCGCCAGCCCGAAGGCGGCGGTCGACTTGCCCTTGCCGATCCCGGTGTGCACGACCACGAGCGGACGGTTGCGCCGCTGACGCGTCGTCAGGCCGTCGTCCGGTACGACACTCGGCTGCCCCTGCGGCACTACGCGGCCCTCCTACGTCCCTGTACGTCCTTCACCAGCCCGGCGATGGAGTCCGCCCGCAGCTCGTCCAACGTCACCGCCGTCCCGCCCAGCTCACCCGCGAGCTGCCCGGCCAGCCCCAGCCGCACGGGCCCGGACTCGCAGTCCACGACCACCGAAGCGGTGCCCTCGGCCGCGAACAGCCGCGCCGCCCGCCCCGCCAGCGCCACCGGTTCCGGGCCCCCGGTGGCCCGTCCGTCCGTCACCACCACGACCAGCGCCCGCCGCGCCGGGTCCCGCAGCCGCTCCACCCGCAGCACCTCGTGCGCGCGCAGCAGCCCGGCCGCGAGCGGCGTACGCCCGCCCGTCGGCAGCGACTCCAGGCGGACCGCCGCCGCGTCCACCGACGACGTCGGCGGCAGCGCCACCTCGGCCGCCGACCCCCGGAAGGTCACCAGCCCCACCTTGTCCCGCCGCTGATAGGCGTCCAGCAGCAGCGACAGCACGGCACCCTTCACGGCGCTCATCCGCTGCCGCGCCGCCATCGACCCGGAGGCGTCCACGACGAACAGCACGAGGTTGCCCTCGCGCCCCTCGCGGGTCGCCTGCCGCAGATCGTCCCGGCGCACCACCAGCCCGGGCCCGCTGCGCCCCCGCGCCCGCTGGTGCGGGGCGGCGGCCTGCACGGTGGCGGCGAGGTGCAGCTTGGTCAGCGCCCCCTGCGGCCGCCGGGCACCGGTGGTCCGCCCCTGCTCGGTCCGGGCGCGGGAGCGGCGCCCGGCGGCACCTTCGCCGAGACCGGGCACGCTCAGCACCTTCGCGCGGAACGGTTCACCGGCCCGCACGGGGGACTGCTCGCCGGCGCCGCCGGAGGCCGCCTGCGGCTCCCCGCCCTCCCCGGCCTCGGGCCGCGCGGCGGTGTCACCGTCACCCTGCGGGGCATCGTCGGGCTCCGGCTGCCCACCGCCGGGCCCGCCGGGCCCCGGATCGGGATCGTCGTCGCCGTCCTCGCCCTGCCCGCCGAACTCCTCCAGCGTCTCGTCGAGCTTGTCCTCGTCCAGCCCCGGCGCGTCGAACGGGTTCCTCCGCCGCCGGTGCGGAAGGGCCAGCAGCGCGGCCTGCCGCACGTCCTCCGCGAGCACGTCGGTCCGCCCGGCCCAGGCCGCCAGCGCGGTCGCCGTACGCGCCATCACGATGTCGGCCCGCATGCCGTCCACCTCGAAGGCCGCACAGGTCGCCGCGATCTGCCGCAGCACCCCGTCGCCGAGCCGCACCGACGGCAGCAGCTCCCGTGCCGCCACGATCCGCGCCCGTACGGCGGCCTCCTCGTCGGCCCAGCGCGCCGCGAAACCGGCCGGATCGTCGTCGTACGCCAGCCGGCGCCGCACGACCTCCACCCGCTGGTCGGGTTCGCGCGAGGCCGCGACCTCGACGGTGAGTCCGAACCGGTCGAGCAACTGCGGCCGCAGCTCGCCCTCTTCGGGATTCATCGTGCCGACGAGCAGGAACTTCGAGGCGTGCCGCACCGACACTCCCTCGCGCTCGACGTACGAGGCGCCCATCGCGGCGGCGTCCAGCAGCAGGTCGACCAGGTGGTCGTGGAGCAGGTTGACCTCGTCGACGTAGAGGATCCCGCGGTGCGCGTCGGCCAGCAGTCCCGGCTCGAAGGCCTTCACGCCCTCCGCCAGCGCCCGCTCGATGTCGAGCGCGCCCACCAGCCGGTCCTCGGAGGCGCCGACGGGCAGCTCGACCATGCGCGCCGGGCGCGAGGCGAAGGCCCCCGGCTCGTGCGGGCCGTCCGGGCAGGCGGGGTCGGGGGAGTCGGGGTCGCAGGAGAACCGGCACCCGGAGACGACGTCCACCTCCGGCAGGAGCGCCGACAGCGCACGCACGGCGGTGGACTTCGCGGTGCCCTTCTCGCCGCGCACCAGCACACCGCCGACCGCCGGGGAGACCGCGTTGAGCAGCAGCGCGAGCCGCAGGTCGTCCTGACCGACGACAGCCGTGAACGGGAACGGGGTACTCACTTGTCGTCGCCCTCCAAGTCGCCTTCGAGCTCCAGATAGGTGGCGCGCAGACGCTCCAGGGTCTCCGCGTCCGGTTCGGCCCACAGCCCGCGGTCGGCGGCCTCCAGCAGCCGTTCTGTGATGCCCCGCAGGGCCCAGGGGTTGGACTTCCGCATGAAGTCCTGGTTCTCGGCGTCGAAGACGTACTCGGCCGACAACTTCTCGTACATCCAGTCGTCGACCACGCCCGCCGTGGCGTCGTACCCGAAGAGGTAGTCCACGGTGGCCGCCATCTCGAAGGCGCCCTTGTAGCCGTGCCGCCGCATCGCCGCCATCCAGCGCGGATTGACCACGCGGGCCCGGAACACCCGGTGCGTCTCCTCGCCCAGCGTCCGCGTCTTCACCTGGTCCGGGGTGGCGGAGTCCCCGACATACGCCTCGGGGCTCGACCCCGTCAGATGCCGCACCATGGCGACCATGCCGCCGTGGTACTGGAAGTAGTCGTCCGCGTCCACGAGGTCGTGCTCCCTCGTGTCCACGTTCTTCGCCGCCACCGCGATCCGCCGGAACGCCGTCTCCATGTCCCCGCGCGCCGCCCGCCCGTCGAGCCCGCGCCCGTAGGCGTAGCCGCCCCACACCGCGTACACCTCGGCCAGGTCCGCGTCGCTTCTCCAGTTGCGGGCGTCGATCAGCGGCAGCAGACCGGCGCCGTACGCGCCCGGCTTGGAGCCGAAGATGCGGGCCGTGGCCCGCCGCCGGTCACCGTGCGCGGCGACGTCCTCCTCCACGTGCGCCCGCACGTAGTTGGACTCCGCGGGCTCCTCCAGCTCCGCGACCGCCCGCACCGCGTCGTCGATCAGCCCGACGACGTGCGGGAACGCGTCCCGGAAGAACCCGGAGATGCGCACCGTGACGTCGACGCGCGGCCGGCCCAGCTCCGCCGACGGCACCACCTCGAAGCCCGTCACCCGGCGCGAGGCGTCGTCCCACACCGGACGGCACCCCAGCAGCGCCAGGATCTCGGCGATGTCGTCGCCCTGGGTACGCATCGCGGACGTGCCCCAGACGGTGAGGCCGACGGACTTCGGGTACGCGCCGGTGTCGTCGAGGTACCGCTGGATCAGCGAGTCCGCCAGCGACTGCCCGACCTCCCAGCTCAGCCGGGACGGGATCGCCTTCGGGTCGACGGAGTAGAAGTTCCGGCCGGTAGGCAGGACGTTGACCAGTCCGCGGGTCGGGGAGCCCGACGGTCCGGCAGGCACGTAGCCGCCGTCCAGGGCCCGCAGGATGTGCCCGATCTCGTCCGTGGTCCGGGCCAGCCGCGGTACGACCTCGACGCAGGCGAACTCCAGCACGGCGACCGCGTCGGGCAGTTCGGCCCCCAGCACCTCCCGCACCAGACCCGGTACGGCCGTGGCGTCCCAGTCCCGCGCCTCCATCCCCTCCGCGAACCGCCGGCACAGCTGCTCCAGCAGATCGATCGCGTCGGCACCGGTACGGGAAGGGCCCTCCACCAGCTCGCTCAGCTCCACCGGCACCTTCACCGCCGCGCCGGGCTCCGCCAGCAGTTCCTTCTCCACCAGCCCGAAGTGCGCGGCCAGCGCGGCCCGCAGCCCCGGCAGCGCGTTCGCCCGCCCGCCCCACACCTGCGAGGCGCGCAGCACCGCCAGCACGAGGTTGACGCGCGGCTCGCCGACCGGGCCGCCGCCCAGAATGTGGAGGCCGTCGCGGATCTGCACGTCCTTGATCTCGCACAGATAGCCGTCGATGTGCATGACGAACTCGTCGAACGCGTCGTCGTCCGGCTGGTCGTCCACGTGCAGGTCGTGGTGGAGCTCGGCGGCCTTGACCAGCGTCCAGATCTGCGCCCGGACCGCCGGTGCCTTCACCGGGTCCAGGTCGGAGACGAGCGCGTACTCGTCCAGGAGCTGCTCCAGCTTGGCCAGGTCGCCGTAGGTGTCGGCGCGGGCCATCGGCGGGACGAGGTGGTCGACGACCGTGGCGTGCCCGCGCCGCTTGGCCTGGGTGCCCTCGCCGGGGTCGTTGACGATGAACGGGTAGATCAGGGGGAGGTCCCCGAGGACGGCGTCCGGCGCGCACCCGGCGCTCAGCCCGAGGCCCTTGCCCGGCAGCCACTCCATCGTGCCGTGCTTGCCCATGTGCACGACCGCGTCGGCGCCGAAGCTGTTGTCCAGCCAGCGGTACGCGGCCATGTAGTGGTGGGACGGCGGCATGTCGGGGTCGTGGTAGATCGCGATCGGGTTCTCGCCGAAGCCGCGCGGCGGCTGGATCAGGACCACGACGTTCCCGAACCGGAGGGAGGCCAGCACGATGTCGTCCCCGTCGACGTACAGCGACCCCGGCGGCTCGCCCCACGCCTCGGTCATCGCGTCTCGCAGCTGCGGGTCCAGTTTCTCGAACCACGTCCGGTAGTCGGCCAGCGGTACCCGCGCGGGGGCCGCCGCGAGCTGGTCCTCCGTCAGCCACTCGACGTCGTGACCGCCGGCCTCGATCAGCCGGTGGATCAGCTCGTCGCCGTTGTCGGGGTACCCGTCGACCGCGTACCCCGCGTCACGCAGGGCGTCCAGCACCCGCACCGCCGACGCCGGCGTGTCCAGCCCCACCGCGTTGCCGACGCGCGAGTGCTTGGTCGGGTACGCCGTGAAGACCAGCGCGACCTTCTTCTCGGCGTTGGCCTTGTGCCCCAGCGCCGCGTGGCGTACGGCGATCCCGGCGACCCGCCCGGCCCGTTCGGGGTCGGCCACGTACACGGGCACCTCGTCCGGCCCCTGCTCCTTGAAGGAGAACGGCACCGTGATCAGCCGCCCGTCGAACTCCGGGATCGCGACCTGCATCGCCGCGTCCATGGGGGAGAGGGCGGCGTCGGACGCCTCCCAGGCGGCGCGGGACGAGGTCAGGCACAGGCCCTGCAGCACGGGGACGTCCAGATCGGCCAGCGCGCCGATGTCCCACGCCTCCTCGTCGCCGCCCGCCGACGCCTGCGAGGCGTGCGTGCCGCCGGCCGCGAGGACGGTGGCGACCAGGGCGTCGGCCCGGCCGAGGATCTCGTACAGCCCGGCGTCCGCGCCGCGCAGCGAACCGCAGTACACCGGAAGGGCGTTGGCGCCCTTCGCCTCGATCGCGTCGCACAGGGTGTCCACGAAGGCGGTGTTGCCGCTGAGCTCATGGGCCCGGTAGAACAGCACGCCGACCGTCGGGCGGCCCTCCTCGACGGTCCGGGAGCCGTGGACGCCGTACTCCGGCATCCGCTGCGGTTCGTCGAAGCCCTCGCCGGTCAGCAGCACGGTGTCCGACAGGAACCGGGCGAGCTGCGTGAGGTTGTCCGGGCCGCCCTCGACCAGATAGCGCAGCGCCTGCGCCACGACCCCCGCCGGCACCGACGACTCCGCCATCAGCTCCGCGTCCGGCACGGACTCGCCGCCGAGCAGCACGGTCGGGATGCCGGACGCCTTCAGCGCGGCGAGCCCGTCCTCCCAGGCCCGCTTGCCGCCGAGCAGCCGTACGACGGCGAGGTCCACGCCCTCGACCAGCGCGGGCAGTTCCTCGCGGACGTCGACCCGGGTCGGGTTGCCGATCCGGTACGAGGTACCGGACGCGGCGCGGGCCGCCAGCAGATCCGTGTCGGCGGTCGACAACAACAACACTGTGCTCATGCGGGCGCTCCCGGTGGAATGAAGGGCAGTCCTTGCGGCGCGCCGGACTCGATGAGCCGCCACAGCGCGTCCGTGTCCGCGTGCTGTTCGATCAGGTCGCCGAGCCGGTCGAGCTGCTCCTCGCGCAGCGCGGCGAACGAGGTGTCGGGGGCCGGCACGAAGCGGCGGCCCGCGGCGGCGGCCACCTCGCGCAGGAAGGCCCGCCGGAAGCCGTCCGACTCCAGCGAACCGTGCCAGTGCGTGCCCCAGGTCTGTCCGACCCGGCAACCGTCCAGGAAGGGGTGACCGCCTGCGACGTCGGCGACCCCGTGGTGGATCTCGTACCCCTCGACGCGCTCGCCGAGGGCCTCGCCCACGGGCCGGGTGAGGGTCTTCTCGCGGGCGAACCGCACCCGCACGGGCAGCAGCCCGAGCCCGTCGACGTGCCCGGCGCGCGACTCGACGTCGTCCTCGATGTGCTCGCCGAGGAGCTGGAAGCCACCGCAGACGCCGAGGACGGGCCGCTGCTCGGCGGCCCTCCGGACGAGGGCGTCGGCCAGGCCCCGCTCCCGCAGCCACTGAAGCGCCCGGACCGTCCCGCGCGTCCCCGGCACGACCACGAGGTCGGCGTCGGCCAGCTCCTCCGGCCGGTCCACGAACCGCACCACGACGCCCGGTTCGGCGGCGAGCGCGTCCACGTCCGTGAAGTTGGACATCAGCGGGACCGCGCAGACGGCGACCCGCAGCACGTCCTCGCCGACCGGCGGAGCGACGACCGACTCGCGCACCGTTCCCCGCAGGGAGACCCGCAGCCCGTCCTCCTCGTCGATGCCGAGACCGTGCCGGAACGGCAGGACGCCGTACGTCCGCCGCCCGGTGAGGCCGTGCAGCATCTCCAGCCCCGGCTCCAGCAGCGACACGTCGCCCCGGAACTTGTTGACCAGGAACCCGGCCACCAGCGCCTGGTCCTCGGGCGACAGCAGCGCCACCGTGCCGAAGAAGGACGCGAAGACGCCCCCGCGGTCGATGTCGCCGACGACGAGGACGGGGAGCTGGGCGCCCCGGGCGATCCCCATGTTCACGATGTCCGTGCGGCGCAGGTTGATCTCGGCGGGACTGCCCGCCCCCTCGCAGATCACCGCGTCGTACGTGCCCCGCAGTTCGGCCAGGCAGTCGAGCACCGTGCCGAGCAACTGCCGCTGCCGTCCTCCGTGGTAGCCGCGGGCACTCATCTCGCCGACCGGCTTGCCGAGCAGCACGACCTGGCTGCTCCGCTCGCCGCCCGGCTTGAGCAGCACCGGGTTCATCAGCGCGGTCGGCTCGACGCGGCACGCCTGGGCCTGCATCGCCTGCGCCCGCCCGATCTCGGCCCCCTCGCGGGTGACGAAGGAGTTGAGCGACATGTTCTGGGCCTTGAAGGGCGCGACCTTCACGCCCTGGCGCACCAGCCAGCGGCAGATCCCGGCGGTGACGACGCTCTTGCCGGCGTCGGAGGTGGTGCCGGCGACGAGGAGGCCACCGTTCATGACGTACGTCCCTTCCTGCTCACCCGGCGGGCGAGCAGCCGCGCGCCCGCGCACACGCCCAGCGCCAGCCAGCCCACGCGCCGGGACAGCCGTACGGCCCGGTCGATGTCGCCGGAACCTGCCCGGACGGCGCGTCCCGCCGCCCCGTTGAGGACGGGCCGGTGCTCCACCCGCCCGCCGTAGGAGAGCGTTCCGCCGAGCCGCACGCCCAGGGCGCCCGCGAACGACGCCTCCACGGGGCCGGCGTTGGGGCTCGGGTGCCGGCCGGCGTCGGCCCGCCAGGCGCGTACGGCCCCGCGGGGGTCGTCGCCGGCCACCGTCGTCAGAACGGCGGTCAGCCGGGCCCCCGGCCAGCCGGCCAGGTCGTCGAGCCGGGCCGAGGCCCAGCCGTAGCGCCGGTATCGGGCGGACTTGTGGCCGACCATGGCGTCCAGGGTGTTCACGGCCCGGAAGCCGAGCAGCCCGGGCACCCCGGCCACGGCGCCCCACACCAGGGCGCCCACCACCGCGTCCGAGGTGTTCTCGGCGACGGACTCCACGACCGCCCGGGCGATCCCGTCGGCGTCCAGCGCCTGCGGGTCCCGCCCGCACAGGTGCGGCAGCCGGGCCCGGGCCGCCTCGACGTCCCCGGTCTCCAGGGCCCGCCCGATGGCACGCGCCTCGCGGGCGAGCGAGGTGCCGCCGACGACCGCCCAGGTGGCGGCGCCGGTCAGCGCGACGGAGGCGGCGGGGGAGCGGCGCACGGCTTGGGCGGCGGCCGTTCCGAGAAGGGCGGCGCCACCGGCGCACACGGCGGTGTGCAGCGCGCCCCAGCCTCGGTGGTCCCGCCACAGCACCCGTTCCACGGCACCGGCGGCACGGCCGAACGCGGCGACCGGGTGTCCGCGGCGCGGGTCGCCGAGGAGGAGGTCACCGAGAAGGCCGGCGGCGGCGCCGTACGCGAAGACGCGTTCGGCTCGCATGGGGCTCAGCCGGTCACGCGGTCAGGGAAGTACCTGGAGCTGAACGTCGATCGGCAGCCGAGCATGGCGTCGTGTCCTCACTCAGGGTGTCCACGCCCTGGTTCGAAGAGACCGGCGGTGAGAGTTCCTGGCTCCCGGGGATCCGCTCCCCGGTCACAGTGGCGGGACCGCGCCGGATTCGCACCGGGCTTCCTCTCCTGCCGCCGTAGATGGCTCCGGAAGTCCACCACGGCCCGCGAACACCCGTCAACCTGGCGTTGACCTGCGGCGGGGGAGTGTGCGAAGGCCCACACACGAGCGGTGTGCGCCGGCACGAAGAGAGGCGGGATGCGGGACGGTTGCAGTCCGTCCCGCACCCCGCCTCACGGGCGTGCGCGGTGGTTCAGGCGACGATCAGGTAGATCCCGTACGCCACCGCCGCCGCGCAGGCCGCGAAGCACGCGTACGCGCCGGTGACCGCGAGGGCCGCGGAGCCGCCTTCGGCCGACGCCCGCTCCTGGCGGGAGAGGCCGACGATGCCGAGGGTGAACAGGCCCACCAGGGCCACGGTGACCACGAGGCTGACCCCGAAGACGGAGCCGAGGGCTGCCCAGTCGATGCTCATGGAGGTTCTCTTCCTTCGTACCGGGGCGCGGGCTCAGACGGTGGTGGCGGCCGACGGGGCCTTGGCGTCGGGCGCCGTGGCGGTGGCGGTGGCGGGGAGGGTGGCGGTGGCGGGGAGGGTGGCCGCCAGTTCCTCGGTCACGCCCGTCGGGGGCGGGGACACGGCGGCCATCGCCGTGGTCACCACGCCGGCCTGCTCGGGCTCGTCGACGTCCACGACGTTGGTGTGGTCGACGACCTCGCGCCGGGAGATCTTCCAGATGGCGGCGCTGGAGGCGATCAGGAAGACCGCGACGAGCGCCGTGCCCCAGTCGCCGAAGCCGCAGACCCACTCGGCCAGCGCGGCGACCAGGGCCGCGGCCGGCAGGGTCAGACCCCAGGCGACGAACATCCGGGTGGCCGTGGACCAGCGCACCACGCCGCCCTTGCGGCCGAGGCCGGCGCCCATCACCGCGCCGGAGACCGAGTGCGTGGTGGAGAGGGAGAAGCCGAGGTGGGAGGAGGCCAGGATGACCGTGGCAGCGCTGGTCTGGGCGGCGAAGCCCTGCTGCGGCTGGAGGTCGGTCAGGCCCTTGCCCATCGTGCGGATGATGCGCCAGCCGCCGAGGTAGGTGCCCAGCGCGATCGCGAGGCCGGCGGACAGGATGACCCACACGGGCGGGTCGGAGTCGGGGGCGAGCGAGCCGCCGGCGACCAGGGCGAGGGTGATGATGCCCATCGTCTTCTGCGCGTCGTTGGTGCCGTGGGCCAGCGAGACCAGGCCTGCGGAGGCGATCTGCCCGGCGCGGTAGCCCTTCGCGGCGGCCTTGCCGTCGGCCTTGCGGCCGAGCGTGTACGTCATCCGCGACGCGAGCATCGCCGCGACGCCCGCGACGATCGGGGCGGCGACGGCCGGCAGCAGCACCTTGGTGACGAGCACGTCGCCGTGGACCGCGCCGACACCCGCCGAGGCGATGGCGGCACCGATCAGACCGCCCATGAGGGCGTGGGAGGAGCTGGACGGGAGACCCACCAGCCAGGTCAGCAGATTCCAGAGGATCGCGCCGACCAGGGCGGCGAAGATGACCTCGGGACGGATGCCGGTCTCGTCGACGAGACCCTTGGAGATCGTGTTGGCGACCTCCACCGAGAGGAAGGCGCCGACAAGGTTCAGAACGGCGGACATGGCCACCGCCACCTTGGGCTTGAGCGCACCGGTCGAAATGGTCGTTGCCATCGCGTTCGCGGTGTCGTGGAAACCGTTCGTGAAATCGAACGCGAGTGCGGTTACCACCACAATCGCGAGGATCAGCGAGAAGCTTTCCATTTACCCAGGCAATCGTTCGAGGTCATTGGCTGGACGAACGTAGGCAACCAGGGTGAACGGAAGGTGAACTGAGCCGGGCTCCACGGTGACCGGAACCGGTGCCGGCGCCTCCCTCTGCGTGCCCGGTCCGATGCTCTCCGGAGACGTGCCTGGCAGGATCACCGCGAGGCCGGTCGGCGGCACGACGACAGGAGGCATGGACTGTGACCGAATCGCAGGTCGGACGGGTGCGCCCGGACGAGGAACGGGCCTGGGAGGCACTCGTCGCCACGGCCCGGCGGACGGTGGCCGACGGGCTGGTGGTCGGCACCTCCGGCAACGTGTCGGTGCGCGTGGGCGACACGGTCCTGGTCACCCCCTCGGGCGTGCCCTACGACCGGCTGACCCCGGACGACGTGACCGGCGTCGGTCTCGACGGCCGGCAGGTGCGCGGCACGCTGGTCCCCACCAGCGAGCTGCCCATGCACCTCGCCGTGTACCGCACCACCGACGCCCGGGCCGTGGTCCACACCCACGCCGTGCACGCGACGGCGGTGTCGCTCCTCGTCCCCGAGCTCCCACCGGTGCACTACATGACCGCCGAGCTCGGCGGCCCCGTCCGGGTCGCCCCCTACGCGGCCTACGGCACCGACGAACTGGCCCGCAACATGCTCGCCGCCCTCACCGACCGCTCCGGCTGCCTGCTCCGCAACCACGGCACGATCACCTACGGCGCCTCCCTGGACCAGGCCTACGACCGAACCGCCCAACTGGAGTGGATGTGCCGCCTCTGGCTGACGGCCTCCTCGGTGCCCGGCCACACCCCGTCGCTCCTGACGGAAGGCCAACTGGCGGAGGCGACGGAACGACTCCGGGGCTACGGCCGGCGGACCTGACCAGCGCCCCGCCCCGGCCCCGCCGTCCAGATTGCGAGCTGGGGGGAGGGGCCTGACCGGAGGCCCGCTTCCTGCTCCGGCCCCGGGCTGCGGGCCGGCGTAGCAGGTCTGAGCGGAGGCCCGCTCCGTGCCCTGGTCCCCAGGCTGCGGGCCGGCGGCAGCCGGCCCGACCGGCGCCCCGCCCCCCGCCCTGCCCCCGGCTGCGCGTTGCGGGCCCGGGTGCCGGTGCCTGGCGGCGTCAGGGGCGGGGGCGCGACTGTGCCGCACCTCGGGCAAGGGTGAGTCCGGGTGAGCGCACGACCCCCGCGTCGGCGGCCGACCTCACCCGTCGGCGAGGGAGGGGCGGAGGACCGGCCGACCACGGGCGTGCAGGGGCCCACGCCCGCCCACCACGCCCCGGCCGGCTGAGGCGAGCGCCGACGGCCTTCGGGGCGCGGGCGATGGAGTGCCGGCTCAGGGCGCCCACCGGGCACCGGTGCCGGGCACGACCGCCCGCCACCGCGCGCCGGTGCCGGGCACGACCGCCCGCCACCGCGCGCCGGTGCCGGGCACGACCGCCACCGCACGCCGGTGCCGGGCACGACCGCTGTCCCTTCCGGTGGAACCCGCGGCCGGCGGGGCGTACCGCACCGCTTCGGGGGTATCGGCAGCGAGACCGACCCACTGCGCCCGGCCCGGCCGGGTGCCGTCGGCGGGGCCTCGTCACCCCCCGCCGTCCGTCCACTGGCCGCCCACGGACACCACCAGGACACTGGCCCCATGCGCACTGTCACAGCCACGGCCGCCACCGTCACCGCAGCACTGGCGGCCGGCGCGGCGAGCGTCGCCGCCGGCCGGCTCGCCAGCGACGCCGCGCTCAAGACGCCCCCCGGCCGGCCCCTGCCCACCGAACCCCGGCTGACCGTGCACGGCACCGCCGCCGGGCAGATCACCCTCACCCGGGATCTGGCCGCGCTGCGCCCCGGCCGGTACGGTCTCGCCGGCGACGGCTCCCACGCGGTCGTCGGCCCGGTCGTCGGCGCCGCCCAGCACGGCGCCGACACCGTCGTGCGCCGCCTCGAACGCGTCACGCACGGGACCCTCGTCTCCGGTGACCGGGTGTGGTTCACCCCGAACCTGTACGTCGGCAACCCGGGCACGGCCCTCGACCTCGAATACACCGATGTCGACGTCCCCGGCGACCTCGGCCCCCTGCCGGCCTGGTTCCTGCCCGGCGCCCGGCCGACGTGGGTCATCGCCGTGCACGGACTGGCCGCCACCCGCGAACACGCCCTGAACGTGATGGCCCCCCTGCACCGTCGGCACGTCCCGGTGCTCGCCCTCGCCTACCGCGGCGACGCCGGTGCCCCGCCCTCGCCGGACGGCCTGCACCACTTCGGCCAGACCGAATGGCGCGACGTGGACGCGGCCGTCCGCTACGCCCTCGACCACGGCGCCCGCCAGGTCGTCCTGCTCGGCTGGTCCACCGGCGCCACCATGGCCCTGCGCACCGCCGCACTCTCCGGCGTGCGCGAACGCATCGCGGGGCTCGTCCTGGACTCCCCGGTCCTCAGCTGGGAGACCACCCTGCGCGCCCTGGCGGCCGCCCGCCGCACACCGGGCCCGCTCCTGCCACTCGCCGTCCGCGCCGCCCAGGGCCGCGCCGGGCTGCACGGGGACCACGACGCCGCCACGGCCGGCCTGCACCGCCCCGCGGTCCCGACCCTGATCTTCCACGGCCCCGACGACGTCGTGGCCCCGTGGCGGCTCTCCCGACGGCTGGCCGACACCCACCCGCGCCTGGTCGCCCTCCACGCGGTCGACGGCGCACCGCACGCCGCCATGTGGAACGCCGACCCCGACGACTACGAAGAGACCCTGCGACGCTTCCTGACCCCCCTGGTGTGACACCGGCACGACTCCGCTCCACCGCCCGCTCCTCCGGTTCCGTTTAACGGCGTACCACTGGCCTGTTCCGATGCCCGGGCAGCGCACCGGAGCCCCGCACCCGCCGTCCCGGACGGCCGCCGCGGCATTCCGTTTGGGTTTTCGGACCGTCAACCGGAAGACTGCACCCGTGACGTCCCGTATCCCGCGCGACTCCAGGCTTCGACTCGTCCGCCCGCGACCCCTGGCCGCTGCCCCCCGAGCGGTGAATCAGCGACGCCCGAACCGCGCCGCGCCGCGCCCCCCGGAGGGCACACCGGCCCGCTCGGAGCTGGCCAGAATGGCGCGCTCCGGTCTGGCCGACGCGGCCCGCGTCGCCCGTTGGGCCGACGCCGCCCTCGGCCCCGGCCGCGGCAGCGCGACCGCCGACGGCAAGGCCACGCTCTCCGACGCGACCGCCGAACAGGCCGCCCGTGAACTGGGTCTGACCGCGGCCAAGGTCCGCGCCGACTGGGACACCGCCCGCCTGGCCGGACTGGTCGAGGTGCACGGCGACACCGCCCGCCCCGGCTGGCGGCTGCGCGCCTGGAACCGCGACGACAGCGCCGTGCTGCGTGGCTGGGTCGCCCTCTTCGACGCCTGGTCGCTCGCCCACCCCGAGCCCGCCGGGCAGGAGCCGGCCGCTGTCGCCGAGGTCATCTCCGCGATGCCCCAGGTGCTCTCCTTCCTCCAATTGTCCGCCGGACCGGTCCCGGTGGCGCAGCTGCTGGACCTGCTGGAACAGCGCGTCACCGAACTGCGCACCGAACGCTGCGAGGTCCCCTACGGCCCCCGGCTCGAGCCGGGAACCCCGCAGACCCCCCACAAACCCAGGAACCAGACCCACACCCCTCCGCTCCCACAGGCGCCGGACGGCACCGCCGACACCCCGCTCGCCCCCCTCCTCGACTGGGCCCTGCACGCCCTCGCCTCCGTCGGCGCCCTCACCTGCGGCGACGGACACGCCACGCTCACCCCGCTCGGCAGCTGGGCGGTCTGGGTCAAGCTCGAGCAGATCTGCGTCGCCGCGCAGAGCCCCGCCGGCAACATCGAGCAGTCGGCCGAGGACATGCTCCGCGGCTGCGCGCAGCTCCGCCCGAACGCGGCCCGCGCCGAGTACCGCGCCTGGCTCGCCGCCCGCCCCGTCGGCAGTGCCGTCGCCGAACTCCTCGACGGCGCCCGCGGCGAGGACGCCCTGCTGCGCGGCCTGGCCTTCGAGGCGCTGCGCGTCGTCGGAGCCCCCGCCGAGCCCGACGTGCGCGCCGTGCTCGACGAGCCGACACTGCGGCCGTACGCCCTGCTGTGGCTGGCCGAGCACGACGGCGCCGACGCCGAGGACGCCCACGAGGTCCTCACCCGCCAGGAGGCCACGTGGCTGTGGGTGGACACCGCGGCCGCCGTCGCCGACCACGGCGAGGCCCCGCTGCTGGTCCGGCACCTGGAGTCCGCGGTGCAGCCCACCGTCCCGGCCCTGCTGGACGAGGTCCGGGCCGTGGGACACCCCCGCACCGTCCAGGTCCTGGTCGCCCTCGCGGCCGCGCACCCCGATCCCGCCCTGGCCAAGGCCGTGCGCAGGGCGGCCTTCCAGGTGCACACGGGAGGCAGCTGACCCGGGCCGACCCCGACGGCCGAACCGCCGGAGGCTACCCCCGTACCTCCGGCGCGTACGTCCCGAAGCTCCAGACGTTGCCCTCCAGGTCCCGGGCCATGTAGTCGCGCGAGCCGTAGTCCTGGTCCGTCGGAGGCATGAGGATCTCCGCACCGTGTTCCACGGCCCGCCGGTGATGGGCGTCGACGTCGGCCACGACGACGTAGACCCCCGTCGTGCCGGCGTTCTTCATCGCCTCGGCGAAGCGGCTGCCGGTGCCCTTCGAGCCGAGCATGATCGCGCCGTTGCCCTGGGCCAGCTCGGCGTGGGCCACCGAGCCGTCCTCGCCCTCGTACACGGCCAGTTCCTTGAAGCCGAAGGCCTGGGTGAGCTGCCGGACCGCCGCCTTGGCGTCCGCGTACAGCAGTGTCGGGTAGACGCTCGGGCGGCCGCCGTCCATGCCTGCCATGCCGATCACTCCTTTGTGAGCCGGTGTCGAAGGGCCGGATGCCGAGAAGACCCCCCGGAGCCCGGGGGATCCCGGAATCCGACCCTGGCGCCCAGCATCGCACCGCCCACTGACAACGCCCCGGACCCGCGCTTTCGAACACACGATTGCCGAACAGGGGACCGTGAAGACGGGAACCCGGGAAAAGTGCTTGCACGGCCCCGTTAGACTGGCTCCCATGGCCATTCTCCTCGCGCATTAGACGGCGGGAACGTCCTCCAGCCGCCCACCCCGCCACCCCACCCGCCCAGGAGTCTGACCGTGATCTCCGCCTCCGGCATCGAGCTGCGCGCCGGTGCCCGCGTCCTCATCGAAAGCGCCACCTTCCGCGTCGCCAAGGGCGACCGCATCGGCCTGGTCGGCCGCAATGGCGCGGGAAAGACCACCCTCACCAAGGTCCTGGCCGGCGAGGGCATGCCCGCGGGCGGCACCGTCACCCGCTCCGGCGAGGTCGGCTACCTGCCGCAGGACCCGCGCACCGGCGACCTCGACGTGCTCGCCCGCGACCGCATCCTCTCCGCGCGCGGCCTGGACGTCCTGATCCGCAAGATGCGCGACAACGAGCAGCGCATCGCCAACGGCCAGGGGTCCACCCGCGAGAAGGCGCTCAGGCAGTACGAGCGCCAGGAGACCGAGTTCCTCACCAAGGGCGGATACGCCGCCGAGGCCGAGGCCGCCACCATCGCCGCCGCGCTCAACCTGCCCGACCGGGTGCTCGGCCAGCCCCTGCACACGCTCTCCGGCGGTCAGCGCCGCCGTATCGAGCTGGCCCGGATCCTGTTCTCGGACGCCGACACCCTGCTGCTCGACGAGCCGACCAACCACCTCGACGCCGACTCGATCATCTGGTTGCGCGACTACCTCAAGACCTACCGCGGCGGATTCATCGTCATCTCCCACGACGTCGACCTGGTCGAGACGGTCGTGAACAAGGTGTTCTACCTGGACGCCAACCGCGCCCAGATCGACGTCTACAACATGGGCTGGAAGCTGTACCAGCAGCAGCGCGAGGCGGACGAGAAGCGCCGCAAGCGCGAGCGGCAGAACGCGGAGAAGAAGGCCTCCGCGCTGCACTCGCAGGCCGACAAGATGCGCGCCAAGGCCACCAAGACCGTCGCCGCGCAGAACATGGCCCGCCGGGCGGACAAGCTGCTGGCCGGCCTGGAGGCCGAGCGGAAGTCCGACAAGGTCGCCAAGCTGCGCTTCCCCGAGCCGTCCCCGTGCGGCAAGACCCCGCTGATGGCGGAGGGCCTGTCGAAGTCGTACGGCTCACTGGAGATCTTCACCGACGTCGACCTGGCCATCGACAAGGGCTCCCGCGTCGTCATCCTCGGCCTCAACGGCGCGGGCAAGACCACCCTGCTCCGCCTCCTCGGCGGCGCCGAGAAGCCCGACACCGGCCGGGTCATCGAGGGCCACGGCCTCAAGCTCGGCTACTACGCGCAGGAGCACGAGACCCTGGACCCGGAGCGCACGGTCCTGGAGAACATGCGCTCGGCCGCCCCCGACCTGGACCTGGTCGAGGTGCGCAAGACACTCGGCTCGTTCCTGTTCTCCGGTGACGACGTCGACAAGCCCGCCGGTGTCCTGTCCGGCGGCGAGAAGACCCGCCTCGCGCTGGCCACCCTCGTGGTGTCCTCGGCGAACGTGCTGCTGCTCGACGAGCCGACCAACAACCTCGACCCCGCCAGCCGGGAGGAGATCCTCGGCGCGCTGCGCACCTACAAGGGCGCGGTCGTTCTGGTCACCCACGACGAGGGCGCCGTCGAGGCGCTCCAGCCGGAGCGGATCATTCTGCTTCCGGACGGTGTCGAGGACCTGTGGGGCGCCGACTACGCGGATCTCGTCGCCCTTGCTTGATCGAACGAATGATCCACTGTGTATGGATCATTCGGCCGATCCGTGATCCCCCATCTGTGTGAGATCTCCTCATCAAGAGGTGTGTCCTACATCGATTTCGCGGCCGAGCCCTCCTTTGCGAAGGCTCGGCCGCGACACCTTTCTGACCTGGAACTTCTCGAAGGAACTCGTTCGGCCGTACGGACGCGATCCTCCGGAATGGCAGATTCCGTATGTGGGGACTCGCTCCTGTCGTCACAAGCTTGTCTCATCGACCTTGCCGAATGGGTGGCCATGAAGCCCTCAAGGGGTGATCATGAGGAGACCAGAGCGCACTTCCCATGAGGAGGCACGGGTGGCCGAGACTCTGAAGAAGGGCAGCCGGGTGACCGGCGCCGCGCGCGACAAGCTCGCGGCAGACCTGAAGAAGAAGTACGACGCCGGTGCGAGCATCCGGGCGTTGGCCGAGGAAACCGGCCGCTCGTATGGCTTCGTGCACCGCATGCTCAGTGAGTCGGGTGTCACGCTGCGAGGGCGTGGCGGGGCGACCCGGGGCAAAAAGGCCACATCGGCCTGACGCCCCGGGTGGCTTCTCGACTCCGAAGGTGAAGGTGGTCACCCGGCCGGTCGTCCAACCGTCCGGGTGGTTACTGTGCAGTCACTTAGCTTCGCCGTCGTACGGCGCAACAGCGTGCGCACGGCGGGGACGACGACCGCACCCCTCGGAGGCGCCCCATGGCTTCGCCCGCTCACGACCCTGGTCCCGCACTCGACAAGGACGGCGTGCGGCTCACCGTCGACGACGCGATCGCCACGGTGACGCTGACCAACCCGGCCAAGCGCAACGCCCAGAGCCCCGCTCTGTGGCGGGCGCTCACCGAGGCCGGCCGGCTGCTGCCGGGCTCCGCCCGGATCGTCGTCCTGCGGGCCGAGGGCAAGTCGTTCTCCGCCGGGCTCGACCGGCAGGCGTTCACGCCCGAGGGCTTCGACGGCGAACCGTCGTTCCTCGACCTCGCACGGGGCGGCGACGCCGAGCTGGACGCGACCATCGCCGAGTACCAGGAGGCGTTCACCTGGTGGCGACGCAGCGACATCCTGTCGATCGCCGCCGTGCAGGGACACGCCATCGGGGCGGGCTTCCAGCTGGCCCTCGCCTGTGACCTGCGGGTCGTCGCGGACGACGTGCAGTTCGCCATGCGCGAGACCAGCCTCGGCCTCGTCCCGGACCTGACCGGCACACACCCTCTGGTGTCCCTGGTCGGATACGCCCGCGCGCTGGAGATCTGCGCGACCGGGCGTTTCGTCATGGCCGAGGAGGCGGTGAGCACCGGGCTGGCCAACCTCGCCGTGCCCGCGGACCAGCTCGACGGCGCCGTACGGGACCTGGCCTCGGCGGTCCTGGCCGCGCCGCGCGACGCGGTCGTCGAGACCAAGGCGCTGCTCCAGGGCGCCCAGGGCCGGGACCACGAGGCCCAGCGGGCCGCCGAGCGGGCGGCGCAGGCGCGCCGGCTGCGCGACCTGGCCGGACTCGGGGAGTAACCCGGGCGCCGCGGCCGCAGACGCCTCAGCCGACCGCCGTCACCAGTACCGCCACGGACGGACGGTCGGCCAGGGCGCCCGAGACCGCCACGCGGACCTGCCGGGCCACCTCCACGGCCCGGTGGTCCGCGTCCACCGCCAGCTCCACCCGGACATGGCGGCGCGGCAGTGCCGACTCCAGCGACGACTCCGTGACGTCGACCGGGCGGCCCAGCACGTCCGTCAGCCGGGCCACGCCCACCACCGCCAGCGCGGCGTCGGCCGCGCGGCCCTCGTCCCCGTTCTTCCGGTCGACGGCCGGGGAAGGCCGCGGCCCGCCGCCGGTGGCCGCCTCCGGAGCCGTGCCCGTTTCCGAAGCCGTGCCCGACTCCGGGGCCGAGGCCGTCTCCAGCAGATCCGTCGCCCGTAGATCCACGTCCGTCACCGTCAGACCGAGCCGCCGCGTCGCCGTCGCCAGCGCCGCCCGCAGCCGGGCGGCCGTCGCCGGCAGCGGTTCCGCCAGCGTCGCCGCGAAGTCGGCCGTCACCCGCAGCGGGCCGGGCGGCAGGGCGCTCGGTGGCGGCGGCACGGCCGGCTCGTACGCCCCACCGGGATCGGCGAGCGCGATGCGCAGTTCCTTCGGACGTACGCCCGCCACCCCCCGGGCCGCGGCGAGCAGTACCTCACGCGCCGCCCGCTCGGCGATCCACGCGCCGTCACCCGGACCGCCCAGCGGCAGAAGTCTGCCGAGCCCCAACTGCTCCCGCACCGTCCGCGTCCACCGGTCCGCCGTCGTCATTCCCCCAGCCTGCCCCATCCCCGGCGCGCGACGGCGCAACCCGACTTACGGTGGTGGCAGGACGACCACCGGAAGGACGTACCGCGATGAGTGACATGACGGAGAGCCACCGGACCGGGCAGGACACGGCGGAGTCCGCCGGGACGGTCAGGGCGCAGACGGTACGGCGCGGCGGCGGCGACCCCGGGACCCGGGGACGTACCACCATCGCCGACGGCGTCGTGGAGAAGATCACCGGTATGGCCGCACGCGACGTCGTCGGTGTGCACGCCATGGGCAGCGGCATGGCACGCACCTTCGGCGCCGTGCGCGACCGGGTGCCCGGCGGCGCCAAGTCGGTGACGCGCGGGGTGAAGGCCGAGGTCGGCGAGAAGCAGACCGCGCTCGATCTGGAGATCGTCGTCGAGTACGGCGTGTCGATCGCCGACGTGGCCCGGGACGTACGGGAGAACGTGGTGTCCGCGGTGGAGCGCATGACCGGCCTCGAGGTCGTCGAGGTCAACATCGCGGTGAGCGACGTGAAGCTGCCCGACGAGGAGGACGAGGAGCCGGAGCCTCGGATCAAGTGACGCGAGCACGGACCGCGGGTACTGACCGCGCGTACTGAGTGACGGGAGCGCACCAATGAGCATGGCCGTGGTCGGCATGATCGCCGGCATGGCGCTGGGTTTCGCCGGGTACTTCGGCGGGTTCGGCGCCTTCCTGCTGGTCGCCGCGCTGGGAGCCGTCGGGTTCGTCGTCGGCCGGTTGCTGGAGGGGGACATGGACTTCGGTGACTTCTTCCGCACCCGCGACGACCGGCGGCGGTGACCGGCGTGAGCGGTGGGGCCGGGGAGCTCCTCGAACCCCGGACCGTCGTGCCGCCGGGCGAGCGAGGCGCCACCCGGATCGCCGACCGGGTCGTCGCCAAGGTCGCCGCCCGGGCGGCGCTCGAGGCGGTCGGCGCGCTCCACCCGGACGCCGCGCGCCCGTACGCCACCGTGGTCGTCCACCACGACACCGCCCACGTCCGGGTCCATCTCGAACTCGACTACCCCTGCGACGTCGGCGCCCGGTGCGGACAGGTGCGTCACCAAGTCGTCCACCGGGTGCGCGGACTGGTGGGCATGGCGGTGCCGGAGGTCGCCGTCCACGTGGAGCGGCTGCACCTGGCGGCGGAATACGACGCGAGACAGGGGAGGACGCGATGAGCGAGCCCCGGGACACCGAAGGCGGCACCGGGCGGCTGCCCGTCCTGGAGAAGGAGGCGGCCGGCGCCGGTCCCCCGCCACCCTCCGCGTCCGGCGCCGGGACCGGACCGGCCGGCCGCTTCTGGTCCGCGCGCCGCGTCCCCGCGGGCACCGTCGCGCTGCTGCTCCTGCTCCTCGCGGGCGCCTTCCTCTACGACGTCGTCGCCGTGCGCGCCGGCCGGTCCGCCCTCGGATGGCGCCGGGAGCTGGCCGGGCAGCTCGCCGAACGCCCCCTCGACGACACCTGGGTGCGGGTCGGCGCGGGCGTCGTCGCGGCCCTCGGGCTCTGGCTGCTCGCGCTGGCCCTGACTCCCGGCCTGCGGAAGCTGCTGCCGATGCGGCGCACCCACCCGGACGTACGCGCGGGACTCCACCGGAAGGCCGCCGCCACGGTGCTGCGCGACCGGGCCATGGAGGTCGCCGGGGTGCGGTCGGCGCGGGTGCGGATGCGCCGCAGGAAGGCCCGGGTGCGCGCGCTGGCGCACTTCCGGGAACCGGACGACGTACGAGCCGATCTGGACGTCGTGCTCGACGACGCGGTGCGCGGGCTGGGGCTGGCCCGGCCGCCCGCCGTGTCGGTGCGGGTGGCGCGGCCCGGACGGAAGGGGTGAGGGGGGTGCTCAGGACCGCCGACCGTGTGCTGCTGGGGCTCGTGGGCCTGGTCCTGCTCGTCCTCGGCGGCGCCGTGCTCGCCGTCGGGTTCGGCGCCTTTGCGCCCTCCTGGTGGCTGCACGACGGGCCGCACGACGTGCTCCTCGGCGACGCCGAGCGGACCCGGTGGCGGGACGCCGGCTGGTGGTGGCCGGTCGTCATCGCCGTACTCGCCGTCCTGCTGCTGCTCGCCCTGTGGTGGCTGGTCGCCGTGGTGCGCCGCCGCCGGCTCGCCGAGGTCCTCGTCGACACCGGCGACGGGGAGGGCGCGGTGCTGCGCGGCCGCGCCCTGGAGGGCGTCCTCGGCCAGGAGGCGGGCCGGGTGGACGGGGTCGAACGGGCCAAGGTCCGGCTCACCGGCCGCCGCACCACACCGGCGGCCCGTGTCCGGCTGCTGCTGGCCCCGCACGTAGACCCCGGCACCGCCCTGGACGACCTCACCACCCGCGCCCTGACCCACGCCCGCGACTCGGCGCGCCTCACGGCGCTCCCGGCGGAGGTCCGCCTCCACGGCGTGCGGCACCGGGCGGAGCGGGTCGGCTGACTCCGGGCGGCGAGGCCGCCGGGCTCCCGCCGCGGGTGGCCGAACAGCCGGGAGCCCGATCGCCGGACGTCGCCGGGTCGTCGGCGGGACGTCAGCGGCCGTCGGCCTGGGGCCTGCCTGACCATTCCCGCCTGCCTCGCGACGCCATGCACGCACTCTCGCCGCACCGGGCGCAGAGCCGAGTACATCCCGTACGAGGCTCTGCGCCCGGCACGCCGACAGGCCTAGAAGCCGTGCCGGACCCCGCCGTCCACCGGCAGCATCACGCCCGTCACGTACGACGCCGCGGGGGACAGCAGGAACGCCGCCGCCCGGCCGAACTCCTCCGGGGCACCGTAGCGGCGCAGCGGGATGCGGGACTCGGCCGCCGCCCTGGTCGCCTCCGGGTCGGCGGACATGCCGTCCAGCTCGCGCACGCGGTCGGTGTCGACGCGGCCCGGCAGCAGGCCGACGACACGGATGCCGCGCGGACCCAGCTCGTCGGCGAGGGACTTGGCGAAGCCGGCCAGCCCCGGCCGCAGGCCGTTGGAGATGGTCAGGCCCGGGATCGGCTCGTGCACCGAACCCGACAGCACGAAGCCGATCACGCCGCCGTCCACCAGCTCGGCCGCCGCCGCCCGGGCCAGCCGCACCGCGCCGAGGAACACCGACTCGAACGCCGCCTGCCACTGCTCGTCCGTGTTGTCGGCGACGAAGCCGGGCGGCGGCCCGCCCACACTGATCAGGACGCCGTCGAAGCGGCCGAAGCGCTCACGGGCCGTCGCGATCAGCCGGCCGGCGGCCTCGGGGTCGGCGTTGTCGGCGGCCACCCCGACGGCGTCCGGCCCCAGCGCGGCCGCCGCGTCGGCGACGCTCTTCTCGTTCCGTCCCGTGACGACCACCCTCGCCCCGTCGGCGACCAGCTCGCGCGCGGCGGCGTTGCCCAGGCCCCGGGTGGCTCCCGTGACGACGTACACCCGGTCCTTCAGTCCAAGATCCATGGCCCCTATCCTGCCCCCTCGTCCCCGAACAGGGCGAGGGCCGTGTTCACCAGTCCGATGTGGCTGAACGCCTGCGGGAAGTTGCCGAGCTGACGGCCGGCCGCCGGGTCGTACTCCTCGGCGAGCAGCCCCACGTCGTTGGCGAGCCCCGCCAGCCGCTCGAAGAGCTCCCTGGCCTCCTTCGTCCGGCCGGTCGCGTGCAGCGCGTCCGCGTACCAGAACGAGCACACCAGGAACGTCCCCTCGCTGCCCGGCAACCCGTCGACCGGGTCCCCTTCCGTGCTGTAGCGGCGCACCAGGCCGCCCCGGGTCAGCTCCTCGCCGATCGCGTCGACCGTGCCGACGACCCGCGGGTCGTCCGGTGGGAGGAATCCCACGCGCGGGATGAACAGCAGAGAGGCGTCCAGCTCCCGCGAACCGTAGGACTGGGTGAAGGTGTTGCGGTCCGGGTCGTAGCCCTTCTCGCACACCTCGCGGTGCACCTCCTCGCGCAGCGCGCGCCAGCCGTCCGGGTCACCGCCGCCCAGCTCGGGATGCTCCTCCAGCGTGTGCACCGCCCGGTCCAGGGCGACCCACGTCATCACCTTCGAGTGCACGAACTGCCGACGTCCGCCGCGCACCTCCCACAGCCCCTCGTCGGGCTGCCGCCACGCCGTTGTCAGGAAGTCCATCAGGGCGCACTGCAGCTCCCACATCTGCGGCTGGGGGTGCATGCCCGCCAGCCGGGCCAGCGACAGCGAGTCCATGACCTCGCCGTACACGTCCAGCTGGAGCTGGTTCACCGCGTCGTTGCCGACCCGCACCGGCGTCGACTCGTCGAAACCGGACAGCCACGGCAGCTCGAACTCGGGCAGCCGCCGTTCGCCGGCGAGGCCGTACATGATCTGCAGGTCCTCCGGACTGCCCGCGACCGCGCGCAGCAGCCAGTCGCGCCAGGCCTCGGCCTCCTCCAGGTACCCGGCCGCCAGCAGGGCGCCCAGGGTGAGGGTGGAGTCGCGCAGCCAGCAGAAGCGGTAGTCCCAGTTGCGCACGCCACCCGGTTCCTCGGGCAGTGAGGTGGTGGGAGCGGCCACGATGCCGCCGGTGGGCTTGTAGGTGAGCGCCTTCAGGGTGATCAGGGAGCGGACGACGGCGTCCCGACAGGGACCGTCGTAGCGGCAGTGGGCGGCCCAGGCCCGCCAGTCCTCGACGCTGTGCTCCAGCGCGACGTACGGATCGATCAGCGGCGGGCGCGGCTCGTGCGAGGGGTGCCAGGTGAGCACGAACGCGACCTTCTCGCCCGCGGCGATCGTGAACTCAGCGTGGGTCGCGAAGTCCCGGCCCCAGCTGCGCACCTCGGGTTCGCTGCGCAGCCACGCCGAGTCCGGTCCGGCGACGGCCACATGGTGCCCGTCGGCCCTGCGCATCCACGGGACGACCGAGCCGTAGTCGAAGCGCAACCGGAGCACGCTGTGCACGGTGACCTCACCGCTCAGACCTTCCACGACGCGCACGAGGTCCGGGGCGCGGTCGCGCTGGGGCATCAGGTCGGTGACCCGCACCGAGCCGTCCTCGGTCTCCCACTCGGTGTCCAGGACGAGGGTGTCGGGCCGGTAGGCACGCCGTGTGCAGCGCTCGGCGCCCTTGGGGGCGATGCGCCAGTGTCCGTTGTCCTCGTCGCCGAGGAGCTTGGCGAAGCAGGCGGCGGAGTCGAAGCGGGGCAGGCAGAGCCAGTCCACGGAACCGTCCGTGCCGACCAGGGCCGCGGTCTGCTGGTCGCCGATGAGCGCGTAGTCCTCGATGCGGGGGTGCACGGATTTCCGTCTTCCCGACCGGGGGCGGAACAATCGGATCCCCTTGCGCGGCCGACGCCCGTCCGGCCCCGTCCCGGCCGCACCACCGCGGGCCGCACCACTGCCGACCGCACCGCCGCGGGCTACACCGCCGCGGGCTCCGCCTCCGCGGTCTCCCCCTCGTCCTCCGTCACCCGGTCCCGCGCCTCGCGGCGGGCCAGGACGAACCACCCGATCGGGACGCCCGCGGAGAAGAGCCACCACTGGACGGCGTACGCCATGTGGTTGCCGATGCTGTCGTGGTCGGGGGCCGCGATCAGCTCGGGCGTGTCGCCCTGCGGCTTCGGGGAGGTCAGCTCGACGTAGCCGCCGAGGACCTGCTTGCCGAGCCGCTCGGCCTGCTGCTCGCTGTTGATCAGCATGACCTGGCGGTCCGGCAGGCCCTCGACGTTCTTGATGCCGCTGTCCTCGGTCGTCTGGTCGGGCATCAGCCGGCCGGTGACGGTGATCTCGCCCTTCGGGGGCGCCGGGATCTCAGGGAACGCGGTCTGGCTCGCGCCGTTCGACGGGATCCAGCCCCGGTTGACCATCAGGACCTTGCCGTCGTCGAGGACGAAGGGGGTCAGGACGTGGTAGCCGACCCTGTCGTCCGCGTTGGTGCGGCGGCGTACGACGACCTCGTCGGCCGGGTCGAAGCGGCCCTTCGCCGTCACCCGGCGGTAGAGGTCCTCGTCCTCCACCTCCGCTCCCGGCGAGGTCATGGACTCGGCAGGCACCGGCTCCGCCGCCAACGAGTCGGCGATCACCTTGTTCAGCGCGACCCTGTGCTCGTGGCGGTGCAGCTGCCAGAAGCCCAACTCGATCATCGTCGGGATGAGCGCGAGCGCCACGAGGGTGAGGATCACCCACTGGCGGGACAACAGGAAGCGGTACACCCCACGACGGTACCTTGCGGGGATCGGCTCCAGCGGGGGAGGGGTCCCGCTGGGGGCCGTATCCCCGCGTCGGCGGGGAGCACGTTCGACGTCGTTGCCGCGGCGGCGCGGTGGTCAACGGCGGCTTCGCCCGGTGGTCACGCGTGGCCTCAGACCTTGTCGACGATCCCCGCCCTTCCCTCGGCGCGGGCGCAGTGGGCGCCGCAGTACCAGTGGCCCTCGACCTCGACGCCCTGCCCGATGATCTGCACCCGGCAGTGCTCACAGATGGGGGCCATCCGGTGGATCGCGCAGGAGAAGCAGTCGAAGACGTGCACCGCTCCCTGGGCGTGGACCTCGAAGGTCATTCCGTAGTTGTTGCCGCAGACTTCGCATGTCGCCATGCGCCACAGGGTGAGCCGTCGCCGCGACGCGGGCGAGCGGGCGCCGGGCGAGTCGCCCGGAATCACCCGTCCGTACGGCTCACCGCGGCTCAGCCGTCCGCGGGCTCGACGTCCGCGAGCAGCTGTCCGAACGCCGCCTCGTCCACCACCGGAGTGCCGAACTGGCGGGCCTTGACCACCTTGGACGTGCCGGAGTCCGGGTCGTTGGTGACCAGCAGGCTGGTCAGCCGGGACAGGCTGGTGGCGACGTGCAGCCCGGCCTCGGCGGCGCGGTCCTCCAGCAGATCCCGTTCGACGGAGGTGTCCCCCGAGAAGGCGACCCGCATACCCTGTTTGAGGCGTTTGCCCTCTTCATACCGGCCCGGGTTGGGATAGGGGCATGCGGGCCTTTTGCGGGAGGGGCGCCAACTGCTCTGCCGGTGACCGCCGTAGCCCGCCTGCTGCCCGATCCGGGGCGCGGGCCGGTCCGTCCACTCGGTCAGCGGCCGGCACTCGTGCAGCGGCAGCCGTACGCCGCCCGCCGCCGCGGCGAGCAGGCTCGGCCGGAACGCCTCCGCCAGCACGCGCGCGTCGTCCAGCGCGTGGTGCGCCCGCTGCTGTACGACGCCGAAGTGCGCGGCCAGCGACTCCAGCTTGTGGTTGGGCAGCGGAAGCGACAGTGCCTTGGAGAGCGCGATGGTGCACAGCCGCTGACGCACCGGCGCCTCGCGCTTCGCGCGTGCGTACTCGCGGGCGATCATCTGCCAGTCGAAGACGGCGTTGTGCGCGACGAGCACGCGCCCGTCGAGCCGGGCCGCGAACTCCTCGGCGATGTCCGGGAAGCGAGGTGCTCCCCGGAGCACCTCGCTCGTCAGGCCGTGTATCCACACCGGGCCCGGGGCCCGCTCCGGATCGACCAGCGTGTACCAGTGGTCCTCGACCTCGCCGCGGGCGTCCAGCCGGTAGACGGCCGCGGAGATGATGCGGTCGTCGCGGGCCAGGCCGGTGGTCTCCACGTCAACGACCGCGTACCCCTGTGGATACGCGGCCGGCCACACCGTGGCGGACGACGCTGCGGTCGTGCGGTCTTCGAGCATGGTCCATGAGGATACGGGCCGCGACTGACAGCACGGTCCGCCAGGTGCCCCGTCGCGCCCGGCGGCCGGTCACCGCGTCAACTTCCGCAGGGCGACGGCCCGAACACCTGAGCCCGGGTTGACCGCACCGGGCGGGGCGGAATGTTGTCCGGTTTGCCCGTTCCCGGCCGACCCGTCGGGACGCGCCCGAGGCCACGCGCGCGTGGAGGTCGGATCGCCCCCGAACGAGCGAATCGACCCGTGGCACGCGACCCGGGATGCTCTCTGTCGGTCACGTCGCCTGCTCACCACCGGATCGGCACCGGAAGCGCCGTCAGCAGTCCGGAGACCGCGACCACCACCCCCAGGACGACCACCTCCGCGCGCGCGGGCGAGCAGGCGGCCAGCGGGTCGGCCGCGCGGCCCAGCCGGATCCTGGCCCACAGGGCGAGAGCGGCGACGGCGGCCACCAGGATCACCTTGGCGAGCAGGACCCGCCCGTACGCCGTGTCCGTCAGCTGGTCCAGGAGCGTGCCCGGAGGCATCCGGCGCAGCGAGCTGCACACCCCGGTCGCCGTGATGGCCGCGAGCAGAACGACCGCCACGCGCGCGTAGAGCCCCAGCAGGGCCGGGCCCGCCGCGGCGCCCCGCCACCGCCGCAGGATCCGCAGCGCGTACAGCAGCCCGCCCACCCACAGCGAAGCGCACGTCAGATGGACGAGGGTCAGACCGGAGCCGATCAGCGGGCTGTACTCGGTCGTGGGGTGCGCGCGCAGCGCCTCCGCGACGATCACGGCGGCCAACGGCCAGACCTGCAGTCCCGGCCGGCGCGAGGTGGCGCACAGGCCGGCCGCGAGGAACGCGTTGACCTCCAGCAGCGCGAGCTTGCCGTCACGGGTCTCGTAGAGGCCGCCGACGTCGATCGCGGCGAGACCGTCCGGGACCAGATTGCCCGTGGCGACGACCGACGCCAGACCCAGTGAGGCGAGGAACCCGGCGACGGCCGCGTACGGTGACCAGCTGCGGGGCCGGTCCCCCGGAGCGTCGGGGAGCGTCCGGGCGAGCCGGTTCACGAAGAGCTCGCCGACCGGGACGCTCAGCGCCGCGAAGAGCACCGTGCGCAGCAGGGCGATGCCGCCGGTGCCGGGTGCCTTCGCCTCCCCGGTGCCCTGCAGCGCGGGGGACGGGCCGAGGACGGGTATCAGCGCGGCCAGCACCACCAGCACCAGGACGGCCACGGTTCGGCCGGTACCGGAGGGCCGCGCGTGCCGTCCGGTGTCGGCGGTCCGGGACAGGCGTCTTGTCAAGGTCACCCGGAGATCTTCACCAGCTCCTCCAGATCCGGGCAAGTTCCGGAAAACAACTGGCGGTCCGGCATTCCGTACATGGGGACATGACCCCACCTCCAAGAGGGCGCCGATGGTGCGCGCCCTCTATGACCCGGGGGATCGATCGACCCGGCCTCCCACGCGGGGGTCGACCGGTGTGAGAACTCCGAGCCGGTCCTCGATCGCCTGGGCCGCGCCCAGGCAGAGGTCCTCCCGGAACGCGCGCCCGACGATCTGCACACCGCAGGGGAGTCCGTCGACCATCCCGGTCGGTACGGCCACACCGGGTACGCCCACGAAGCTGGTCACGGTGCACAGCCGCATTCCCGAGCCGACCCGGTCCCTCCCGGATCCGTCACGCGACTCCAGCCCCGGCTCGACCGGTGGCTCCGTGAAGACCGGGCCGAGCAAGAGCGGGTATGCGTCCAGGAATTCGGCCCATGAGCGGCGGATGTTCATCCAGGTGCCCATCAACTTCATGAACTCGTCCGCGCTTGCGGGCGGGGTCTGCTCCATCATCATCTCGATGTAGCGGTCCCCGCCTCTGCCGAGCAGTTTGCGCACCACCGGCCAGGTCGGGGCGAACTCGGTCACGGTGATCCGGCCGTAGGCCGCGAGGGCCTCGTCCATCCGCGGCACGTCCTCCACCTCGCGCGCGTCGTACCCGGCGTCACGCAGGGCGTCGGCCGCGGTGACGATGGCTCCGCGAACCGTGGGGTGGACGCCGTGCCCGCCGGGGTCCACCACGACCGCGACCTTCACGCGTCCGGGGAGCCTTTCCCCGTAGACGGGCACCGGCACGGCGCGTGGGTCTCGCGGATCGGTCCCGGCCAGCACTTCGTAAGCAAGCCGGAGATCGCCCACGCTCCGGGCCAGCGGGCCGTCGGTGACCAGCATCTGGGACGCCGGGCCGGGATCGTCCGGGCCGAGAACGCGGTGGTCGGCGGGGAACCGGCCCGTGGACGGCTTGAGCCCGGCCACACCGCAGAATTGGGCCGGGATGCGCACCGACCCGCCGGAGTCGTTGCCGAGCCCGAGCGCCGCCATGCCCGTGGCGACGGCCACCGCGTCGCCCCCGCTGGAGCCGCCCGGGGTCCTGCTGCTGTCCCACGGATTGACCGTGTCGCCGAACAGCTCGCTGCGCGTGTGCATCCCCGCCAGGATCATGGTGGGGATGTTGCTGTGCCCGATGGGGATGGCCCCGGCCGCGCGCAGCCGTGCCACCGGGGGTGCGTCGGCCGATGCCACCAGATCGCGGAACCGCTCCGTGCCGAACGTGGTCGGCACGCCTTCGACGGCGGTGCTCTCCTTCACGGTGAAGGGCACGCCCGCGAGTGATCCCAGCGTTTCCCCGGCTGCCCGCCGACGGTCCGTCCGCGCCGCGGCCTCACGTGCGCGGTCCGCCAGGAGCTGCGTGACCGCGTTCATCCGAGGGTTGATCTCGGCGATCCGATCCAGGTGACTGTCGACCAGTTCGACAGCCGAGACCCGTGCGCTGCGCACGGCCTCCGCCTGCGCGGCGGCCGGCATCTTCCACAGGGCGTCCTGCATGGCTCTTCCTCCCCGTCCACGTTTCGATGCGCTTGCATCGGAAACGACCGTACCCTGGAACCGATACGTGCGCATCGCATAAAGTGCCGGGAGACCAGAGCGCTGCGAAACAAGGAGGCGACCGGGCGTGCCCAGGCAGGTGGATCACGTGGGCCGACGCCGCCTCATCGCCGAGGCCGTCTGTCACCTTGCCGACGAACGCGGGCTGGAGGGGGTGACCCTCCGCGACGTCGCGGCCCGCGCGCAGGTGTCGATGGGCGCCGTGCAGCGGTGCTTTCGCACCAAGGAAGGGATGCTCGTGTTCGCTCTCGAGCACATCAGTGAGCGGATCATGGAGCGCGTACAAGCCCGCCTCGTCAGGAGCCCGGCCCAGTCGGCCGGTACCGCCCTGGGGCACGCGGCCACCGAGATCTCGTTGCTCCAGGAGGAGCACCGCGCCGAGGCCAGGGTCTGGCTCGCCTTCGTCGCGCAGGCGACTGTCAGCAAGGTGCTCGCAAGGACGCTGAAGGCGAACTACGCACTCCTGCAGGAGACGTTCACCCGCCTCATCTCGGAAGCGGGCGAGGGCGTCGGCCGCGCCGTGCCCCTCGATGCACAACGCGAGGCCCGTACCCTCCTCGCCCTCGCGGACGGCCTCACCTCGCACGTCCTCATCGGCCACCTCACCTCGCACGAGGCACACGACGTCCTCCACGCACACCTGGCCGGCCTCTGGGAGCAACCGGCCCGGCCTCCTCACACCACCTTGAGCCCCCGTGCAGAGCGGGCCGGGTGAGGCGAAGAAGTGACAGGCGTATCGGGCTGCCCGTGTTCGGCGTCGGTCATCGCCCAGGGCGGCCCGGCCCGGCAGCGGCGCCCGGCGAGGTCCAGGTCCTGGTCCTGGTCCTCAGTGCTGCATTCCGGTGCCCCGACGGCTCCTCGATCCCCGAGGCGATGAGCGGCACGTCACGTCCACCGTGCCGCGTCCGCGCCCCAGGGACCCGGTGGCCGGACCCAGTCGGCCGGGCCGCCCGTGAAGGAGACCGGCGGCAGGGCGTACCGCAGCCGTCCCAGCCTGCTGTCCCGCTCGGCGAGCCAGGGCTCCGGCCCCGCGTACGCCGTATCACCGGCGTCGTCGGCGGCGCCGGCCTCGTCCGGCCGGAGCCCGGTCGTCAGCCAGGCCGCGGTCCGTGCCAGCGCCAACCGGACGTACCGGCTGCCGCCCTCGTACGACTGCTCGGTCAGCGCCCGCAGCACCCCGGCCGCCAGCAGATAGCCGGTGCCGTGGTCGAGGGCCTGCGCGGGCAGCGCGCCCGGCCGCCCGGCCGTCCCCTCGAGGACGGCGATCCCGGTGGCCACCTGCACCAGGCTGTCGAAGCCGCGCCGCCCGGCCCACGGCCCTTGGGCACCCCACGCCGACAGCTGCGCCACGACCAGCCCCGGCCGGCGTCCGGCGAGCGCCTCGGGGGACAGCCCGAACCGGTCCAGCGCGCCCGGCCGGTACCCGGTGACGACGACGTCGGCCGCGCCGAGCAGCGCCTCGAACGTCTCCCTGTCGGCCGTCAGGTCCAGCGTCGCGGACCGCTTCCCGAAGCCCGTGTCGGCCTGCTGGTCGGCGAGTTCGGGCAGCCCCGGCGGATCCACGCGCAGCACGTCCGCGCCCAGCAGGGCGAGCGTGCGGGTGGCGACCGGGCCCGCGATGACCCGGGTCAGGTCCAGGACGCGCACCCCGCCCATGGGCGGCAGGGGAGACGCGGAGGACGAGGAGACCGACGGGAACACGCGCGCGGGGGACGCGTCCAGCCGCCCGCGCTCCACCAACGGGAGCCGGGCCACCGCGCCGCCCTGCGCGGACGCCGCCCACTGCTCGGGCGTCCGTAGCGCCACGGCCAGTCCGCCGGCCGCGTACACGGTCTCCTCGACCTCCGGAGCGGACCGCTCGGCGAGTACCGACTCCACCGCGGCCACGTCCTGAGGCACCTTCAGCGCGCCCAGCAGCTGTTCCCGGTGGTGCGGGTAGTTCGCGTGCGTCCGCACCCATCCGTCGGCCGTCCGCCACAGCCGCGACAGCGGCGCGAACGACACCGGCTCCCGCCCGTCGACCCGCAGGTGCCGTTCACTGGTGAAGGCCGCGGCGACCGCCCCGTCGTCCACCCGCACCCCGGGCACCTCCGCGAGCCCGGCCCGCCGTGCCCCCAGCTCGGCCGCGGCCAGCGCACACGCGGCGACGCAGGCACGCGCCGACTCCCGTACCGGAAGCCGCGCGTCGAGTGCCCCGGAACGTGAGACCACCGACACCCGGAAAACCAGCGAGGGGTCACCCCCCAGCGCGGACCACACGTCCTCGATGCCTTCCATGGGAGGCACTATGCGCCATCGGCCGGATCAGCGCGGCATGACGAAGATCACGACATACCCGCGCCTGTCCCGCGCCCGTCCCGTGCCCGTACGCGTGAAGCGGGCCGGTCGACCGCCCCGGCCCGCTTCACGCGCGCGTGGTGTTCATCAGGCACCAGTCACCAGGGCACCGGTCACCGGGACACCGCGTCCAGCGCGTCGACCATGCCCCAGCCGTAGAAGCCGTTGCGGTTCTTCGAACCCTCGCACACCGCGTCGACCTTGCCGTCGCCGTCGATGTCGTACGGCTTGGTGCACGGCGTGGCGTCGGCCTGGGCGTACAGCAGGGCCTTGACCATGGCGGGGGAGGCGTGCGGGTGCGTCGACTTGATCAGGGCCGCGACACCCGCGGCGTGCGGCGACGCCATCGACGTACCGGCCATGTAGCCCCACTTGCCGCCGGGCAGCGTGCCCAGGATCAGCCCGCTGGTGGCCGGCGGCGCCGGCGTCTGGTAGGCCGTCGAGTCGCCGCCGGGCGCGGCGATGTCGATGACGCCCAGACCGTGGTTGGAGAAGGACGACTTGAGGCCCTTCGCGCCGGTGGACGCGACCGTGACGACACCCGGCAGCTGGGTCGGTATGTCGTAGCACTCGGACGGGTCGATCACCCGGTCCGAGGGCGTGGAGTCGTTCGGGGAGACCGGATCGGTGATCTCGTCGGCCGCGAGGTCGTAGTTCTCGTTGCCGGCCGCGGCGACGTTGACCGCGCCCTTCTTCTCCGCGTACCGCGAGGCCCGGGAGACGGCCTCGACGAGCGCCTTCTGGTCCGGGTCGTTCTTGCAGTTGAAGTACCAGGGGTCGGTGTAGTAGCTGTTGTTGGTCACGTCGACGCCGTGCTCGGCCGCCCACATGAAGCCGCAGACCACGGCCTCGGTGTAGAAGAAGCCGTCGGGGTTGGACACCTTGATGCCCGCGACCTTGACCCCCGGCGCCACGCCGGTCATGCCGACACCGTTCTTGGCGGCGGCGATCTCCCCGGCCACGTGGGTGCCGTGCGGGCTCTCCGCCGCGCTCGGCCGCCAGGCGCCGTCGGTGGTGTCCGGCTTGCCCGCCACGCAGTTGACCGACGCCTGCCGGTCGAAGTTCGGCGCGATGTCCGGGTGCGTGTCGTCGACGCCGGTGTCGATCACCGCGACGGTCACCTTGCTGCTGCCCAGCGACTTCTCGTGCGCCTTGTCTGCCTTGATGGCGGGCAGGTCCCACTGGAGGGACTCCAGCGGGTCCTGTCCCTCGGCGGCCTCGGCGGCGGCGAGTTCCCGGCCGCTGAGCACCTGCGGCGCGCCCGTGTCGGTCGTCGCGGCCGAGGGCAGCGGCGCGGTACGGGTGGCACCGGCCGACTGCACGCCGCGCACCGTGCGCACGGTCTTGGCGAAGTCGGGGTTCGACGAGTGGACGACGATCACGCCGATCCGGTCGTACGACGTCACGATCGTGCCGCCGGCCTTGGCTATCGCCCGCTTCACCTGCGCCGGGACGCCGTGTCCGGAACGGACGTTGACGACGTAGCTGAGCGAGGACGCGTCGGCCGTGGCCGTGGCCGGGAGAGCCGGCTCGGCGGCGGAGGCCGGGACGCCCGGCAGGAACGCCAGGGACGCGGCCACGGCCATGCCGGCCGGGATCGCGAGGGCGCGGCGGTGACGCGGGTGGGACGCTGTCATGTGCGATGTCTCCAGTGGGTTCGAGAGGGGACCGAAGAAGCCGTCTGCGCCGGTCACTTCACCGCGCGCAGCGCGTTGACGATGCCGAAGCCGTAGAAGCCGTTGACGCGCTTGCCGCCCTCGCACGTCGCGTCCTGCGCGCCGTCGCCGTCCTGGTCGTAGGAGGCCGGGCAGCCCGGGTTGTCCGCCTGGGCCTTCAGCAGCGCCTGCAGCGTGGCGGGAGAGGCGTGCCGGTACTTCGACTTGAGCAGCGCGGCGACACCGGCGGCGTGCGGCGAGGCCATGGACGTGCCCTGGAGGTAGGCGTACTCGTTGTTCGGCATCGTCGACAGGATGCGGCCGTCCTTCGACGGCGTGTCCGGGATCTGGTAGCGCCGGTCGCCGCCCGGTGCCGCGATGTCGACGACACCCCGGCCGTACGAGGAGTAGTACGACTTCTCCTTGTCCACGCCCGTCGCGCTGACGGTGACGATGCCCGGCAGTTGGGTCGGCACGTCGAAGCACTCGTGCGGGTCGATGGTCCGCGTCACCGGTGTGGAGTCGTCGGGGCTGGAGTCGTCGACGATCGCGTCGGAGTCCAGGTCGTGGTTGGAGTTGCCCGCGGAGGCGAGGTGCAGGGTGCCCTTGCGCTGGGCGTACAACTGGGCCCGGTTGACCGCGTCGACGATCGCGCGCTGGTCGGGGTCGTCCATGCAGTTGTACAGCCACGGGTCCACGTAGTAGCTGTTGTTCGTGATCTCCACGCCGTGGTCGGCGGCGAACACGAACGCGCACACGACGTTCTCGGGGTAGAAGAGCCCGTTGTCCGGGTCGCTGACCTTGATGCTCGACACCTTCACGCCCGGCGCGACACCGGCGACGCCGATGCCGTTGCGGGCGGCGGCTATCTCGCCGGCCACATGGGTGCCGTGGTAGTCCTCGGCGGTGTACGGCCGCCAGGCGCCCTCGCTGGTGTCCGCCTTGCCGCCGACGCAGTTGGCGGACTGGGATGCGGAGAAGTTCGGGGCGAGGTCGGGGTGGGTGTCGTCGACGCCGGTGTCGATGACGGCGACGGTGACCTCGGAGCTGCCGGGGTTGATCTTGGCGGCCTTGTCGGCGCCTATCGCGCGCAGGTCCCACTGGTCCGCCTCCAGCGGCTCGCCGGCCCCCGTGGCCGCGGAGGCCTTCGCGGTCCTCGCGGCCTGCTCGGCGGAGAGCGGCTCGGCGGCGCCCTCGTCCGTCGTCCCCGCGGCGGTCAGCGGCGCGGTGCGGGTCGCGCCCGCCGACTGCACTCCGGGGACCTTGCGTATCTCCGGGCCGAAGCCCGCATCGGCCGAGTGGACGACGAGCACGCCGATCTTCTCGTACGCGGCCACCACCTCGCCGCCGGCCTCGGCTATCGCCCGCTTCACCGACGCGATCGTGCGTCGGTCCGTCCTCGTGTTGACGACGTACGCCAGGCCGGGCGCGTCCGCGGCGTCGGCCTGCGCGGCCTCTGCAGCGGATTGCGCGCGTGGAGCGGCCGAGGCGGCGGCCGGCAGGAAGCCCAGCGACGCGGTCAGCGAGAGCACGACCGGTACGGCGAGGGCGAGCCGCCGTCTGGAACGCAGATGAACCATGGGGTCTCCACATCATCCGGAAACGAGACCGGCCCGAGGCACAGGTGCTGCTCGGGCAGGTACATGACGCAGTGGTGCAGGGCGAAGCTATCTCCCGAAGTCACTGGCCAGCAATGACCCGCCGCGAGTGACTTCGGAAAGTGCCCCCGGGGTTGAACCGGTCCCCCCGAGGCGCCGTGTCGTTGGACAGGGAGCCCGAGCACGATCAGGCCCCCGTGAGAACACCGAGGTCCAAGCCGTCATGTCCGTCGTACGAGGAGACTCCGTGGCCACCGACGCCCCGCCCCCCTCGAAAGAGGAACGCCCACTTCCGTCCGCCCAGGAGTTCTCCGAAGTGCAGCAGAGCGCTGAGTTCGCCGAACTGCGCCGCTCCTTCCGCTCCTTCGCCTTCCCGCTGACGATCGCGTTCGTCGCCTGGTACCTGCTGTACGTGATGCTGTCGAACTACGCCGGCGGCTTCATGGGCACCAAGCTGTTCGGCAACATCAACGTCGCGCTCGTCTTCGGACTCGCCCAGTTCGTCACCACGTTCCTCATCGCCTGGTGGTACTCGCGGCACGCCGCCGCGAAGCTCGACCCCAAGGCCGAGGCCATCAAGTCCCGGATGGAGGGCGGCGCATGAGCTCCGCACAGCACACCTTCCTCGCCGCCGATCTCGCCGCCAACGAGGCCAGCGAGCACCGGCCGCTCATCATCACGCTCTTCGCGGTCTTCGTCGTCGCGACGCTCGTCATCACCGTCTGGGCGGGCCGCCAGACCAAGGACGCCGCCGACTTCTACGCCGGCGGGCGCCAGTTCAGCGCCTTCCAGAACGGACTCGCCGTCTCCGGCGACTACATGTCGGCCGCGTCCTTCCTCGGCATCGCCGGCGCGATCGCCCTCTTCGGCTACGACGGCTTCCTGTACTCCATCGGCTTCCTGGTCGCCTGGCTGGTCGCGCTGCTCCTGGTCGCCGAGCCGCTCAGGAACTCCGGCCGCTACACGATGGGCGACGTCCTCGCGTACCGCATGCGCCAGCGCCCGGTGCGCACCGCCGCCGGCACCTCCACGATCGTCGTCTCGATCTTCTACCTGCTGGCCCAGATGGCGGGCGCGGGCGTCCTCGTCTCGCTGCTGCTCGGCATCACCTCCGACGCGGGCAAGATCCTCATCGTCGCCCTCGTCGGCGTCCTGATGATCGTGTACGTCACCATCGGCGGCATGAAGGGCACCACCTGGGTCCAGATGGTCAAGGCCGTGCTGCTGATCGGCGGCACCATCCTGATCACCTTCCTGGTGCTGCTGAAGTTCGACTTCAACATCTCCGACCTGCTCGGCACGGCCGCCGAGAACAGCGGCAAGGGCTCGGCCTTCCTGGAGCCCGGCCTCCAGTACGGCGCCACCGGCACCTCCAAGCTGGACTTCATCTCCCTGGGCATCGCCCTGGTACTCGGCACGGCCGGCCTGCCGCACATCCTGATCCGCTTCTACACGGTGCCCAACGCCAAGGCCGCCCGTAAGTCCGTCAACTGGGCGATCGGCATCATCGGCGCCTTCTACCTGATGACCATCGCGCTCGGCTTCGGCGCCGCCGCGCTCATCGGGCAGGACGAGATCATCGCGTCCAACCCGTCCGGCAACACGGCCGCGCCGCTGCTCGCCCTGCACGTCGGCGGCGTCGACTCGGCCTGGGGCGCGATCCTGCTCGCCACCATCTCGGCGGTCGCCTTCGCGACCATCCTCGCCGTGGTCGCCGGCCTCACCCTCGCCTCGTCGTCCTCCTTCGCGCACGACATCTACGCCAACGTCATCCGCAGGGGCCGGGCGACCGACAAGGAGGAGATGAAGGCGGCCCGCTGGGCGACCGTCTTCATCGGCATCGTCTCCATCGCGCTCGGTGCCCTCGCCCGCGACCTGAACGTGGCCGGCCTGGTCGCCCTGGCCTTCGCGGTCGCCGCCTCCGCCAACCTGCCGACCATCCTGTACAGCCTGTTCTGGAAGCGGTTCACCACCCAGGGCGCCCTGTGGTCGATCTACGGCGGTCTGATCGTCGCCGTCGGCCTGGTGCTCTTCTCGCCCGTGGTCTCCGGCGACCCGAAGGCGATGTTCCCCGACGTCGACTTCGCCTGGTTCCCGCTGAAGAACCCGGGCATCATCTCCATCCCGTTCGGCTTCCTGATGGGCTGGCTGGGCACGGTCCTGTCCAAGGAGGAGCCCGACAAGGCCAAGTACGCGGAGCTCGAGGTGCGGTCCCTGACCGGCACCGGAGCGCACTGAGCCGCACCCCGCGCCACGCACCGCGCCACCGGGCACGCGGCCGCTCGTAGATCCCTACGACGCGGCCGCGTCCCGCGTCGTGGGATCGGGCCGCTGCCGTTGTCGGACCGGTCACGTAGGCTCGCAGGTGTCGGAGGAGGGAAGCGCTCCTCCGATCCGCGTCGAGGGAGGGGGCCCACGTGCTCATCGACACCTACGGCCGAGTGGCCACCGACCTGAGGGTCTCGCTCACCGACCGCTGCAACCTGCGCTGCACCTACTGCATGCCCGAAGAGGGCCTGCAGTGGCTGGCCAAGCCCGACCTGCTCACGGACGACGAGATCGTCCGCCTGATCGGCATAGCGGTCACCTCGCTCGGCATCGAGGAGGTCCGCTTCACCGGCGGGGAGCCGCTGCTGCGCCCCGGCCTGGTCGGCATCGTCGAGCGCGTCGCCGCCCTCGAGCCGCGCCCCCAGATGTCCCTCACGACCAACGGCATCGGCCTGAGGCGCACGGCGAGCGCTCTGAAGGCGGCGGGCCTGGACCGGGTCAACGTCTCGCTGGACACGCTGCGCCCGGACGTCTTCAAGACCCTCACCCGCCGCGACCGCCACAAGGACGTCCTGGAAGGCCTTCAGGCCGCCCGTGAGGCCGGCCTGACCCCCGTGAAGGTCAACAGCGTCCTGATGCCGGGGCTCAACGACGACGAGGCCCCCGACCTGCTCGCCTGGGCCGTCGAGCACGAGTACGAGCTGCGCTTCATCGAGCAGATGCCCCTGGACGCCCAGCACGGCTGGAAGCGCGAGGGCATGGTCACCGCCGGTGACATCCTCGCCTCGCTGCGCACCCGTTTCGAGCTCAGTGCCGAGGGCTCCGAGGAGCGCGGCTCGGCCCCCGCCGAGCGCTGGCTCGTGGACGGCGGGCCGCACCGCGTCGGCGTCATCGCCTCCGTCACCCGCCCGTTCTGCTCGGCCTGCGACCGCACCCGCCTGACCGCCGACGGCCAGGTCCGCACCTGCCTGTTCGCCACCGAGGAGACCGACCTGCGCGCCGCCCTGCGCTCCGACGCTCCCGACGAGGAGATCGCCCGCATCTGGCGGCTGGCCATGTGGGGCAAGAAGGCCGGCGCCGGCCTCGACGACCCGTCCTTCGTGCAGCCCGACCGGCCGATGTCGGCGATCGGAGGTTAGGGCCTGTCTGACCATTCCCGCCTGCCGCGCGGCGCCCGGCACGCACGCTCCGGATGCCGCGCGGCCCGCCCTCCGGGCGGACGACGGGAATGGTCAGACAGGCCCCTGGGCGCTCCCGGAGCTCCCGGCGGACTCCCAGTCGGCCAGCGGGACCACGTCCTTCAGGAAGCCCCGCACGCCGAGGAACTGGGACAGATGCTCCCGGTGCTCCTCGCACGCGGTCCACGTCTTGCGGCGCTCCGGCGTGTGGATCTTCGGGTTGTTCCACGCCAGCACCCACACGGCGGCGGAGCGGCAGCCCTTGGCGGAGCAGGTCGGGGTGTTCTCGTCACTCACAGGTTCGTCTCACAACCGCGGAAAAAGGCGACGCCGGGCAGCCACGGGGGGAGCTGCCCGGCGTCGGTCCGTCGCTCCGACGGGGGATGCGGAGCGCGTACGAAGTATGTCACGGGTCACCCATCGCCCGGCACCGGAACAACATGATTCATCTGAGCAGTTCTTGGACCTGGCGCGGAATCGACGCCCGCCCCCACGAGGGCTCCGCGATCACGAGCGAGCGCGCGGCTCACCTGCCGCGCCCGGCGCCGGATGGGACACGGCGTCCTCCGGGACGGATTCCGCGGAACCGTCCTCGGCGCGCGACGGCATGATCATCGGCGGCGTCGGCACCGTCACGAAAGTCGACGGCAACGATGGCGCGTTCTCGCGCCCGGCGTTGGCGATCACGACGGCGATGTAGGGCAGGGCCGCCCCGAGGATCAGGGCCACGATCGCGACGTGCCGTTCCACGTTCCACAGGCAGGCCGCGAGGACCACCGACACCGTACGGATCGACATCGAGATGATGTACCGGCGCTGCCGCCCGCGCACATCGTCATGGAGACCCGCCCGGGCCCCGGTGATCCGGAACACCTCGGCATTGCCGCCGGCACTCAGCTTCCGCATCTGGTTCCACCATCCGCCCGCATCGGACTCCCCGCCCCGCTTCCGTCCGCGGCCGCTCGGGGACTCCGGTCCCGGACAACACTCCACGTTACGCCGCTCCTGCGCCGCCCACGAGACCGGGGGCACCCGTGTTCCGCGCGCACGGCGTGCGCCGCACCGCGCAGGCCGGTGACCCGTTCGGTCGTACCCGGCATGCGCCATACGCCGTACGGCCGAAAACTGGCTCCAATGCTCGCGTAAGCCGTATGAGGAGGCAGCCATGGGCTGGTTGTGGGCGATCATCGTAGGTTTCGTGCTCGGTCTGATCGCCAAGGCGGTCATCCCCGGGAAGCAGCACAGCCCCCTGTGGCTGACCACCATCTTCGGCATGCTCGGCGCCATCGCCGGCAACGCGATCGCACGGGCGGTCGGGGTGGAGGCGACCCGCGGCATCGACTGGATGCGGCACATCTTCCAGCTCGTGGCCGCGATCATCATCGTGGGCGTCGGCGACGCGGCCTACATGGCGGTGCGGGGCAACAGGCGGCGCGAACGGGCCTGACGGGCCCGGGACGCGTACGGCGAAGGGGCGGGCCTCCGGCACCGCACGGCACCGGAGACCGCCCCCTCCCGCGGATGCTCAGGCCCCCGTGAGCTCCACCGCGGCCAGGTTCTTCTTGCCGCGGCGCAGCACCAGCCAGCGCCCGTGCAGCAGGTCCTCCTCGGCGGGGACCGCGTCCTCGCCGGCGACCTTGGTGTTGTTCACGTAGGCGCCGCCCTCCTTCACCGTGCGGCGCGCGGCGGACTTGCTGGCCACCAGGCCGACCTCCGCGAACAGGTCCACGACCGGGCCGAGCTCGGTGACCCTGACGTGCGGCACCTCGGAGAGGGCCGCGGCCAGCGTCCTCTCGTCCAGCTCCGCGAGGTCGCCCTGGCCGAAGAGGGCCTTGGACGCGGCGATCACGGCGGCCGTCTGGTCGGCGCCGTGCACCAGCGTCGTCAGCTCCTCGGCCAGCGCGCGCTGCGCGGCCCGGGCCTGCGGACGCTCCTCGGTCTGCCGCTCCAGCTCCTCCAGCTCCTCGCGGGACCGGAAGGACAGGATGCGCATGTACGTCGAGATGTCGCGGTCGTCCACGTTCAGCCAGAACTGGTAGAACGCGTACGGCGTCGTCATCTCCGGGTCGAGCCAGACGGCGCCGCCCTCGGTCTTGCCGAACTTGGTGCCGTCCGCCTTGGTCATCAACGGCGTCGCGTAGGCGTGGACGCCGGCGTCCGGCTCCAGCCGGTGCAGCAGGTCCAGCCCGGCCGTGAGGTTGCCCCACTGGTCGCTGCCGCCCTGCTGCATCGTGCAGCCGTACCTCCGGTAGAGCTGGAGGAAGTCCATCGCCTGGAGCAGCTGGTAGCTGAACTCCGTGTAGCTGATGCCCTCGGAGGACTCCAGACGGCGGGCGACGGAGTCCTTGGTCAGCATCTTGTTGACGCGGAAGTGCTTGCCGATGTCCCGCAGGAACTCGATCGCCGACAGGTTCGCGGTCCAGTCGAGGTTGTTGACCATCACGGCCGCGTTCTCGCCCTCGAACGACAGGAACGGCTCGATCTGGCCGCGCAGCCGCTCGACCCAGCCCGCGACGGTCTCCGGCGAGTTCAGCGTGCGCTCCGCGGTCGGGCGCGGGTCGCCGATCTGGCCCGTCGCGCCGCCGACCAGCGCCAGCGGCCGGTGACCGGCCTGCTGGAGCCGGCGCACGGTGAGCACCTGCACCAGGTGCCCCACGTGCAGGGACGGCGCGGTCGGGTCGAAACCGCAATAGAACGTGACGGGACCGTCCGCGAGAGCCTTGCGCAAAGCGTCCTCGTCGGTGGACTGGGCGAACAGCCCGCGCCACTTCAGCTCGTCGACGATGTCCGTCACGGTTCTCGTGTCTCCTACTTGCTCATGATCTTCGGGCAGTCGGGTGACAGCCGACTACGAGGTTATACGCCCTGACTGACAGAGCTCATATTGAAATCGGGAACGCGCAGCGCGGGCATCGCCGCCCTGGTGAACCAGTCGCCCCACTCCCTGGGCAGGGTCTTCTCGGTGCGCCCGGCCTCCGTGGCCCGGCCCAGCAGACCCACCGGCGACTCGTTGAACCGGAAGTTGTTCACCTCGCCGACGACCTCGCCGTTCTCGACGAGATAGACGCCGTCCCGGGTCAGCCCGGTCAGCAGCAGCGTCGCCGGGTCGACCTCGCGGATGTACCACAGGCAGGTCAGCAGCAGCCCGCGCCCGGTGCCGGCCACCATCTCCTCCAGCGAGCGGTCGGTGCCGCCGTCCAGGACGAGGTTGCCGATCGCCGGCGCCACCGGCAGCCCGGTCAGTGAGGCACTGTGCCGGGTGGTCGTCAGCCGGTTCAGCTCGCCCGCGCGGATCCAGTCGGTCGCGGCCACCGGCAGCCCGTTGTCGAACACCGACTGGTCACCGCCGGAGGCGTGCGCGATCACGAAGGGCGCGCTCTCCAGGCCCGGCTCGTGCGGATCGCTGCGCAGGGTCAGCGGCAGCTCGCCGAGCCGCTCGCCGAGGCGGGTGCCGCCGCCCGGCTTCGAGAACACCGTGCGCCCCTCGGCCGCGTCCCGCCCCGAGGCCGACCAGAGCTGGTAGATCAGCAGGTCCGCGACCGCCGTCGGCGGCAGCAGCGTCTCGTACCGTCCGGCGGGCAGCTCCACCCGCCGCCGGGCCCAGCCGAGACGCACGGCCAGCTCGGCGTCGAGCGCCGCCGGGTCGACGTCCTTGAAGTCCCGCGTGGAACGCCCCGCCCACGCCGAGCGGGTGCGGTCCGGCGACTTGGCGTTCACCTCCAGCGTCCCGTTGGGCTGGTCGTGCCGCAGCCGCAGCCCGGTGGACGTCCCCACGTACGTCGAGGTCATCTCGTGGTTGGCGAAGCCGTACAGCTCCCGTCCGCCCGTACGCGCGCGTGCGAACGCCTCCCCGAGGGCCGGGGCGAAGTCGGCGAACACGGCCGACGACGTCTCGGCGGGCGCGTCGGTGAAGTCGGGCGAGACCGGGACGCCCGTGACCAGCGGCTGGGCGTCCTCGGCCGGTCCGGCGCCCCGCGCGGCGGCCTCGGCGGCGCGCACCAGGGGCTCCAGCTCCTCCACGGTCACGGCCGAGCGCGAGACGACCCCGGACGACGTGCCCTCCCGGCCGTCGACGGTGGCGACGACGGTGAGGGTGCGCCCGCGCGTGACGCCGTTGGTGGTGAGCGCGTTGCCCGCCCAGCGCAGGTTGGCGGTGGACTCCTCGTCGGCGATCACCACACACCCGTCCGCCCGGGACAGCTCCAGCGCCCGCTCGACGATCTCGTGCGGCTTGCTCGTGCGCGCGCTCATCGACCCGCCTCCTGCGTGGTGTTGAGGATGTTGACTCCCTTGAAGAGGGCGGACGGGCAGCCGTGGGAGACGGCCGCGACCTGTCCCGGCTGGGCCTTGCCGCAGTTGAAGGCACCGCCCAGGACGTACGTCTGCGGGCCGCCGACGGCCGCCATGGACCCCCAGAAGTCGGTGGTCGTCGCCTGGTAGGCCACGTCCCGCAGCTGCCCGGCGAGCCGCCCGTTCTCGATCCGGAAGAACCGCTGCCCGGTGAACTGGAAGTTGTAGCGCTGCATGTCGATGGACCAGGACCGGTCCCCGACGACGTAGACCCCCCGGTCCACGCCCCCGATCAGATCCTCCGTCGACAGGCCGCCGGGATCCGGTCGCAGCGACACGTTGGCCATGCGCTGCACGGGCACATGGGCGGGGGAGTCGGCGTACGCGCACCCGTTGGACCGCTCGAACCCGGTGAGCTTCGCGATCCGCCGGTCGAGCTGGTAGCCGACCAGCGTGCCGTCCTTGACCAGGTCCCAGGACTGCCCCTCGACGCCCTCGTCGTCGTACCCGATGGTCGCGAGGCCGTGCTCGGCGGTGCGGTCGCCGGTGACGTTCATCAGCTCCGAGCCGTAGCGCAGCTTGCCGAGCCGGTCGAAGGTCGCGAAGGAGGTCCCGGCGTAGGCGGCCTCGTAACCGAGCGCCCGGTCCAGCTCCGTCGCGTGCCCGATGGACTCGTGGATGGTCAGCCACAGGTTCGACGGGTCGACGACCAGGTCGTACAGCCCGGCCTCGACGCTCGGCGCGCGCATCTTCTCGGCCAGCAGCTCCGGGATCTCGGCCAGCTCGGCGTCCCAGTCCCAGCCGGTGCCCCTCAGGTACTCCCAGCCGCGCCCGGCCGGCGGTGCCAGGGTGCGCATGGAGTCGAACTCACCGCTGGAGTCGTCCACCGACACCGCGGTGAGCACGGGATGCAGCCGCACCCGCTGCTGCGTGGTCACGGTTCCGGCGGTGTCGGCGTAGAACTTGTTCTCGTGCACGGTGAGCAGCGAGGCGTCCACGTGGTCGACCCCGTCGGCCGCCAGCAGCCGCGCGCTCCAGTCGGCCAGCAGGGCCGACTTCTCCTCGGCGGGCACGGTGAACGGATCGATCTCGTACGACGAGACCCACGTCCGGTCGGCGTGCACGGGCTCGCCGGCCAGCTCCACCCGCTCGTCGGACCCGGCGGCCCGGATCACCTGCGCGGACAGCTTGGCCATCGCCACCGCCTGCGAGGCGACCTTGGCGGCGGCGTCGAGGCTGAGGTCCACACCGGACGCGAAGCCCCACGTGCCGCCGTGCACCACGCGCACCGCGTACCCGAGGTCGGTGGTGTCCGAGGACCCGGCGGGCCTGGCGTCCCGCAGACGCCAGGACGCGTTGCGGATCCGCTCGAGCCGGAAGTCCGCGTGCTCGGCACCGAGCGCCCGCGCGCGGGCGAGGGCGGCGTCGGCGAGGGCGCGTAGGGGGAGTGCCGTGAAGGCTTCGTCGATGCTGTGAGGCACCTGTGTCTCTTCCTGTCGACGTGACCGGTCGTCTGCAGCGACACCGGGGGCTGCGCCGCATCATGTCGCGTCGGGCCGGACGGGGACCACACCTTTCCGGCTGGGCCGTGCCCATTTCTGTAGGGATCCAACAGTGAGTCCCGTAAGCCACTGTGGGTGCCCCATTCTTTGCGGACGGGCGGGGACCGATAGGTTTTCGAGGAAGCCGCCTGTCATCGCCGCCTGAAAACCGGGTGTTCGGGCGGGTACCAGAACGCAATCGAAAGGGTGATCCGTTGAGCCGCTCGGTTCTCGTCACCGGAGGCAACCGGGGCATCGGCCTCGCCATCGCCCGCGCCTTCGTCGACGCCGGCGACAAGGTCGCGATCACATACCGCTCGGGCGAGCCGCCGGAGGGCTTCCTCGCCGTCAAGTGCGACATCACCGACAGCGAGCAGGTGGAGCAGGCCTACAAGGAGATCGAGGAAGCCCACGGCCCCGTCGAGGTCCTGGTCGCCAACGCCGGCGTCACCAAGGACCAGCTGCTGATGCGCATGTCCGAGGAGGACTTCACCTCCGTCCTCGACACCAACCTCACCGGCACCTTCCGGGTCGTCAAGCGCGCCAACCGCGGCATGCTGCGCGCCAAGAAGGGCCGCGTCGTGCTGATCTCGTCGGTGGTCGGACTGCTCGGCTCCGCGGGTCAGGCGAACTACGCCGCCTCCAAGGCCGGGCTGGTCGGCTTCGCGCGCTCCCTCGCCCGTGAGCTGGGCTCGCGCAACATCACCTTCAACGTCGTCGCGCCCGGCTTCGTCGACACCGCCATGACCCAGGTGCTCACCGACGAGCAGCGGGCGGGCATCGTGTCGCAGGTGCCGCTCGGCCGGTACGCGCAGCCCGAGGAGATCGCCGCGACGGTGCGGTTCCTCGCCTCGGACGACGCCTCGTACATCACTGGAGCCGTCATTCCCGTTGACGGCGGACTGGGAATGGGTCACTGATCACCATGAGCGGAATTCTCGAGGGCAAGCGCGTCCTGATCACCGGTGTGCTGACGGAGGCGTCCATCGCCTTCCACACGGCGAAGCTCGCCCAGGAGCAGGGCGCCGAGGTCATCCTGACCGCGTTCCCGCGGCCCACGCTGACCGAGCGCATCGCCAAGAAGCTGCCGAAGCCCACCAAGGTCATCGAGCTCGACGTCACCAACGACGAGCACCTCGGGCGACTGGCCGACATCGTCGGCGAGGAGCTCGGCGGCCTCGACGGCGTCGTGCACTCCATCGGCTTCGCGCCGCAGGACGCGCTCGGCGGCAACTTCCTGAACACGCCGTTCGAGTCGGTCGCCACGGCCATGCACGTCTCGGCGTACTCCCTGAAGTCGCTGACCATGGCCTGCCTGCCGCTGATGCAGAACGGCGGCTCGGTCGTCGGCCTCACCTTCGACGCGCAGTTCGCCTGGCCGCAGTACGACTGGATGGGCCCGGCCAAGGCCGCCCTGGAGGCCACCAGCCGGTACATGGCCCGTGACCTGGGCAAGCAGAACATCCGCTGCAACCTGGTCTCGGCGGGCCCGCTCGGCTCCATGGCCGCCAAGTCCATCCCGGGCTTCTCCGAGCTCGCCTCCGTGTGGGACAGCCGCTCCCCGCTGGAGTGGGACCTGAAGGACCCGGAGCCGGCCGGTCGCGGTGTCGTCGCGCTGCTGAGCGACTGGTTCCCGAAGACCACGGGCGAGATCGTCCACGTCGACGGTGGTCTGCACGCCATCGGCGCCTGACCGCGCGCCTGAGCGAGCGGAGTCCAAGGGCCCGTGTCCGTCCCGGACGCGGGCCCTTGGCGTGTCACCCGTTCGGCGCCGGAAGGAGACCGGGCGACCTGGGTCAGCCGCGCCCGGGGGAACCGGTCCGGCCCGGCCGGCACAGGAACGGATAGCCGGCCGCCTCCTGCCCGGCCGTCTCCGCGTCACCCGCGCGGATGGCGTCGACCAGCCGTGTGTGGTCCATGTGCGTCCCGGGCGTCAGCTCGGTGCCGACGTCCTCGCGCAGCCAGTCCCGCATCACCTCGCCCAGATCCGCGTACATCGCGGTCATCACGTCGTTGTGGGAGGCGGCCACGACGGCCAGGTGGAACGTCGCGTCCGCCGTCACGAACGCCTCCGTGTCGCCCGTCTCCCAGACCTCCGCACGGCGCACCAGCAGCGCGTCGAGCTGCTTGAGGTCCTTCTCCGTGCGCCGCTCGGCCGCGAGCCGGGCGGCGGCGGACTCCAGGGTGGAGCGCAGCTCGGCGATGTGCCGTGGGTCGGCCTCGGCGAACCGGCGCTGCATCACACCCGCCAGCTCGCTGGTCGCCACCACGTACGTGCCGGAGCCCTGGCGGATGTCGAGCAGGCCGTTGTGGGCCAGCGCGCGAACCGCCTCACGGACGGTGTTCCGGGCGACCCCGAGCTGTTCGACCAGCTCGGGCTCGGTGGGGATGCGGGAGCCGACCGGCCACTCGCCCGAGGTGATCTGCTGCCGCAGCGAGGCGATGACCTGCTCGGACAGTGCCGAGCGGCGGGGATGGCTCAGTGGCATGGCTCACCTTCGCACGTGAGTGGACAACCAGTCATGGACGATCATGGACAACCAATCATCCTATGATTCTATGATGGGTCTCATGAGTGACGAAACCCGGACGGAGATTCGGACGGAAACCCCGAAGTCCGCGGCCCTCGGCGAGTCGGCCGCGCACGGCGCCCCGGTGTCCGACGAGGCGCCCGGGGCGCCCGGCACGCGCGCGTGGACGGCGTGGACGACCCGCCTGCTCCTCGTCGGCATCGTCCTGGCCGCGCTCAACCTGCGCCCCGCCATCACGAGCCTGGGCGCGCTCCTGGAAGAGGTCCGCGACGGGCTCGGCATGAGCGGCGGCGTCGCCGGACTGCTCACCTCCGTACCCCCGCTCTGCTTCGCCGTCTTCGGTGTCGCCGCCCCGCGGCTCGCCCGCCGCTTCGGACCGGGCGCGGTGGTCTGCGCGGGCATGGTGGCCATCACCGCGGGCCTGCTGATACGCCCGTACGCCGGCGGAACGGCCGGTTTCCTGGCCGCCAGTGCCCTCGCGCTGATGGGCATCGCGGTCAGCAACGTCCTGATGCCGGTCATCGTCAAGCGGTTCTTCCCCGACCGGGTCGGCTCCATGACCGGCCTGTACTCGATGGCCCTCGCCTTCGGTACCTCGATCGCCGCCGCGGCGACCGTGCCCGTGACGAACGCCCTGGGCGGCGACTGGCAGCCCGGCCTCGCGGTGTGGGCCGCGCTTGCGGCGGCCGCCGTACTGCCGTGGATCCCGTTCGTACGGGACCGCAAGGCGCCGCCCACGCCGCCGTCGTCCACGCCGCCGTCGTCCGCGCGGGACGCCTCCGACGCCGCCGCGCCCGCGACCGGGCCCGAGGGCCGGCCGGCGGAGCGGCCCGCCGAGCAGCCCGTGCTGCGGATCACCCGCAGCCGTACGGCCTGGGCGCTCGCCGTCTTCTTCGGCCTCCAGGCCACCGCCGCCTACATCACCATGGGCTGGATGGCCCAGATCTACCGGGACGCCGGCGTGTCCGCCGGTACCGCCGGACTGCTGCTGGCCGTCATCATGGTGATGGGCGTGCCGCTGGCCTTCGTCATCCCGCGCGTGGCGACGCGACTGCCGCACCAGGGGCCGATCGTGCTGGTACTGGGCGTGTGCGGGCTCGCCGGATACGCCGGCCTGTACTTCGCCCCGGCCGGCGGCGCCTGGGTCTGGGCCGTGCTGCTCGGCGTCTCCAACTGCGCCTTCCCGCTCGCGCTGACCATGGTCGGGATGCGGGCCCGGACGGGTACGGGTGTCGCCCAGCTGTCCGCCTTCGCGCAGAGCACCGGCTACCTGATCTCCATCCCGGGTCCGCTCCTGGTGGGCGTGCTCTACCAGCACAGCGGCGGCTGGGGCCTGCCGATCACGCTGATGAGCGCCCTGATGGTGCCGCAGATGGTGGTGGGCTTCCTGGCGGGACGCGACCGAACGGTGGAAGAGGAAGCGGCCCGCTGACCGTGGCGCGGGCGACGGATGCGAGACTTGGCGCATGCCAGTCCTCGACCCGAACCCCCAGCAGGGCCAGAAGAAGATGATGATCGTCTTCGGTTCCTTCCTCGCCATCTTCGTGATCATCGGCATCGTCGCGACGATCGCCTCGCCGTGATCCCGTCCGCCTCCGTCCGATGGTGGGGATGGTGGGGTTAACCCCCCATCCCCTAGGGGGCGAGGGTCAGGGTCAAGTGGGTGGACTTCCGGATGGGTTGAGGGCCGCGGATTCCGTAGCTTCGAGATGTGCCCGCGACAGGCGGGCCGCGGAGCACGGGCCGGAGACGCCCGAAGACCAGCGGAGGCACTCATGTCGGCCCCTACCCACACCCGGCCTCTCCAGGCGCCCCGGGGAGGCGTCGACACCCGGCTGCCCTGGTGGGCCCTCGCTCTGCCCGCGCTCGCCTTCGTCGCCCTGCTCCTGCTGATACTCAACCCCGCGGACGCCCATGCGGCAGCCGACGATCCCGCGATCACCCACCTCCTGGAGTGGCTGCAGCAGCTCATAGCGCGCTGAGGCGGGAGCACCGGAAGCCGGGGCGCGGGGTTACGGACGGATCCCCGACCGCTCTTCCCGCCGGTGAATCCGCATGTCAACTCCCTGCGCCCCGTGGCCTGTTTCATGCGAAGCTGGATGCCATGAGCGTCGCAGAACCCCGCAGGATTGTTCTCTTCCGGCATGCGAAAGCCGACTGGCCACAGGTGAACGACCATGAACGGCCGCTCGCCGACCGGGGCCGCCATGACGCCGCCGAGGCCGGACGCCGGCTGGCGGATACCGGCATCCCCTTCGACCAGGCCCTGTGCTCCACCGCGACCCGGACCCGCGAGACCTGGAAGCTCGCCGTCCAGGAGTTCCCGCAGCGACCGAAAACCGTCTATGAGGAGCGGATCTACGAGGCCTCGCCCGGCGAGCTGATCGCCGTGCTCAACGAGACCCCCGACGACCTGCGGAACGTGCTGGTGATCGGCCACAACCCGGGCATGGAGGGACTCGCCGAGATCCTGGCCGGCTCGGCCGAGGACCACGTCCGCGAGCGGATGGGCCGCCGCGGGTTCCCGACCGCCGCCTTCGCCGTCCTGTCCTTCACGGGCTCCTGGAAGGACGTGGAGCCCGGCAGGGCCTCCCTGGTCGACTACTGGGCACCGACGGACTGATCCGCCCCCCACCCCCAGGCGGCTCCGGGCATTCCGGGGCGCGCCACCAGGCGACAGGGCCCGGTACCCGTGCGATCCGGGCCCTGCAGTGCCGGGGCGTCCGTGCCCCACCGGGCGTCGGCCGCCGGGTAGCGGGTGGGTCAGAGCCGGTCGAGGTGCGTGCCGAGGCCGTCGCCGAGGCCCTCGTCCAGCGTGTCCGCCGCCTCGACCTCCTCGCGGGTGATCCCCAGCAGGTACAGCACCGTGTCCAGGAAGGGCACGTTCACCGCGGTGTGCGCGGCCTCGCGCACCACCGGCTTGGCGTTGAAGGCGACCCCGAGCCCCGCCGCGTTCAGCATGTCCAGGTCATTGGCGCCGTCACCGATCGCCACGGTCTGGGACAGCGGCACGCCCGCCTCCGCGGCGAACCGACGCAGCAGCCGCGCCTTGCCCGCCCGGTCCACTATCTCCCCGGTGACCCGGCCGGTCAGCCTGCCGTCGATTATCTCCAGCGTGTTGGCCTGGGCGAAGTCCAGCCCCAGCCGCTCCTTCAGGTCGTCGGTGACCTGGGTGAAGCCGCCGGAGACGACCCCCACCTGGTAGCCGAGCCGCTTGAGCGTACGGATCAGGGTGCGGGCACCCGGCGTCAACCGGACCTCGCCGCGCACCTTCTCCACCACCGAGGCGTCCAGCCCCTCCAACAGCGCCACCCGCGCGTGCAGCGACTGCTCGAAGTCCAGCTCCCCGCGCATCGCGGCGGCGGTCACCTCGGCGACCTCGTCCTCGCAGCCGGCGTGCGCGGCGAAGAGCTCGATCACCTCGTCCTGGATCAGCGTGGAGTCCACGTCCATCACGACCAGGCGCTGCGCCCGCCGGTGCAGCCCGGCCGCGACGACCGCGACGTCCACGCCGAGCGCCGCGGCCTCGGTGGCCAGCGCGGTGCGCAGTGGCTCGGTCTCCACACCGGACACCGCGAACTCGACGGCGGTCACCGGGTACTTGGCCAGCCGGAAGATACGGTCGATGTTGCTGCCGGACTCGGTGATCCGGGCCGCTATGGCGGCGGTCGCCTCGGCGGTGAGGGGGTGGCCGAGCACCGTGACCAGGGAGCGGCCGACACCGCGCGGCCGGTTGTCGCCGATGCCGGAGATGATCTCCGCCTGCAGCTTCAGTGACTCCGCCCAGCTGTGGACGGTCGCTCGCAGATCGCCCTCCAGGCCCCGGGGCGGCTCGGTCACGAGCGCGCACAGCACAATCCGGCCGCGGGTGACGACCTGCTCGATGTCGACGACGTCGACGGAGTAGGCGGCGAGGGTGTCGAACAGGCCGGCCGTGATGCCGGGCCGGTCCTTGCCGAAGATCTTGACGAGAAGAGTGGGAACGTCAGAGGTCTGCGAAGCGCTCATGGTGTTCCAACCGTATCCGGCACCCCGTGCCTTTCGCGCCCGAGGTCCGCCTGACGGACACGGGCCCGCGGACCCGGCTGGGTCACTGTCCGCCCCTGGGGCGCCGGGGCGGCGCCGGTGGCGGGGGAGGCGGGGGCGGCGGGCCTTCGCCCCAGCGGGGCGAGGGCCGGCTCCCGGGCCCTTCTCCTTCTCCGGGTCGTGGAGGCCGCCGCGGCGCTCCCGGAGGCGGCTCCAGCGGTCCGGCCACCGTGGGGGCGCCGTGCAGGTCGTCGTACGTGTCGTCCTCGGATCGCTGTCCCGCGTCCTCGGATCGCTGTCCCGCGTCCTCGTGTCGCTGTCCCGTGTCGTCGTGTCGCGGTCCTGCGTCGTCGTGTCGCGGTCCTGCGTCGTCGGTTCGCCGTCCGGCGTCGCCGTGGTCGTCATCGGGCCGATGTCCCGTGCCGTCCCGGCGAGGCCCCGTGCCGCCGGGCGGCCGGGTTCCGGGGGAGTGGCGCCCGCTCCCCGCCGCCCGCGCCTGCCCCGCACCGGGCGGTGCCCCCGGACGGCCGGGCGGCGCGTCCTCCGGTTCCCGCGCCCCTTGCGGCAGCCGCAGGTACGGATTGGTACCGGGGTCGGGCGGACGGTACGGCGAGCCCGGCCGGTACGGCCCGGGACACGGCTCGTCCCCCGACGTATGGCCTGAACCCGCACTCGTGCCCGAGTCCGAGTCCATGCCCGAGTCCGAGTCCATGCCCGAGTCCGAGCCCATGCCCGAGTCCGTGCCCATGTCCATGCCCGCGCCCGCGCCCATGCCCCCGACCCCACCCCCCGCCACCCCGGTTGCACTCCGTGCCAACGGCGTCGCCCATCGGCCCGCCGCCCCGCTCGCCCGTGCGAGCAACGCCCCGGCACCCCCCGCGCCCGCGCCCCACACGGCACCCAGCAGCAGCGCCGTGCCGAGGTGCCCGCGCAGGTCGATGCCCGCCCCGAACACGTCGACGCCGAGCACCGAGAGCGAGGCATCCACGGACACCTCCGCCAGCCGGGCCAGCAGCGGCAGCGCCAGCGCGGTCGCCAGGCCCAGCCGCAGCGCACACCGCCCCGCGAATCCGTACGGGCCCCCCTCGTCCCGTGCCACCGGCGTCCGCACCGCGGTCAGCACCCCGGCCAGCAGCATGAGCAGTGCCGCCGCCACCCCCAGCAGCCACACCCGCCCGTCCAACGCCGCCAGCCGCGCCAGGGTGACCGGCTCACCGGCGCCGGCGCTCAGCAGTTCGTCCAGCGGATCCGGGAGAACCCGGACCAGCTCACCGGTGGCCTGCCCGTCCCACGGCACGAACAGGCCGATCGGCACACCCAGCCAGACGCCGTTCGGCGCCCCCAGCAGCGCCGCTCCCGCGATCCGCCGGGGGTGGTCGTCGCCGATCGCCGCGTACGCCGCCGCCGCCCAGCCGGCCGCCACGGCCGTCAGCGCCACCGTGACGAGGGCGGACACGACCGGCCGCACCACCCGGTGCACGGCCGCGCACCCACGCGGCAGGGGAGTGCGGCGCGAGGCGAGCAGCGCGATCAGCAGGACCCCGGCGGACCAGGCCAGCCCGCCCAGCAGTGTCGGCGCGGTGTCGACGGTGAAGCCGACGGCGGCCTCGGCGTCGACGAGGTCACCGATCCGGTCGGGCAGCAGCCCACCGATGTCCCCCACATCACCGAGTCCCGGAATCTCGAGACCTCCGCTCCCGTCCCCGTGCCCTCCGCTCCCGTCCCCGTGCCCTCCGCTCCCGTCCCCTGCGCCTCCGCCTCCGCCTCCGGGCAGGTCCCCGAGCCCGAGCGAGCCGCCGTCGATCGCGACGACGTCGTGCCCCGCCCAGGCCAGTCCGCCCAGCATCGCCACGAACAGGGCGACGACCGAGCCCGCACGCGCGAGGAGTTCGGCGGGCGCGACCACGACTCCGGCGGCGCGCAGTGACCGCAGGAAGAAGAACGACAGGAGCAGGGCACCGACCAGCCCGACGCCCAGTGGCGTGATCTCGAGGGCGGTGTGCGCCTGAGCCCCCTTCAGCCCGAACGCGGACGCGTCCCCGGCCGGCGTGACCGAACCTCCCGCCCCGAGGGCCACGACCGCCGCGGTCATCGGCCCCGACGAGCCCGCCTCGTCCGCGTCCAGCAGGCGCAGACCGAGCGCCGCCGTTCCCGCCATCCCGGTCAACGCCCAGCTCACGGAGGCGATCGCGGACATCAGGACGTCGCCCCACGGCACCCTGGTGCCGAACCCCCCGGTTCCGACGCTCGTGGACGCGCTCATGGCAGACCCCCCGATCCGCGGCGCGGCGGCGTTGCCGCGCATGTCCCCTCTCGCGTGGATTACCACTCTCCGGGCAGGTTTCAACCCCGTCAACGGGAACGGCCGGTGGGCGCCTACGCGGTTTTCACAAGGCCCGACTTTCGGTCAGGGGGCCGAGCCTGAAATAGTTCCCCCCGATGTTCGACATCCCTAGACTCCCCGCGACGGGGGTAAATCGGGGGACAACTCAGTGGGGCATGGAGTGCCGGAACTCGTACTGGAATCTAATGGACGGACCTGGACGCTCGATCCGTCCCGGTCTTACGCGCTCGGACGCGATCCGCAGGGGGAGCTTGTCTTCGACGACGCCAGGGTGTCCTGGCGGCATGCCACGATCAGTTTCAACGGCCGCAGTTGGGTCGTCGAGGACCACGGCAGCACCAACGGCACGTTCGTGCACGGGCAGCGGATCCAGCAGGTGGAGCTCGGTGCCGGAACGGTGCTGAACCTGGGCAACGCGACCGACGGACCGCGCGTGAACCTGACGGCCGCCGAGGCCGCCTCCGGCACGCCGCAGGCCCAGCCTCAGCAGCCGTACGCCGCGCAGGGCGCGAACGCCGGCTGGGCCCAGCAGGCACCCGCCCAGGAGCCGCAGCAGCAGGTGCCGCAGCAGCCGCAACCGCATCAGCAGCCGCACCAGCAGGTGGTGCCGCAACAGCAGGTGCCGCAGCAGGCCGGCTGGCAGCAGCAACCGCAGCAGCCGCAGCACGGCGCACCGCACTTCCCCCAGCAGCAGGGACCCGGTGGCGCGGCGGGGGCGCCGCCGGTCCACGGCGACCGCAGCCCGACCACGTTCCACCAGTTCTCGCTCGGCCGCGTGATGCGCATCGGCCGCGCCCTGGAGAACGACCTGGTCGTCTCCGACCTCCAGGTCTCCCGCAACCACGCGGAGTTCCACGCGACGCCCGACGGCCGCATGGAGATCCGCGACCTGGGCTCCCACAACGGCACGTACGTCAACGGTCAGCCGATCGCCAAGGGCGGCTCCCAACTGCTCGGTCCCACCGACATCGTGGGCGTCGGCCACTCGACGTTCCAGATCGTCGGCGACCGGCTCGAGGAGTTCGTCGACACCGGTGAGGTCTCCTTCTCCGCCCGGCACCTGACCGTGACGGTCGACGGCGGCAAGCAGATCCTGAAGGACGTCTCCTTCGGTGTGCCCGAGAAGTCGCTGATCGCGGTCATCGGCCCGTCCGGCTCCGGAAAGTCGACCCTGCTCAAGGCCCTGACCGGTTACCGGCCGGCGGACCAGGGCGAGGTCCTCTACGACAACCGGAACCTCTACAAGCAGTTCGCCGAGCTGCGCCAGCGCATCGGTCTGGTCCCGCAGGACGACATCCTGCACAAGGAGTTGACCGTCAAGAAGGCCCTGAAGTACGCGGCCAAGCTCCGCTTCCCGGCCGACACCACCGGCGCCGAGCGCGACGCCCGCATCGACGAGGTGCTGCGCGAGCTCAAGCTCGACATCCACAAGGACAAGAAGGTCACCTCCCTGTCCGGCGGCCAGCGCAAGCGCGTGTCCGTCGCCCTGGAGCTGCTGACCAAGCCGTCGCTGATCTTCCTGGACGAGCCGACCTCCGGCCTCGACCCGGGCATGGACCGCGACGTCATGCAGCTGCTGCGCGGCCTCGCCGACGACGGCCGCACCGTCCTCGTCGTCACCCACTCGGTGGCCGAGCTGGCGATCTGCGACAAGCTGCTGGTGATGGCGCCGGGCGGCTCGGTCGCCTACTTCGGCCCGCCCGAGGAGGCGCTGAACTTCTTCGGCTACGACACCTGGGCCGACGTCTTCTCCGCCTTCGAGAACTACCGCGACTACGACTGGGCGGGCCGCTGGAAGGGCTCGCAGCACTACCAGATGTACGCCGCGGACATCGACGCCGTCGCGCCGCAGGCCGTACAGGTCCCGCCGATGCAGGCGATGAAGCCGCCGAAGCCGCAGGGCTGGATGTCGCAGTTCATGACGCTGGTGCGGCGCTACGTCTCGGTGATCGTCTCCGACAAGGGCTTCCTCGCCCTGATGGTGATCCTGCCGGCCGTGCTCGGCGCGGTGAGCCTGCTCATCGACGCGGACAAGGGCCTGCTGCCCAACCCGGCCAACCCGAAGACCGGCCGGATCATCCCGAACGGCACCGCCACCACGGTCCTGCTGATCCTCGCGGTCGGCGCCTGCTTCGCCGGCGCCGCGAACTCCGTCCGCGAGCTGATCAAGGAACGGGTCATCTACGAGCGGGAGCGCGCGACCGGGCTGTCGCGCTCCGCGTACCTGATGTCCAAGGTCTTCGTCCTCGGCATGATCACGGTCTTCCAGGGGCTGCTGGTCGGCGTGATCGGCTTCGCCAGCCGGGAGATCCCGCAGGAGGGCCTGATCCTCGGCAGTGCCACGCTGATCGAGCTCTCCCTGCCGATCATGGCGCTGGGCTTCACCTCGATGATGTTCGGCCTGATCATCTCGGCGCTGGTGAAGACCGCGGAGAAGACCATGCCGCTGCTGGTCATGTTCGCGATCATCCAGGTCGTCTTCACCGGCTGCCTCTTCGCCCTGAACGACGCGGTCGGCGTCAACCAGTTCTCGTACCTGATGCCGTCACGCTGGGCGGTCGCCGCCGCGGGCGCCACGCTGGACTTCAACAAGGTCAGCCCACCCGAGGCGGGCGCCGGGACGGACCCGCTGTGGGAGCACTCCGTCGGCGCCTGGGGGCTCGACATGGCCGCCCTGATCGCCCTCGGCGTGATCTGCGGCTTCTTCGTGGCCCGCTTCCTGCGCCGCCACGAGCCCGAGGTCATGCGCAAGTAGCCGTGGCCGGACACACCGCGCCGTACGCCCCGAAGGGCGGCACCCGTCAGAGGGTGCCGCCCTTCGGCGTTCGGCGTTCGGCGTTCGGTCGAACGTCGGCGTGAAGAGGTCCGCGCCGACCTCAGTACGCGCTGTTGACGTTGTCCATGGAGCCGTACTTGTCCGCGGCGTAGTTGCAGGCGGCGGCGATGTTGGCTACCGGGTCGTAGATGTCCCAGGACGTACCGGGCACGTGGTAGGCCTTGAACGTCGGCGGGATCACCTGGAGCAGGCCCTTCGACGGGATGCCGTTGATGGCGTTGATGTCCCAGTCGTTGATGGCCGTCGGGTTGCCGGAGGACTCCCGGATGATGTTGCGGTGGATGCCGCTGTAGCTGCCCGGGATGTCGTGCTTGGCCATGATGGCCCGGGCCTCGCGGATCCAGCCGTCGAGGTTGTTGGCGTAGCTCTTCGTCGAGACCTGCTTGACCTCGACACGCTGGGCGGAGCGGCTCACGCTCTCCTTGGCCGCACGCTGCTGCGCGGCCTTCTCGGCGGCGGCCGTCTTCGCGGCGGCGGTCTTGGCGGCCGCCTCCTTCTTCGCCTCGATGGAGGCGACCTTCTGGTCGGCACCGGCGAGGTGGCCGGTGACGCCGGCGTGCACGTCCTGGATCGGCTTGGTGCTGTACGCCACCTTGGCCGTGGGAGCGGCCTCGCTCGTGGTCGTGTGGCCGCTGGCCGGGACGGCGGTGAAGGCGACGGCGGCTGCGCCGAGCGTGCCGACACCGGCTATCGCGACCTTGTGGGTGCGGTTCAGGGAACGACTGGGACCACGGGAAAGGATGTTCTTGAGCATGGCGGGATAGACCTCTTCGTGTAGCGCGGAGGTCGCTCTCGTCCGGTGGGGACAGGTGGTGCTTCCGGCACAAACGCCGCGGGGGATGCCCACGGCGCTGAGCGACGAGAGCAATTCTTAGCGGCCGCAAAATCCGGAGGCAAAGGTGTGACGTACGATCCCGGATAGTGGATCAGGGAAGGGTAAAACGGGGCAGATCGGTCTATCTGCCCCGCTCAAAACGGACGGGTCGGTCTCCTACCCCCCTTCGTACGTGACGTGCGCCCTATGCGCGGGCTCACATCGCTCCCGCATCCATCTCACCGATAGTTGCTGAAGCAACGCGATGGGTGAGGGGCTGAACGGGGCTCTTTCACGGCAGGAGGAGATGGACGTCCCCGAACTCGTGCCACAGGTAGCGCTCACGCACCGCCGCCTCGTACCCGCGGTCGATCGCGGCCCGCCCCGCCACCGCCTCCAGCATCAGCAGATGCGAGGCCTCGGGCTCGTGCAGCCCCGTCAGCAGCCCGTCCACCACCCGCACCCCGCGCTGCGGAGTCACGACCAGATCGGTCCACCCCGCCCGGGCCCGTACGACCCCGTCGGCGCCGGCCGCCGACTCCGCCGCCCGCACGGCCGTCGTCCCCACGGCCACCACCCGCCTCCCCGCTGCCCTCGCGGCGTTGATCAACCGCGCCGACGCCTCCGGCACGCAGAACCGCTCCGGATACGGCGGCTCGTGCGCCTCGGCGGAAGCCACCCCCGTGTGCAGCGTCACCGGCGCGAACTGCACCCCCCGGCTCACCAGTTCCGCCACCATCCGCGCGGTGAAGGGCCGCCCCGCGCTCGGCATCTCCGCGCTGCCCGACCCGTCGGCCGACGGCAGAGCGAACACCGTCTGGTACACGGACAGCGGCTGATCCCGTTCCGTATAGGAGTAGCGAATGGGCCGCCCGTGCCCGCGCAGCACCGCGGGCACCTCCGTCCCCGACACCCGCGCCCACCACAACCGCTCCCCACGCGCACTCAACGGCTCCTCCAGCACCAGCCGCGCGCCCTCCGGCAGCCGCACCTGGGTCCCCTTCGGCCCTCCCGCCGGTCTCCCACCGCCGCCCGGCGCCCGAAGCGCTCCGCGCCCGGCTTCCGCCCGCGTACGCGTGGTCCCTCCCCCTCCTCCCGCACGCGCGCGCGTGCTCCCCCTCACCTCCGCACGCGCGCGCGTGGTGCCCCTCCCGTCCGGGTCCCGCAACTCCACCGCCCACCTGCCGTCGTCCCCGCGCGTGGAGAAGTGCACCACCACGCGCGCGTGCCCGACCCACCCGTCCACGGCGGCGGCCAGCGTGGGGGAGGTGTTGACGATCAGCAGATCACCGGCCCGCAGCAGCCCCGGCAGCTCCCCGAACCGGTGGTGCGACACCTCGGAGCCCCGCGACACCAGCAGCCGTACGTCGTCCCGGTCCAGCCCGGGGCCCCGCTGCTCGACCGGCACCCGGGCCGACAGCTCCTCGGGGACGTGCGGGCCCGGCGTCATCGCCGCCCCTCCAGCAGCGCCGGAGCCCCGTAGCGCCCGCTGGCCGGCCGCTCGTCCAACAGCCTCAGCAACGCCGGAACGACACTCACCGGATCGGGCCGCGGATCGTCGTCGTCCGGTACGGCCGCCGCGTACAGGTCCGTGGCCATGTCCCCGGGATCGACCGCCCAGACCCGCAGCCCCGGTTCCTCGGCGGCCAGCACCGCTGCCAGCTGGTCCAGGGCCGCCTTGGACGCCCCGTAACCGCCCCACGTCTCGTACGCCTCGGCCGCGGCGTCCGAGCTCACCGTCAGCACCGCGCCCGCCGGAGCCGCGTGCAGCAGCGGCAGCGCCTCCTGCACCAGACCGAGCGCGGCCACCACGTTCACCTCCAGCGCCCTCCGCAGGCCGGCCGGCGACAGTTCCTCCAGTCGCACCAGCGGCTCCGCGCCCAGCGCGCTCGCATTGCTGACCAGCAGGTCCACCCCACCGAGCCGACGGGCGGCCGCCACCAGAGCGGCCCGGTGCCCGGCGTCCGTGACGTCCCCCGGCAGCGCCGTCACGCGTGTGCCGTACTCCTCCAGCGCCGCCGCCGTCCCCTTGAGCACCTCCGGGGTCCTGGCGTCGAGCACCAGGTCCCAGCCCCGCGCCGCCAGGGCCTCGGCGACCGCCCGCCCCAGTCCCTTCGAAGCCCCGGTGATGATCGCAACCGGCATGACGCACGTCCTCTCGTCGTCCGCGCCGCCCGACCGGAGCGGCGTGATCCTCAACGTAGGAACGGGGCCGCGCCGGCCGCCTCGGGCACGGGCCCCAACCGTGCGGGGCCCTTCGCCCTAGGACCGACGGGCGGGACCTCGGTCCTAGGCCCACCGCCCTAGGCGGCGGCGGTCACAGGGCCGATCCCGCCCTCGCGCCCCGCCGGTACCGTGAGGACATGAGTCACGGCCCCCGGACCGGCCTCGCCGCGGTGAGTTCCGCGCTGCTGGCCATGAGCAGACACCTCGAGGTGCGCGACGTCCTCAAGACGATCGTCGCCTCGGCCCGCGAGCTGCTCGACGCGCAGTACGCGGCGCTCGGCGTCCCCGACGACCACGGCGGCTTCGCCCAGTTCGTGGTGGACGGCGTCAGCGACGAGCAGTGGAAGGCCATCGGCCCCCTGCCCCGCCAGCACGGCATCCTCGCCGCGATGCTCCAGGAGGCCACGCCCGAGCGCCTGGCCGACGTCCGCAAGGACCCCCGTTTCGGGGGCTGGCCGTCCGCCCACCCCGACCTGGTCGACTTCCTGGGGCTGCCGATCCGCGACGGCGACGAGGTGATGGGCGCCCTCTTCCTCGCCAACAAGAACTGTGTGAAGCCCGAGGGCGGCTGCGGCTTCACCACGGACGACGAGGAACTGCTGGGCATCCTCGCCCAGCACGCCGCGATCGCCCTCACCAACGCCCGCCTGTACGAACGCAGCCGCGAGCTGACCATCGCCGAGGAACGCTCCCGCCTCGCCCACGAGCTGCACGACGCGGTCAGCCAGAAGCTCTTCTCGCTGCGCCTGACCGCCCAGGCCGCCGCCACCCTGGTCGACCGCGACCCCGTGCGCGCCAAGGGCGAGCTGCAGCAGGTCGCCGCGCTCGCCGCGGAGGCCACCGACGAGCTGCGCGCCGCCGTCGTCGAGCTGCGGCCCGCCGCCCTGGACGAGGACGGCCTCGTCGCCACCCTCCGCACCCAGATCCAGGTCCTCGACCGCGCCCACAGCGCACACGTGACCTTCACCGGCCACGGGGTCAAGGCCCTGCCAGCCGCCCAGGAGGAGGCGGTGCTGCGCGTCGCCCAGGAGGCGCTGCACAACGCCCTGCGCCACGCCGCGGCGGAGCACGTCGACGTGACCCTGCACCGGCGCGGCGCCGGAGCCGTGCTGCGCGTCACCGACGACGGCACCGGCTTCGACCCGCGCACGGTGCGCCGCGCGGGACGCCACCTGGGCCTGGTCTCCATGCGGGACCGGGCGAACGGCGTCGGCGGCAAGCTGACCGTGGAATCGGCGCCCGGCAAGGGCACCACGATCGAGATGGAGGTCCCCGGTGGCTGACGCAATCAGGGTGCTGCTCGTCGACGACCACCAAGTGGTCCGCCGGGGCCTGCGCACCTTCCTGGAGGTGCAGGACGACATCGAGGTGGTCGGTGAGGCCGCGGACGGCGCCGAGGGGGTCGACCGCGCCGAGGAGCTGACGCCCGACGTGATCCTCATGGACGTCAAGATGCCGGGCATGGACGGCGTCGAGGCGCTGCGCAGACTCCGGGAGCTGGACAACCGCGCGCGTGTGCTGATCGTCACCAGCTTCACCGAGCAGCGCACGGTGATCCCGGCCCTGCGAGCGGGCGCGGCCGGCTACGTCTACAAGGACGTCGACCCCGACGCGCTGGCCGGTGCCATCCGCTCCGTCCACGCGGGCCACATCCTGCTCCAGCCGGAGGTCGCGGGCGCCCTGCTGTCCCAGGAGGAGAGCAACTCCGGGCAGGGGAGAGCCGGTTCCCTCACGGAGCGGGAGCGGGAAGTGCTGGGCCTGATAGCGGACGGCCGCTCCAACCGGGAGATCGCCCGTTCCCTGGTGCTCTCCGAGAAGACCGTGAAGACCCACGTCTCGAACATCCTGATGAAACTCGACCTCGCGGACCGCACCCAGGCCGCCCTGTGGGCCGTACGCCACGGAGTGACCGGCTGAGACCGGCCGTCCCTGTACGCGGCGGCAACCCGGAGGGTTCCCCTCCGATCCGAGATTCATACTGTCGTGGGAATGTCCCCCATACGGCGCATCCTCCGCCGGGTCCGGCCGTTCTCCAGTGCGTGCCGCGGCGACTGCCGCGGCAATCGCTAGGGAGGGTCTGCAAGTGAAGAACCTGAAGAAGGCAGCGGCCGTGACGATGGTGGCCGGCGGGCTGATCGCCGCCGGCGCGGGCATGGCCTCCGCCACCGAGGGCTCCCACGCCCACGGCGAGGCCATCGGTTCCCCGGGCGTCGCCTCCGGCAACGTCGTCCAGGTACCGGTCCACATCCCGGTGAACGCCGTCGGCAACAGCGTCAACGTCATCGGTGTCCTGAACCCGGCCTTCGGCAACCTCGGCATCAACCGCTGACCGAGGCCACCCGGCCACGACGACCCCCGGCCTCCCGGCCCCACCCGGGAGGCCGGTCGTCGCCCACCTGCACCCCGCACAGCCGCAGACAGTCGCATGTCGCCCCAGCTGCGGGCAGTCGTGCCTCCCCAGTGCCTGAACGGCCTGGGAGGTACCCCCAGGGCGGCACGGGTGGGCGGTGGGGGTTCCCCCCGCTCGAGCGCAGCCGAGAGTGGGGGAGGCACCCCGTCAGCGCAGGGCCGCGCGACCCACCCCCGGCCACACCAACGCACCGCACCCACCGGGCAACGTCACCGCACCCCCAGCAAGGGACGTCACCGCTCCCGCTCCTCCACAACGGAGTTGTACGCCGCGACCTGCGCCCGCCGAGCCGTCCGCTCCACCGGCCGCAACGCATCCCCCCGCGCCGCCATCTCGGACGCGCTCACCGCACCTCCGTGCCCGTTCTCATACGCCAGTGAGACCAACGCCCCCACCCGCTGCGCCAGCTCCAGCACCCGCACCGCCCGCGGCGGATACCCCGGCGCCAGCACCTCCCGTCCCCGCTCCGCCCGCGCCCGGTACGCCGCGACCGCCGCCTCCGCCACCGGCCCCGACCCGGCGACGTCCAACCGCGTCAGCACCTCCGTCGCGTCCCGGAGCGCCTCCGCCAGCTCCCGCTCCGCCTCCCCGAGCGAGGGCACGTCCGCCGGTGGCGCCTCCCGCACCGGCAGGCAGTGCCAGACGACCTCGACGTGCACGTCTCCCTCGGGCCCGGCCTCGTACACCTCCGGCACCAGCCCGAGCGCGGCACCGTGACAGATCACGGCCTCCTCCGCCTCCAGCGCCCGCGCGTTGAAGTCCGGCGGCCCGCTCAGCCCCAGGGGGTGCCCCGGCGCGGGCAGAGCGACCCGCAGCCCGGTCGCCCCGAGCGCCCGCAGGCGCCCCAGTGCCAAGGTGAGGCCGACCGGCGACGATTCGCCCGGCAGCCCCTCCACCCGGTGCACCGCGTCCTCGCCGACGATCGCGATCGCGGCGTCATCCGGCGAGACCATTCCGGCAATAAGGGCATTTCCCCAGGCGGCAAGGCGCCCTGCGCGTGGTTCCGAGAGCATGCCCCCACCCTAAGGACCGGACCGATGGAACAGTGAAGCCGACCGGTGGCGTAGATTTCCTGGAGGGCCTGCGCCCACCGGCGCGGCGGCCCGAGCCACAGGCGTACGCGACAGCCGAGACCGGCCACACTGCAAGGGGAGACAACGCGCTCATGAGCGATGTTCTGGAGCTTCAGGACGTATCCGTGGTCCGCGAGGGCCGGGCTCTCGTGGACCAGGTCTCCTGGTCGGTCAAGGAGGGCGAGCGCTGGGTGATCCTCGGCCCCAACGGAGCCGGCAAGACCACCCTCCTCAATGTCGCGTCCAGCTACCTCTACCCCAGCAACGGAACCGCCACCATCCTCGGCGAGACCCTCGGCACCCCCGGGACCGACGTCTTCGAACTGCGCCCGCGCATCGGCATGGCCGGCATCGCCATGGCCGAGAAGCTGCCCAAGCGCCAGACGGTCCTGCAGACCGTGCTGACCGCCGCGTACGGCATGACGGCGGGCTGGCACGAGGACTACGAGGACATCGACGAGCAGCGCGCCCGCGCCTTCCTCGACCGCCTCGGCATGACCGAGTACCTCGACCGGAAGTTCGGCACCCTCTCCGAGGGCGAGCGCAAGCGCACGCTGATCGCCCGCGCCCTGATGACCGACCCCGAGCTGCTGCTCCTGGACGAGCCGGCCGCCGGCCTCGACCTCGGCGGCCGCGAAGACCTGGTCCGCCGCCTCGGCCGCCTCGCGCGCGACCCGATCGCCCCCTCGATGATCATGGTGACCCACCATGTCGAGGAGATCGCCCCCGGCTTCACCCACGTCCTGATGATCCGTCAGGGCAAGGTCCTCGCGGCAGGCCCGCTGGAGCTCGAGCTCACCTCCCGCAACCTGTCCCTCTGCTTCGGCCTCCCGCTCGTCGTGGAGCAGGTCGGCGACCGCTGGACCGCCCAGGGGCTCCCCCTGTCCTGACCGCCCCCTGTGCGCCCTGTCCCCGGCACGTGTCACGGACCTACCATGACCACGTGAACGACATCGACGCATGGGTGTGGTGGCTCGTCGCCGCGGCAGCGCTCGGGATCCCGCTCGTCGTGACCGCGATGCCGGAGTTCGGGATGCTCGCTGTCGGCGCGGTCGCCGCCGCCGTCGCCTCCGGGTTCGGCGCGGACCTCGTCGTCCAGGTACTCGTCTTCGCCATCGTCTCGGTCGCCCTCATCGCCGTCGTACGGCCCATCGCCGCCCGGCACCGCTCCCAACGGCCCCAACTCGCCACCGGCGTGGACGCCCTGAAGGGCAGACAGGCCGTCGTACTGGAACGGGTCGACGGCACCGGCGGACGGGTCAAGCTCGCCGGGGAGGTCTGGTCGGCACGCGCACTCGACACCGGTCGCGCCTACGAGGCGGGCGAGGAAGTGGACGTCGTCGACATCGAGGGAGCCACGGCCATCGTCATGTGACCTCGCCGGACGCAAGTGGACCGAACGCCCCCCGAGGCGTGCGACGGTCTGTCAGACTCGACCAGCAAGATCCTCAACAGCCGTAAGATCAGCAGTCGTCAGGGTCAATAGGATCTGCCAGAGCGCCGAGGCGGAGAAGGGGACGGACAACCACGATGGAACCGGTCATCATCGTCTTGATCATCCTGGTGGTGTTGGTCTTCATCGCCCTGATCAAGACCATCCAGGTCATCCCACAGGCCAGCGCGGCCATCGTCGAGCGCTTCGGCCGCTACACGCGGACGCTGAACGCGGGCCTCAACATCGTGGTCCCGTTCATCGACACCATCCGCAACCGCATCGACCTGCGCGAACAGGTCGTCCCCTTCCCGCCGCAGCCGGTCATCACCCAGGACAACCTGGTCGTCAACATCGACACCGTCATCTACTACCAGGTGACCGACGCCCGCGCCGCCACGTACGAGGTCGCCAGCTACATCCAGGCCATCGAGCAGCTCACCGTCACCACCCTGCGCAACATCATCGGTGGCATGGACCTGGAGCGCACCCTGACCTCCCGCGAGGAGATCAACGCGGCCCTGCGCGGCGTCCTCGACGAGGCGACCGGCAAGTGGGGCATCCGCGTCAACCGCGTCGAGCTCAAGGCCATCGAACCGCCCACCTCCATCCAGGACTCGATGGAGAAGCAGATGCGCGCCGACCGTGACAAGCGCGCCGCGATCCTCCAGGCCGAAGGTGTCCGGCAGTCCGAGATCCTGCGCGCCGAGGGCGAGAAGCAGTCCCAGATCCTGCGCGCCGAGGGCGAGGCCAAGGCCGCCGCCCTGCGCGCCGAGGGCGAGGCCCAGGCCGTCCGTACGGTCTTCGAGGCCATCCACGCCGGCGACCCCGACCAGAAGCTGCTCTCCTACCAGTACCTGCAGATGCTCCCGAAGATCGCCGAGGGCGACGCCAACAAGCTCTGGATCGTCCCCAGCGAGATCGGCGACGCCCTCAAGGGCCTGTCCGGTGCCATGGGCAACTTCGGCGGCATGGGCGGCGGTTCGGGTTCCGGCAACGGCGGCGCCAGCGTCCCGGCCCAGGAGCGCCGCGAAAAGCCGAGCATCGACTGACGGACCCCGGAAACGACGTTCCCCGCGCCCCTCTCGGGGGGCGCGGGGCTGTGTCGACACGGGGCTCCGCCGCGTGGGCGCGACCAGCCACATACGACCGTGAGCCGAACGGCAAACGAACCCGGCAGACGCTCTACGCGGCGTCCAACGCCAACCACTCCGGCAGCGCCTCAAGGTCGTCCCGGGCCAGTGCCAGCAACATCGCATCGGCCGGCGTCGGTTCGAACGGCTTCCGCAGCAGCGGCATGCCGGCCTGCTCAGGCGTCCGGTTCGCCTTGCGGTGATTGTCCTCCGCGCAGGACGCCACCGTGTTCAGCCACGTGTCCTGCCCGCCGTGCGACCGCGGCACCACGTGGTCCACGGTCGTCGCCCGCCGCCCGCAGTACGCACACCGGTGCCGGTCCCGGACCAGCACCCCCCGCCTCGACCACGGGGCGCGTCTTCGGAAGGGCACCCGCACGTACTGGCACAGCCTGATCACCCGGGGCGCCGGTATGTCGAGCGCGGCTCCGCGCATCCGCAGTTCGGGGTGGGCCTGCTCGACGACGGCCTTGTCCTGGAGCACCAGAACGACGGCTCGATTCAGCGTCACCGTCGACAACGGCTCGAAGCTCGCGTTCAGTACCAGCGTGTCCCGCATACCAGCCCACCTCCCGTGTGCACCGGCCCACCCCGTGGCGGGCTGGGATCAACTCTGGCCGGGCACGCCGAGATGGACAACGCAATATCTGCTGCTCCTACGGGGGTGCGCCCCCGTAGCCCCCGGAAACAAAAATGCCCGCCCCTGATCCATTCCAAGACCAGGCGCGGGCAAACGTTCCATGAACGACGGGAACACTCAGCCCTCGGCGGGCACCTCGTACTCACCGATCACCTGGGCCCGCGCGATCGCGTGGAACCGCAGGTTGAAGCCGACGAACGCCGGGGTGGCCTCCGCGTCCGGCCCCAGCTTCTCCTGGTCCACGGCGTACACCGTGAACACATACCGGTGCGGCCCGTCGCCGGCCGGCGGGGCGGCACCGCCGAAGTCCTTGCTGCCGTAGTCGTTGCGCGCCTGTACGGCGCCCTCGGGCAGCCCCTCGAACCTGCCGCTGCCCGCACCCGCGGGCAGCTCCGTCACCGAGGCAGGGATGTCGAACACCACCCAGTGCCAGAACCCGCTGCCCGTCGGGGCGTCCGGGTCGTAGCACGTCACGGCGAAGCTCTTGGTCTCGGCGGGGAAGCCCTCCCATCGCAGATGCGGAGAGGTGTTGCCGGCCGCGTGGACCTGAGCGTCCTTGAGTGTCGCCCCCTCCTGGACGTCCTCGCTCGTGACCGTGAACGACGGCACGGGCGGGTGGAAGTCATGCGGGAGCGGTCGCCGCTTGAGCTCGGTCACCTCGGTACCTCCTGATCGTCTGGTGCAGAGACGACCGAGCCTAGATCCCCTAGAACCAGTTCCGCTTGCTGCCGACCTCGGACAGCCACTGATTGAGGTACGCCGTCCAGTCGGTGCCCTGGTAGTCGTTCAGCCCCACCTTGAAGGAGCGGAAGGTGTCGCTGCCCTCGCTGAACAGCCCCGGCTTCTTGTCCATCTCCAGCACGACGTCCATCGCCTGCGCGTCGGCCACGAAGCTCAGCTCGACCTGGTTCAGCCCCCGGTACTGCTGCGGAGGGAGGAACTCGATCTCCTGGTAGAAGGGCAGCTTCTGCCGCGTGCCCCGGATGTGCCCCCGCTCCATGTCCGCGCTCTTGAAGCGGAAGCCCAGCTGGATGAACGCGTCCAGGATGGCCTTCTGCGCCGGCAGCGGGTGCACGTTGATCGGGTCCAGGTCCCCGGAGTCCACGGCACGCGCGATCTCCAGCTCCGTGGTGACGCCGATGTTCATCCCGCGCAGCGCCTGCCCGTCGATCATCGTGACCGGCGTCTCCCAGGGGATCTCCAGCCCGAACGGCACCGCGTGCACGGCGCCGGCCTTCAGCTCGAAGGCACCACCGAGCCGCACCTTCGTGAACTCGATGTCCTGCTTGTACTCCTGGTCCCCGCTCTCCACCTCGACCTTGGCCTGCAGCCCGACCGACAGCGCCTCGATCTGCTGGTCCACGGACCCGCCCTGGATCCGCACCTCGCCCTGGACGACGCCGCCCGGCACGACGTTGTCCTCGCTCAGCACGGTCTCGACCGAGGCCCCGCCGGCTCCCAGGCTCGCGAGCAGCTTCTTGAACGCCATGTCTCTCCCTCTTCAGGCTTTGCGTGTGAACCCTTGATCCCTACAAACGCGATTCGGCCGTAGCCGGTTCCGTGTCCCCCACCCCGGCGAGGCGGACGCCCCCTGCCCGCCCCGCGCGCGGGCCCGCCTGCGTTAGGCTCGGACGGCATGTTCGCGAGCCCCGACCGTACGCCCCTCTCCAGGGACATCTTCGACCGCCCCATCCTCGATGTCGCCCCCGACCGCCTGGGCCGCGTCCTGGTACGCGACACCCCGGACGGTCCGCTCGCCCTCCGTCTGACGGAGGTCGAGGCCTACGGCATGTCAGGGCAGTCGGCATGAATGTTGATCTTCTCGCTCATCCTGCTGAAGAGGTCGCCCCCAAGCTGCTCGGGAGCGTCCTTACCTGCAAGACCCCCGAGGGAACCGTGAGCATCGCCATCACGGAGACCGAGGCGTACTCCGGTACGGCTGACCCGGCCTCCCATGCCTACCGAGGCCGGACACCCCGTAACGCCGTCATGTTCGGACCCGCAGGACACCTGTACGTCTACCGGTCCCACGGTCTCCACTGGTGCGCCAACGTCGTCACGGGGACGGACGGCATCGCCTCGGCTGTCCTCATCCGGGCAGGCAGGGTCATCGAGGGGGAAGACCTGGCACGCAAGCGGCGAGGGGAGAAGGTCGAGAGTCCACGCCTTGCCCGAGGTCCGGGGAACTTCTGTCAGGCACTCGGCATCACGGGCGAGCACAACGGCGCAGACCTCCTGACAGGTACCTCGGTCATGTTGTCCGAGGGCGAGTCTGCACCTGCCGCGCTCATCCAGGTTGGACCTCGGGTAGGCGTGAGCAAGGCCCACGACTGGCAGCACCGGTTCTACCTCGCCGGTGATCCGACGGTCTCGGCGTACCGACTGAGCCCGAGAGCCAAACCGTCCGCCGGAGCCTGACCGGGTACGCAACGGCCCGCGCACCGGCGTGGCCGGCGAGGGCGGCGTCCATCCATGGCGTTACCGGGTCGCCGACGACCCGACGGTCAGCCCGTATCGAGCCCATGTGCCGAGGCGGCGTCGAAGTTGACTCTCCCCTGGGGAACGCGTAACGTGGCCCGAGCCGCTTGACCCGGGTACGGCAATCGCCTGCAGCCGGAAGCGGCCAACCCACTACCTACGACTTCCCCTCAGCGGGAACGATTTCGGCGTGCCCGCATGCCTGAATTCGAACTCGAGGGACTCGATTATGAGTCCCAGGAGAAATCGGCTAACGTAGTGAATGTCGAAAGGCCAACGGACGAAAGCCCGGAGGCCACGGCAAATCCCGCCGACAGGGAATCGGATCGGAAAAGGATCTGATAGAGTCGGAAACGCAAGGCCGAAGGGAAGCGCCCGGAGGAAAGCCCGAGAGAATCGGGTGAGTACAAAGGAAGCGTCCGTTCCTTGAGAACTCAACAGCGTGCCAAAAGTCAACGCCAGATATGTTGATACCCCGTCTCCGGCCGCACGGTCGGGACGAGGTTCCTTTGAAAAAACACAGCGAGGACGCTGTGAACGGTCGGATCATTCCTCCGACTGTTCCGCTCTCGTGGTGTACGCCGGATTACCGGCAAGCATTCACGGAGAGTTTGATCCTGGCTCAGGACGAACGCTGGCGGCGTGCTTAACACATGCAAGTCGAACGATGAACCACTTCGGTGGGGATTAG